>CAZEHQ010000012.1:0-19491 GCA_964512165.1 uncultured Gemmatimonadaceae bacterium | reverse complement strand
GCTCGGTGGGCTCGGACGGCGTGTGGAGCGAGTTGTCGGGTTTCGTGGGAGCGACCTCATTTGCGGACGACCGCGCGCCGGGGGCGCCCCGGGGAGTGGAAGCCGAGCCGGTCCCATCGGATCCTTCGCGGATCACCCTGCGCTGGAGCGCGCCCTCCCACGACGCGGACGGGGGCCCGCTGACCGGCCTGTCGGGGTTCGTTCTGCTCCGCGCCGAAGGGGAGGGCTCCTTCGTGCGCACGGCCGCCCTTGGCTCGGACGATCGCCGCTTCGAAGACTCCGGGCTTACTGGGCTCACGACCTACCGCTATGCCTTGATCGCGGTCGACGGCGCCGGCAACGAGAGCGTCCCGTCCGTCGCCGTCCGGGTGACCACGACGGGGGTCCCGGCTCCGGGGAATGTGGCGGTCGAGGACGGCATCGGCCGTATCGAGTTGAGCTGGGGGGCGGTGGACCATGGCGACCTTCTCGGATACAACGTGTACCGTGCGGCGCGTCCGGACGAGCCCTTCTCGCGCCTGGAGGGAGACGGCGGAGAGGCGTTCAGCACGGGCCGCACCACCTTCGTCGACTCCAGTCTCGGTGCTGGCGAGTTGGTCTACTACAGGGTCACGGCGGTCACCGCGCAGTTCGAGGGCGAGCCCTCGGTGCTCGTCAGCGGCACTGCGGGGGCTGACGATGTGGCTCCGGACACCCCCACCGGCCTCGTGGCCATCTCCGACGAAGACCGGGCCGAGGTGTCCCTTCGCTGGACCAGGCCTCGCACCGACCTCGGGGGCGGCGATCTGACCGGATTGAGCAGCTTCATCGTCTACCGGTCCGAGGACGGCCCGGAGGCCCTGACCGCAGTCGATACGGTCGATGCCGGATCGATCACCTTCACGGATACCGGGCTCGAGCCGGCGACGATCTACTACTACTCCGTCAGCGCAGCCGACGCCTCCGGCAACGTCAGTCCTCGCGCCGCCGCCGTGCCGGCCACCACCCCGGGGATCGCCTCGCCGGCCGCGGTCTCCGCCGCCGGCGAGGTGAGCCGCGTCGTCCTCACCTGGAGTCCCAGCGACGACGACGAGCTGCTCGGCTACAACGTCTACCGCTCCCGCCGGCCCGACGAGGGATACGCGCGTCTCGCCGGCGCCGAGGGCACGCCCTTCACCACCGGCCAGACGAGCTATATCGACTCCAACCTGACGAGCGGACAGGTCCTCTACTACCGTGTCACCGTGGTGACGTCCTCCGGAGAGAGCGCGCCCTCCGCCTTCAGCGGCGCCACCGTCCTGCTGGATGTCCAGGCGCCGGAAGCGCCCTCCCAGGTCACGGGGCGGCCGGTGCCGGAGCATCCCGACCAGCTCGAGCTGTCCTGGCGGCCCCCGAGGCGCGACGAGGACGGGAGCAGGCTCACCGGCGTGAGTGGCTACATCATCTATCGCGCCGACGAGGAGGACGGCGATTTCGCGACGCTCGACTCGAGTGTGACGAGCACCTTTGTCGACACCGCCCTGTCGCAACAGACCACCTACTACTACCAGGTGCAGGCCTTCGATGCCGAGGGCAATGTCGGCCCGAGGTCGGAGACCGGCGAGGGGACCACGGGCGGCGTCGAGATGCCCACCCACGTGCGGCTCGTGGCGGCCACCCCGTCCAATCCCAACGACAGACCCGTGGTGACGATCACCTGGACAGCGTCGAAGGGTGCCATCCTGCACTACGAGGTGCAGCGGACGACGGTAGCCAACAGCACCCGGGGCGGCGACTACACCGAGATCCTGCCCCACGAGTTCAGAACCACCCGCGAAGACGACACCGTGAGGCGCGGTCAGACCTACTATTACCGTGTGCGGGCGGTCGACATCGACGACCGTGTCAGCGGGTGGACCGAGCCGCTCGGGATCACGGTCTCCGAATGATCTAGGCCGGGCGGCCCAAGAAGGGGAGGGCGCGGCTGCCGCCCCACCCGGACGTGACCATGAGCCCAGCCAGCGGACCCCAGAAGGACCTGGAGGCCGTCCTCGATCAAGCCCTGGGGGAGGCCGGGGTTGTCCTTGGAGACGGCATCGTCGCCGCCGTCTCCGGCGGCCTCGACTCCATGGTCCTGATGGACCTCCTGCACCGCACCCGCCAATCCCGCCGTCTGCACATCGCCCATCTGGATCACCGGTTGCGCGAGGAATCCGCCGAGGACGCCCGCTTCGTGGCCGCCGCCGCGGAAGGGCTCGGTCTGCCGGTCACGGTCGAGGCCATCGACGTCGCCGGAGAGGCCCGCCAGTCCGGGCGGTCCTTGGAGGAGGAGGGTCGGGAGGCCCGGTACGCACTGTTCGAGCGGGTCCGGCGGCAGTCCGGGTGCCGGTGGGTGGCCGTCGCCCATCACGCCGACGATCAGGCCGAAACCCTCCTCCTGCGGCTGCTCCGTGGTGCGGGTTCCACGGGGCTCGGGGCCATGTCCCCGGTGCGCGCCCCCGGCGTCCTCCGTCCACTGCTGGCCGCCACCCGGGCGCAGATCCGCGATTACGCCTCCCGGGAGGGCATCGAGTTCCGCGAGGATCCCGGCAACCGCGACCTGGCGGTGCCCCGGAACCGGGTGCGCCACGAGTTGCTGCCGAGCCTGAGACGGCGCCACAACCCCGCCGTGGTCGGTGTCCTGTCGCGTACCGCCTCGTTGCTGCGCGACGAGGACGACTATCTCGACGGCGTCGCCCGCAAGGCGGCGAGGCAGGCCCTGGTGCGCCGGGACCCGGAGGGGGTCACACTTGATGCCGGACGCCTGCTCGGCTATCATAGGGCCGTCCGGCGGCGTGTGTTACGTCAGTATATTCAAGAGCTTGCGCAACACGTCCCGGTCTCCCGGGCGGCCGTGGAAGCGGCCTCCGAGGCGGCGGCCACGGGCTCGGGCCTGCGGTCGGTCGCCGGCGGTCTGTGGGTGCAGGGCACCGGCGCCAGCCTGATCCTCCGTCGCGGCCCGGCCTCCCGTGTCCACGCCAGAGTCGAGCTCCCGGGGCGCACCCAGGTTCCGGAGCGCGGGATCAACCTCGAGGCGCGGTTCCTCGATCCGGCGCGGTTCGACGAAGTTCGGCCGTCCCTGGACGGCTGGCGCGCCGCCTTCGACGCCGGGGCGGCGGAGGGGGAACTGTCGTTGCGCAGTCCGCGGCCCGGCGATCGCCTGCAACCCCTGGGCATGAAGGGGCGTCACAAGAAGCTCAGCGACTGCTTCATCGACGCCAAGTGGCCGAGGATCCTCCGGCCCGAGGCCCTGCTGCTGACCCACAGGCCGCACACCCCGGACGCCGAGGAGGAGATCCTCTGGGTCGCCGGACTCGCCCGGAGCCACCGGCATCGCGTCGCGGCGGGCAGCCGGCGAATCCTCTACCTCGAGTTCGAGTCCTAGGAGCCCCGATGTCAGAGCGCGAAGGTCGGCAGGGCCAAGGCCGCGACCCGGGCGACGGCGGTCCGGGGGAGGAACGCCCCCAGGTGCCCTGGCGCTGGCCGTCGCGGAGCCGGGCCTTCTGGATCTTCCTGATCCTCGTCCTCATCATCGCCGCCAAGTTCTTCGGCAGCATGCCGACGGACAACCGCGAGGTTTCCTACGTCCAGTACCGCGAGTACCTCAAGGACCGGCAGATCATCAGCGCCAGGATCATCGGCGACGAGGAGTTCCGGGGGATTCTCGCCGACGGCGGTCGGTTCGTGGTCAAGCTCGGTCCCATCGACTCCGAGACAAAGCGCGAGTGGGAGGAGGCCGGCGTCGACTTCACCTTCGAGGAGAAGCCCTTCCAGTGGTACTCGGTGCTCATCTCCTTCCTGCCGTGGCTGCTCTTCATCGGCTTCTGGATCTTCATGCTGCGGCAGATGCAGGGAGGTCCGCGCGGCCTGTTCTCCTTCGGCAAGAGCCGGGCCCGCCTGCTGATGGAGGACAAGCGCAAGACCACCTTCCGCGAGGTCGCCGGCGCCGACGAGGCCAAGGAAGAACTCAACGAGATCATCGAGTTCCTCAAGGACCCCAAGAAGTTCCAGCGGCTGGGCGGACGCACGCCGAAGGGGGTCCTCCTCGTCGGTCCTCCGGGCACCGGCAAGACGCATCTCGCCCGCGCGGTGGCCGGCGAGGCGGGCGTGCCCTTCTTCTCGATCAGCGGCTCCGACTTCGTCGAGATGTTCGTCGGCGTGGGTGCCTCGCGGGTTCGCGACCTCTTCGAGCAGGGCAAGGCGAGCGCCCCGTGCATCATCTTCATCGACGAGATCGACGCCGTCGGCCGCCACCGGGGAGCCGGCATCGGAGGCGGCCACGACGAGCGCGAGCAAACCCTCAACCAGCTCCTCGTCGAGATGGACGGCTTCGAGTCCAACGACGGCGTGATCCTCATCGCCGCCACCAACCGCCCCGACGTGCTCGACCCCGCCCTGCTGCGGCCCGGACGCTTCGACCGCCGGGTGGTCGTCAGCCTGCCCGACGTGCGCGGCCGCAAGGGCATCCTCGAGGTGCATTCCCGCAACGTCCCCCTGAGCGAGGACGTCGACATGGAGCGCCTGGCCAAGGGAACACCCGGTCTGTCGGGGGCCGATCTCGAGAGCCTGGTGAACGAGGCCGCCCTGCTGGCCTCGAGGCGTGACCGCGAGCAGGTGGTGATGGTGGACATGGAGGACGCCAAGGACAAGGTCATGCTCGGCGCCGAGCGCAAGAGCATGATCATGACCGAGGAAGACAAGAAGCTGGCCGCCGTGCACGAGGCCGGCCACGCCCTGGCCGCCAAGCTCACGCCGGGGGCGCCGCCCATCAACAAGGCCGTCATCGTGCCCCGGGGGCAGACCATGGGCATGGTCTCCTTCCTGGCCGAGGAGCGGCACTCGGTGACCGAGTCCCGCCTTCGCGCCCACCTCGTCACCGGCCTCGGCGGCTGCTGCGCCGAGTCCCTTGTCTTCGGCGAACGTTCCACCGGCGCCCAGGCCGACTACAAGCAGGTCACGGGCCTGGCCCGCAGCATGGTCTGCGACTGGGGCATGAACAAGGACCTGGGGCCCTTGTCCCTGGGAGGGGAGGAGGAGGAGGTCTTCCTCGGCAAGGAGTTCGCCCGGACCCGCAACTTCTCGGAGCAGACGGCCCAGACCATCGACCGCGAGATCAGGGAGCTGGTCCTCGACGCCGAGAAACGGGCCGCGGCCCTGCTCAAGGAGAACCGCGGACACCTCGACGACCTGGCGGCGGCGCTCCTGGAGTACGAGGTCCTCGACGACGCCGAGATCGACCTCATCCTGGACGGCCAGACGCTGCAGCGCCAGGCGGTGCAGTCCGCACCGCAGGGCGAGGCCGCCTCCGGCAACGGGGCGGCGGAAGCGCCCTCCGAGGAGGGCTCCGGCGGCGAGGCGGAGGCCGGCCCGGGCGCCACCTCTTCGGCGCCCCTCGGCGGTCCCTCGCCGGGGTGATCTGGGAGCTGGCAGGGGGCCGGCGGATCGACTTCCGCCAGCGGGTGCAGGTCATGGGGGTCCTCAACGTGACCCCGGACTCGTTCTACGACGGGGGCCGTTACTCCGAGCCCTCCGCGGCCGTGGAGCGGGCCCTGTCCCTGGCCGAGGCGGGCGCCGACATCGTCGACGTGGGCGGCGAGTCCACCCGGCCGCCGCTCTACGGCCCGGCGGTCGAAGTGCCCGCGGCGGAGGAGGAGCGGCGAATCGTGCCCGTCATCGAGGCCATCCGGCGGCACAGCGGCATCCCCCTCTCCGTCGACACGGTCAAGGCCCGGGTCGCCCGCCAGGCGCTGGCCGCCGGCGCCGACATCGTCAACGACATCAGCGCTCTCACCCACGACGAGGAGATGGCCCCGGCGGCGGCTGGGGCCGGCGCTCCCGTGATCCTCATGCATCGCCGCGGGACCCCCGCCGCCATGCAGCGGAACACCCACTACGACGACCTGACCGGAGAGGTCGCCGGGTACCTCGAGGGCCGGGTCGATCATGCCGCCCGCCACGGGATTCCGGCGGAGCGCGTCGCCGTGGACCCGGGGATCGGCTTCGGCAAGTCCTTCGCCGGCAACCACGAGCTCCTGCGCCGGGCGGGGTCGTTCTCGGTGCGGGGCTGCCCCGTGGTCGTGGGGGCGTCTCGCAAGTCCTTCCTCTGGAAGCCGATGGGTCTCACACCCGACGATGCCCTCGAAGCCAGCCTGGCGGCGGGGGTCCTCGCCGTCGTCCACGGGGCCCGGGCCCTGCGCGTTCACGACGTGAAGGAGACGGTCCGCGCCGTGCGCCTTCTGGAGGCGGCCCCGTGATCCAGAGCGACAGCCTCGTCCTCTTCAAGCTCTTCGGGTTCATCCCGGTGACGGTGGTGTCGGTCCTCGACTTCCTGATCGTCACCCTGATCATCTACCGGCTGCTCACCCTGGTCCGCGGCAACCGCGGAGCGCACATGCTCGTCGGCCTCTTCCTGCTCGTCTCCGTGGCCCTGGCGGCGCGATGGCAGGAGCACGAGATGATGGCCCTGGCGTGGATGCTGGAGCAGGTGCAGTCGATCCTCCTGATCCTGCTCGTCATCCTCTTTCAGCCCGAGTTGCGCCGGCTCCTGCTGGCCATCGGCCAGAGCCCCCTCCTCAGCTGGTTCTACAAGACCGAGCCGTCGCGCGTGATCGACCAAGTCGTCAACGGATCGGTGCAGCTGGCCGAGCGCGGCTACGGCGCCTTGATCGTCCTCGGCCGCGAGGCGGGCCTGGGAGCCGTCGTCGATACGGGGGTGCCGATCAACGCCCAGGTCTCCGCCGATCTGCTCACCGCCATCTTCACGCCGCGTTCGCCCCTGCACGACCAGGCGGTGGTCATCCAGGGGGAGTCCCTCCTCGCCGCCCGCTGCACTCTGCCCCTGGCGGAGGAGGTGGAGGACCAGCGTCTGGGAACGCGCCACCGCGCCGCCCTCGGCCTCTCCCAGGAGACCGACGCGGTGACGATCGTGGTCTCCGAGGAGACCCGGGCGATCTCGATCACCGTCGGCGGCGGGCTCGTGCGCGGCCTCGACGGTCCGGAGCTGAAACAGCGGCTGTCGGAGCTGCTCTCTCCGCGGGAGGCGGGGGGCCGGAAGCGCCGCTCCTCCGGCGATTGACAGTCGGTGCAAGCGGGTTATATTGAATACTTATTCCAAAAAAGGGAATAGTTATTCAGGCCGTGAATACCCGAAGAGTCCGCCAGGCAACGATCCGGGAGTTGTTGCAGGCCGAACGCATCGACACCCACGAGCGCCTTGCGGAGGCGCTGGCGCGCCGGGGCATCGAGGTCAGCCAGTCCACCCTCTCCAAGGACTTGCGCGAGCTCGGTGTCGTGCGCGTTCCCCGCGCCGGCGGCGGCTTCCGCTATTCCCTGCCGGAGGGCCGGGGGGCCTACAACGACCGCGGCGTCTTCGAGCGCGAGCTGCGCGACTACGTGACCGGCGTCGACCGCGCCGGCAACATGACGGTCATCCGGACGCTCTCGGGCCATGCCCAGGCCGTGTGCGAGGCCGTCGATCGACTGGAGTGGGCGGAGGTGATGGGAACCCTGGCCGGCGAGAACACGATCTTCGTCCTGTCCCGCAGCGCCTCCGAGGCGCGCGCCGTGGTGCGGCGGGTCACCGCCATCGGCGGCCAGGAGGGGGACGGGTAGGTCCGCCTGTGGAGCTTCAGAGCTACATCGACAAGGCGTCGGTACTGGCCGAGGCGCTGCCGTACATCCAGGCCTTCCGCGGCAAGACCGTGGTCGTCAAGTACGGGGGCAGCACCCTGGCCCCGGAGGGCGGCGCCGACACGGTCCTGCGGGACCTCGTCTTCATGGAGCACGTGGGCATCAATCCGGTCGTCGTCCACGGCGGGGGTCCGGCCATCGACCGGCGCCTGCGCGAGCGCAAGGTGGAGACCCGGCGGGTCAACGGCCTGCGCATCACCGACCGGGAGACGATGCAGGTGGTGGAGGCGGTCCTGGCGGGGGAGGTCAACAGCGGTCTGGTGGAAGAGATCGAATCCCTCGGGGGGCGCGGGCGCGGCCTCTCGGCCCGGGAGGCCGGCGTGCTCCACGTACGCCCCCATGTGGCGCAGACCCGGGAAGGCCCCGTGGACCTGGGCTTCGTGGGCGACGTGGTCCGCGTCGACGCGGCGCCGCTGAGGGAGTTGATCGACGGCGAGACGATCCCCGTGGTGGCTCCCATCGGCCGGGGGGAGGACGGCGAGGCCTACAACGTCAACGCCGACACCGCGGCGGGAGAGATCGCCGCGGCCCTGGGGGCGGAGAAGCTCGTCTTCCTCACCGACGTCACCGGGATCCTCGAGAATCCCGCCGACGAGTCGAGCCTGATCTCCACGGTGCGCGTGGACGAGGTGCAGGGCCTGATCGATACCGGCGTGCTCCAGGGGGGGATGATCCCCAAGGTGCGCGCCGGCGTGCGCTCGGTTCGAGCCGGTGTGCGCAAGACCCATATCGTGGACGGACGCATCCCCCACTCCCTGCTCCTCGAGTTCTTCACCGACGAGGGCGTGGGCTCGCAAATCCTTCGATAGCGAAAAGAGGGGAAGATGACGATAAAGACCGAGAACCTCATCGAGCAGGAACACCGGTACATCCTGCAGACGTATGGCCGGCCCGACTTCGTCCTGGAGCGTGGCAACGGTGTCTACCTCTTCGACCTCGACGGCAACCGCTACCTCGACTTCGTCAGCGGTCTGGCGGTCAACGCCCTCGGCTACGGCGACTACGACGTCCTCAGGGCCATCGAGCAGCAGTCGGCGCAACTCATGCACGTCTCCAACCTCTACCACACCGTGCCCTCCACCCGCCTGGCGAAGAGCCTGGTGGAGAGCTCCTTCGCCGACCGCGTGTTCTTCTGCAACAGCGGCACCGAGGCCTGGGAGGCGGCGCTGAAGTTCTGCCGCAAGTGGGGCCACACCTCCGGCGGGCGCCACAAGCTGATCGCCTTCCACAACTCCTTCCACGGGCGCACCCTCGGCTCCCTCTCCACCACCGGACAGCCGCGCTACCAGGAGGGCTTCGGCCCGCTCCTTCCCGGCGTCGACTTCGCCGACTTCAACGACCTGGCATCGGTGGAGGCCCTCGTCGACGACGAGACCTGCGCCGTCCTCGTCGAGCCGATCCAGGGCGAGGGCGGGGTCCACGTGGCCACCGATGACTTCCTGCAGGGGCTGCGCAAGCTGTGCGACGACCGCGGCCTGCTGCTCGCCTTCGACGAGATCCAGGTGGGCATGGGACGGACGGGCTCGCTGTGGGCCTACCAGCAGTACGGGGTGGAGCCCGACGTGATGACCCTGGCCAAGGCCCTCGGCGGCGGGCTGCCCATCGGCGCCACCCTGATGACCCAGAAAGTCGCCGACGCCCTGCAGGCGGGGGACCACGCCGCCACCTTCGGGGCCAACCCGGTGGTGGCCAACGTGGCCCTGGCGGTGCTCGGCAAGATCGCCGACGAGGGCTTTCTCGAGGGTGTGGCCAGCAGGGGCCGGCAGTTGCGGACGGGGCTCGAAAAGCTGCGGCAGCGCTGGCCCGAGCGGATCTCCGAGCTCCGCGGCAGGGGCCTCATCCAGGGGGCGGTGGTCAGCGACCGGCCCGCCGCCGACTACTTGGCCGACTTCCGGGAGCGCGAGATCCTCGCGGCGCCCTGCGGCCCCGACATGGTGCGCTTCCTGCCGCCGCTGATCGTCGACGAGGACCGCATCGATCAGGTCATCGACGTCTTCGACGAGATCCTCCGGCAGAGCTAGTCCCGCCGCACCGATCATGTCCGGTTCCGACAAGGCATGGGGCGGCCGCTTCTCCGGGGCCACGGCCGAGCTGATGGAGCGCTTCAACGCCTCCATCGGCTTCGACCGGCGTCTGCTGGAGGTCGACGTCGCCGGCAGCAAGGTCTACGCCCGCGCCCTGGAGCGAGCGGGCCTGCTCACCACCCCGGAGTGCGCCCGTCTCCTCGAGGGCCTCGACCAGGTCCTGCGGGAGCTGTCGGCGCCCGGCCGCGAGTGGGACCCGCGGCTGGAGGACGTGCACATGGCCGTCGAGGCGCGGCTCACCGGGATCCTCGGGCCTCTCGGCGGCAAGCTGCACGCCGGCCGCAGCCGCAACGACCAGGTCAGCCTCGACGAGCGTCTGTATCTGCGCGCCGCCACCGAGGCTGTCCACGGGCGCATCCGCCGGCTGCAGACGGTCCTGGCGGCCTCCGCCGGGGACCACCGCCAGACGGTGCTGCCGGGGTACACGCACCTGCAGCAGGCCCAGCCGATCGTGTTCGCCCACTACGCCCTGTCCCTGTTCTGGGCCCTGGAGCGGGACCTCGGGCGGCTGACGGACGCCCTGCGGCGCAGCGACCGCATGCCCCTCGGCTCCGGTGCCCTGGCGGGGTCCGCCTTCGCCCTGGACCGGGAGTTCATGGCGCGGGAGCTGGGATTCGCCGGGGTGACCCGCAACAGCATCGACGCCGTCTCCGACCGGGATTTCCTCCTCGAGGCGCTGGCGGCGCTGGCGATCCTGATGATGCACCTGAGCCGCTACTGCGAGGACCTGGTCCTGTTCTCGTCGGCCGAGTTCGGATTCGTCGAGCTCGACGACGCCTGGGCCACCGGCTCGAGCATGATGCCGCAGAAGAAGAACCCCGACTCCCTGGAGTTGGTGCGCGGCAAGACGGGGCGCGTGTACGGCGATCTGGTCGCCCTGCTGACGGCGATGAAGGGTCTCGGTCTGACCTACGGCAAGGACCTGCAGGAGGACAAGGAGCCCGTCTTCGACGCCTTCGACACCGCCTCCGACTGTCTCGACGTCTTCGCCTCGGCCTGGGAGTCGATGGAGGTGAAGACCGAACGCATGGCCGCGGCCGTGGACGCCGGCGCCCTGGCCACGGAGCTGGCCGACTTCCTCGTGGAGGCGGGGGTGCCCTTCCGCGAGGCGCACCGGGCGGTGGGGGCCGTCGTCCGCGAGGCCGCAGCCAGGGGGTGCGCGCTCACCGACCTGGCCCTGCCCGACCTGCGGGCCCACCACCCGGCCTTCGACGAGCACGCCCTGGGGCGCCTGGACCTGCGGGCGAGCCTCGACCGGCGCAACATCGAGGGCGGTACCGGCCCGGACGCCGTGGAGCGCCAGTTGCAGCAGGCCAGGGAAATCCTGGCCGCGGCCGGGCACGGCGGGTGACCCGGTCCACCGACGTTCGGGTCACCGGCGCGGCCCTCCACCTGCTGCCGGTGGAGACCCGGGTGCCGCTGAAGTTCGGACCGGAGACCACCACCAGCGTCACCGTGGCCCGCGTCCGCCTGGAGGTAGCCGCCGCCGACGGCCGCCGCGCCGAAGGCTGGGGGGAGACCCCCCTGAGCGTGCAGTGGGTCTGGCCCTCGGAACAGTCCTACGAGGAGCGCCACCAGGCCCTGATCGACTTCACCACCGGCCTGGTCCCCGCCTGGAGCGGCTTCGAGGCCAGCGGTCACGCCCTGGAGGTGGGCCACGCCTTCCAGCTCCAGCTGTCGGCGATCCTGGACCGCTTCCGCCGGGGCCGCCTCCCGGTGCCGCTGCTGGCGGCGCGGGTGTGCAGCTCGCCCTTCGACCTCGCCCTCCACGACGCCTTCGGCCGGCTCTGCGGGCGTCCGGTGTACGAGACCTACAACGCCGGGTACCTGAACGCCGACCTCGCCCACTTCCTCGAAGCCGGGGCGGGCGTCGACTTCGCCGGCCGCTACCCCGGGGACTTCCTGGCGCAGCCGCCGCTCCGCCGCTTGCCGGCCTGGCACCTCGTGGGCGGCCTCGACCCGCTCACGCCGGACGAGCTCACGGGCACCGAGCCCGACGACGGACACCCCGTGCTGCTGGCCGACTGGGTCCGCCGCGACGGGCTGAAGTGCCTCAAGGTGAAGCTGCGCGGCACGGACGAGGCCTGGGACTACGATCGCCTCGTCCGCGTCGGCGAGATCGGCGTCGATCACGGTGTCCACTGGCTGTCCGCCGACTTCAACTGCACCGTCACCGAGCCGGCCTACGTCAACGATTCCCTCGACCGGCTGCGGGACGAGCACCCGCGGCTCTACGGCATGCTGCTCTACGTGGAGCAGCCCTTCCCCTACGACCTGGAGGCCCACCGCATCGACGTCCACGCCGTCTCGGCGCGCAAGCCCCTGTTCATGGACGAGAGCGCCCACGACTGGAAGCTGGTGCGCCTTGGCCGGAGTCTGGGCTGGAACGGTGTCGCCCTGAAGACGTGCAAGACCCAGACCGAGGCCCTCCTGAGCCTGTGCTGGGCGCGGGCCCACGGCATGGGGGTGATGGTGCAGGACCTGACCAACCCGATGCTGGCCCAGGTCCCGCACGTGCTGCTGGCCGCCCACGCCGATACCATCATGGGGGTGGAGACCAACAGCATGCAGTTCTACCCGGAGGCCTCGGCCGCCGAGGCGAAGGTCCATCCGGGGCTGTACTCGCGGCGGGACGGCGCCCTGGACCTGGGCTCGCTCCGGGGGGCCGGCTTCGGGTACCGCGTCGACGAGATCGAGCGCGTGCTGCCGTCGCCGGCGGCTGCCGCCGGCAGCCTGGCGGTGTAGGATGGTTGACGTCAGCCTTCACGAGGCCGTGCTCTCCGTGCGCAGCCGGCCCGTCCGCTTTCCCGCGCGCCTCGGCGGGGCCGACCGGGAGAGGCTGGACGAGATCCACCTCGCCCTGGAGCTGAGCACCGCCGACGGCCGCCGCGCCCGGGGAGAAGCCGCCGAGGTGTTGGCGCCGGCCTGGTACGATCCGCTCCTGCCGACCGGGTCTCGCGCCCTGGCCGCCGGGGCGCGCACCGCCGTGGACGTGGCCGTGGCCTCGGCGCCGGTGCCGCGGGCGGCGTACCGCATCTGGAGGGACGCGCACGAGGCCGCCGTCGCCCTGGGCGGCGACCGCGGCATGAGCCCACTCGCCGCCGGCCACGGAGCCGCCCTCCTGGAGCGCGCCCTCTTCGACGGACTCGGCCGGGCCCTGGACCTGCCCTGGCACCAGATCCTGCGCCGCAACCTCGGCGGGATCGACCTCGGCGACGTCCACCCCGAGCTCGCCGGAGCGGCGCCGGCGGATGTGCTGCCCCCGCGGCCAGCCCGCCGCCTCCAGGTGCGCCACACGGTCGGCCCCGACGATCTCCTGAGGACGGCGGACCTGCCCCGGGGGGACGAACCCGGCGCCGCGCTGGAACCGCTGGAGGCCTGCGTCCACCGGCAGGGGCTGAGGCACTTCCGCATCGAGCTGGAGGGCCGCGCCGAATCCGACGGGGCCCGCCTCGAGCGCATCGCCGAGGCCCTCTCCGGGGCGGAGGGGCTGTCCGTCGTGCTCGATGGCGGCGAGGCCTTCGACGACCCGGCGGACCTGCACGGCCTGCTCGACCGGCTCGAGTCCGGGCCGGAGGCGGGGCGCCGGCTGTACTCCGCCATCGCCTGGATGGAGCAGCCCTTCCCGAGGGCCGAGGCCCTGGACCCGGCCCGCTGCCGGGAGGTGGCCGCCCTGGGCGCGCGCAAGCCGGTCTTCATCGACGAGTCCGACGATACCCTCGGCACCTTCAAGCGCGCCGCCGGCCTGGGATACGCGGGCACCTCGGGCCGGGTCGGCACGGGACTGACGAAGGCCCTGGCGAACCTGGCCTTGTGCCGGATGTGGAACGGCGCACCGCGGTCCGGCCGGCGTTTCCGCCTGTCGGGGCCGGAGCTGCTCAGCCTCCCCGTGGCCGGCCTGCACCAGCACCTGGCGCAGATGGCGGCCCTCGGAGTCGATCCCGTGGAGTGCAGGGGAGCCTGGCACCAGGCCGGCGTCGGCCACCTGTCCCCGGCGGAGAGAGAGGAGTGCGGGCAGATCCACGGCGCGGGGCTCTCCGCCCTCTCCCCCGCCGAGAGGGGGGCCTGCGCCCCGAGCCACGGCGTACTCTGCGAGGAGCTGGCGGAGGACCGCGCGTCCCTGGCGGTGCGCGGCGGGCTCTACGAGGAGCTGGCGGAGGACCGTGCCTCCCTGGCGGTGCGCGGCGGGTGTCTGGAGGTGGGCAGCCTGAACCGGGCCCCCGGCCTGGGGATCGGCTTCCCCACGGACTCGTCGAAGTGGACGGCCCTGTCCGACTGGCAGCCGGCAGCCGCCGGAGAGGCCCTGACCCATGCCTGAGCGGCTCTGCCTCCGCGAGGTCGGCTTCACCATGCGCAACGTGCGCACGCGCATGCCCTTCCGCTACGGGGTGGCCACCCTGACGAGCGTGCCGATCCTGCACGTGAGGGCCGAGGTGGAGCTGGCCGGCGGCTCCAGGGCCGAGGGCCTTTCGGCCGACATCCTGCCTCCGAAGTGGTTCGACAAGGACCCGGCCAAGAGCTACGAGGAGAACGTGGAGGACCTGCTCTTCACCGCCCGGGAGGCGGCGAGGGCCTTCGCCGAGGCCTCGCGGGAGCCGCGCCCGGTTTTCGATATCTGGCGCGACGGCCACGCCGAGACCCTGCGGGCCGGCGACCGGCGCGGCCTCGACCACCTCACCGCGTCCCACGGCAGCACCCTCATGGAGCGCGCCCTCATCGACGCCGTGGGACGGGCCACGGGCCGGACCTGGCACCAACTGCTCACCGATCCCGCCAACCCCCTCGGCCTCGACCTCGGGGCGATCCTCCCCGCGCTGGCCGGTCTACCGCCGTCAGCGGCCGTGGCGCCTCGCCCCTCCGCGAGCATCGCCGTGCGCCACACCGTGGGGCTGACCGACCCGATCCGGGACGCCGACGTGCCCGACGCGGAGGTCCTCGACGACGGCCTGCCGCAGTCCCTGGAGGCCTACCTGGCGGTCCAGGGGCTCCGCTGGCTCAAGGTCAAGGTCAGCGGCGACCACGAGGCCGACCTCGAACGGCTCACCGCCATCGCCCGCCTCCTCGACGAGGGACCGGGCGCCGGCCGCTGCGCCGTCTCCCTCGACGGCAACGAGCAGTACACGGAGCTTGACGGCTTCGCCGCGCTGCTGGCGCGCATCGAGCAGGACCTGCCAGCTTTCCACGACGCCATCGCCTACGTCGAGCAGCCCCTGGAGCGGAGCGTCGCCCTCGACGAGCAGCAGGCGGCCGGCATCCCCGCCGTTTCCGCCCGCAAGCCGATGATCATCGACGAGAGCGACGGCGACCTGGACTCGTTCCAGCGCGCCGTGGCCCTCGGCTACCGCGGCGTCTCCACCAAGAACTGCAAGGGGCTGTTCAAGGCCCTGGCCAACGCCGCCCTCGCCCGCCGCTTGAGCCGCGAGCGGGGCACTCCCTTCCTCATCACCGCCGAGGACCTGATGAACCTGCCCGTCGTCCCCCTGCACCAGGACCTGGCCCATGTGGCCGCCCTGGGGCTCGATCACGCCGAGCGCAACGGCCACCACTACGTGCGCGGCCTCGACCACCTGTCGCCCCTGGAGCGGCAGCGGGTACTGGGCGAGCACGAGGGCCTCTACCAGCGCTCGGGTGAGAGCGGCTTCCTGCACGTCCACGGGGGCGCCGTCGACGTGCGCAGCCTGCAGTGCCCCGGCCTGGGAGTCGGGAGCGCCTTCGACCCCGGCGCCATGGTCCCCCTCGAAGACTGGCGCTTCGGGAGTCTGCGATGACGACCCCCCTCACACCCGGCGCCGAGGCCGTCGCCCGCCTGCAGGAGATGCTGCGCTTCGACACCACCAACCCGCCCGGGGACGAGCTGCCCCTGGTGCGCCACCTGGCCGCGCAGCTGGCCGCCGAGGGGCTGGAGCCCCAGGTCCTGGAGGCCGGCGAGCAGCGCGCCAGCCTCGCCGTGCGCCTGCGAGGCGACGGCTCCGAGCGCCCCCTGCTGATGATGTCCCACCTCGACGTGGTGCCCGTCGCGCCGGAGCGCTGGAGCCACCCGCCCTTCGCCGGAGAGATCGCCGGCGGCGTGCTCTACGGCCGCGGCGCCATCGACTCAAAGCTCACCGCCGCCGTGCACCTGCAGGCGCTGCTCGAGTGCCACCGCAAGAAGCTGCCCCTGAAACGCGACCTCGTGGTCATCGCCGCCGCCGACGAGGAGCGCGGCGGCGTGAACGGGATGGGCTGGATCGCCGACAACCACCCGGAGTGGCTGGACGCCGAGTACGGGATCAACGAGGCCGGCGGCTTCGCCGTCCTCGTCGACGGCCAGCCGATCTACACCTGCCAGGTGGCCGAGAAGGGCGGCGCCGACGTCGACCTCATCGCCCGCGGCCGGCCGGGCCACAGCTCCGTTCCCCACGGCGACAACCCCATCGTGCACCTCGGCGCCGCGCAGACGCGGCTCGGCGGCAAGCTGCCCCACCGGGTCACGCCGGCGGTGGCCGCCTTCTTCGAGGCGGCTGCGCGGACCGTGCGGCCCGAGGTGGGCCGGCTGCTGCTCGATCTGCTCGACCCGGCGCGGGCCGACCAGGCCCTGGAGGCGCTGCCCGTGGAGCCCCCCGTGCGCGGCATGTTCGACGCCATGCTGCGCAACACCTGCGCCCCGACCCTGCTCGAGGCCGGGATGAAGCGCAACGTCATCCCCTCGGAGGCGGCCGTGCGTCTCAGCGGGCGGCCCCTGCCGGGGGTGACGGAGGAGGAGTTCACCGCCGAGGTGCGGGCCCTGGTGGGGGAGGGGGTGGACCTGGAGATGGAGCGGTTCCGGCCGGGTGTGGCCTTCGACCACGGGTCGCCGCTGCTCGCGGCCATGGAGGCGGCCCTGGCGCGCCACGAGCCCGGGGCGGTGCTGGCGCCGTACATGCAGACCGGCGGCACCGACGCCCGCTTCCTGACGGACCTCGACATCACCGTGTACGGCTTCGTGCCCATGCGCCACGAGCCCGGCTGCGACTTCTTCGAGTTGTGCCACGGCCACGACGAGCGCGTCTCGGTGGCGAACGTGGGGTTCGCCGTGGACGTCACCTTCGACCTGGTGGCGCAGCTGGCGGCGGACGGCCCGTAGGCAAACACCGGGATCGCCGCCCCAAGGGCCGGGCGCGACGGTCCCTGAGGCGGACCGGCCGGGCGGGAGGTCCGTTCCGTCTGCACCTGGCGGCCATCGTGGGTGGGCTGCCTGGTCGCCTGATACCTGCTGATCCTGTTTGGCGGATCAGGGCGCTGAGAGTTTTCGGGGGTCCGCGCGGCGCTGAGCCTGAGCCTCCGCCTCGGGCGCCGGGCGCGGGCGGCCTGAGGCGGTCCGGGGGGCGATCCCGGCCTCAGCCGTCGGGTTTCCCCGCCTCCTCCAGCCGCCGCCGGAAGCCCTCCTCGTCGAGCACCTCCACCCCCAGCTCACGGGCCCGTGCGAGCTTGGAGCCGGCCTTCTCCCCGGCGATGACCAGGTCCGTGTTCTTGCTCACGCTCGAGACGACGCGGCCGCCCTGGCTCTCAACGCGAGCCCCGGCTTCGTCCCGCGTGATTCCTTCCAGCGTCCCTGTGATCACCACGGTCTTCCCCGCGAACACACCCTCCGCCGCCGACTCCTCCTGCGCGGCGGGCGCGGCGTCCAACTGCAGCTTCGCCTTCCTCAGCTTGCCAACCAGGGTCCCGGTGGCCTCCTGGTCGAAGAACTCCCGCACCGAGCGCGCGATCACCGGGCCGATCTCCTCGACCTCCTCCAGTTCCTCCACGGTGGCCTCCTGCAGCCGTTCCACCGAGGGGTAGCGGGCCGCCAGGGTGCGGGCCACGGTGCTGCCCACGTGCAGGATCCCGAGGGCGAAGAGGAGGCGGTCGAAGGGGCGTTCGCGGCTGCTCTTCAAGGCCTTCACCAGGTTCTCCGCCGACTTCTGCGCCAGCCGGTCCAGGTCCGCCAGGGTCTCCACGTCGAGGCCGTATAGGTCGCCCACGTCGGCCACCAACTCCTTCTCCACGAGCTGCTCCACCACGGCGGTGCCCAGCCCCTCGATGTCCATGGCGTTGCGCCCGCTGAAGTGCTCGAGCCGCCGCTTCAGTTGGCCCTTGCAGGCGGGGTTGACGCAGCGTGGCGAGACCTCCTCCTCGTGCCGGACCAGGTTGGACCCGCAGGCCGGACACTCCTCTGGGAACCGGAAGGGCTGGCTCTCCTTCGGCCGCTCTTCCTCCACGACGCGGACCACCTTGGGGATCACGTCGCCGCCCTTTTCGATCACCACCAGGTCGCCGACGCGGATGTCCTTGCGCTCGATCTCGTCGGCATTGTGGAGAGTGGCGCGCTGCACCGTGGAGCCCGCCACCGTCACCGGCTCGAGGACGGCCACCGGGGAGATCGTCCCGGTGCGGCCCACCTGGAGGCGGATCTCGCGGAGCCGGGAGCGCACCTGCTCGGCGGCGAACTTGAAGGCCATGGCGCTGCGCGGGCTTTTGCTGGTGCTGCCGAGGCGCTCCTGCTGATCGAGGGAGTTCACCTTGATCACGACGCCGTCCACCTCGTACGGCAGCTCGCCGCGCGAGGCCTCGCAGCCGTCGTAGAAGGCGAAGACCTCCTCCAGGCCGGGGCACAGGGCATGCTCCGGGTTGACCGGAAAGCCGAGGCGCCGGAGGGTGTGGAGGCGCTCCTGGTGGGTGGCGCAGCGGTCGCCCGCCAGGTCGATCCAGTAGGCGAAGTAGCGGAGCCGCCGGCCGGCGACGACCTTCGAGTCCTGGAGCTTGAGAGTCCCCGCCGTCGAGTTGCGGGGGTTGGCGAAGAGAGGTTGATCGGCTTCCTGCTGCCGCCGGTTGAGATCGGCGAAGTCCTCCGACCTCATGAAGACCTCGCCGCGGACCTCGCAACTCACACCCGGCTCGCGCAGCCGCAGCGGCACGGCGCCGATGGTGCGCGCGTTGTTCGTCACCTCGTCGCCCTGCACCCCGTCGCCGCGGGTCACCGCGCGCACCAGCCGGCTGTCCTCGTAGATCAGACTCAGGGCGACACCGTCGATCTTCAGCTCCACCACGTACTCGACCTCCTCGCCTTCGTCGAGGGCCCCGCGCACCCGCCCGTCGAAGGCGACCACGTCCTCCCGGGAGTAGCTGTTGTCGAGGCTGAGCATCGGCGTGGCGTGAGCCACGGTGGGGAAGTCGGACGTCGGCTCGCCCCCGACGCGGCGGGCGGGGGAGTCCGGTTGGGCCAGGTCCGGCC
This sequence comes from uncultured Gemmatimonadaceae bacterium, assembly GCA_964512165.1. GTDB lineage: Bacteria > Latescibacterota > UBA2968 > UBA8231 > UBA8231 > UBA8231. Next base: position 489 of record CAZEHQ010000012.1, on the reverse strand, counting down.
AGTCCTTCTCCAGACTCACCAACTCTTCGAGAAGACGGTCGTACTCGACGTCCGGAATCACCGGATCGGCGAGCACGTGGTAGCGGTGGTTGTGCTCCTCGAGCTCGGTGGAGAGCTGTTCGATTCGTTCCTCTGCCTGGGCCTTGTCCATGGGGAAGGGCAAGCTAAGGGGTGGCGATTTGGATCGTCAACGGACAGCCGGACCACTCGGCCGGGTGTCGCTCACCCGTCGTGTGGGCGGTGACGCCTTGATCGCATTTCCGCCAGGCTTGTTATTCTCCCCCGGGCTTCCGACATCACTCTGTGGCAACCCGGGCAATGTTCGATACCAGCACCCTCGACAAGGCCGTGAGAGAGCGGCGGCAGCGGTTGGCGGCGGAGCAGGCCGAGATGCTCGACTGCGTCCGCCGTACCCTGACGGACCTGCGGGAACCGCTCGGAATCGAGGCCGCATACATAGTGGGGTCGTTGCGTTCGCCTGACTACTGG
>CAZEHQ010000011.1:301-42982 GCA_964512165.1 uncultured Gemmatimonadaceae bacterium | reverse complement strand
ATTGTCGTCGCGGGTGCTGCCGCCCCTGGTGGCGCTGTTGCAGCGGGTGATCCAGGTGCCGCAGCTCTCCCTGGGACTGCTCCTCGGCATGCTCTTCCTGATCGTCTACGGAGCCGAAGCCGTGGGACTCCACGGCTCGCTGGGGGCTTTGCTCTTCGGGGCGTCGCTGTCGGGCCTTCCCTACCAGGTGCAGCGGGAGATCATCCCGGGGATTCGCAGCGTCGCCGAGGGGTTCTTCGTGCCCTTGTTCTTCGCTTCCGCCGGACTGAGCTTCAGCTTCACCTTCGTGACCTTGCCCCTGGAGGCCATGGCGGGGCTGGCGCTGATCCCGCTGCTCGGCAACTTCACCGGCGCCTTCATCGGCGCCTACGTCTCCCGCCTCGCCGTTCCCTACGCCGTGGCCACCGGCCTGATGGGCAAGGGAGTGGCCGAGATCGCGCTGTTGCTGGTCATGTGGGACTCGGGAATCATCGACGAAGTCGTTTTCTCGTTCCTGGTGCTGGTCATGTTCTGCTACATCCTGTTCATGCCGGCGGTGATCAACTTCGCCGTGGGCCGGACCAGCCACAGGACCGATCTGCCGGAGAAACTCGACGACATTCCCCTGGGAATCGTCCGCTTCGCCCTGGAAGACATCAAGATCGACGACATCCTGGACCGCTCGCACCGGCATCCGGCGCCGACCGTCACGGTGCGCGACTTCACGGAGCGGTGGATCGTTCCGCACCAGCCCCACTACGTCGTGGCAGACGAGGAAGCGCTGGTGGGGATCGTGTCCCTGGAGATGCTCCGCTACCTGCCCAAGGACGCCTGGGGCAAGACCCGGCTCGACGCCGTGGTCCGCCGCCAGACCCCATTGGCCTGGCCGGATGAGCACGTCGAAGACGTGCTGCAGCGCATGTCGGAGAGTTCCCTTTCCGTCATGCCCGTCGTGGAGAGGGACTCGGAGAGGTTCCTGGGCGCGGTCACCAGCAACGACACCATCCAGCTCATGACCATGGAGACCGTGGACGAGAGCCGATCGCCGCGCGGGCCGGTCAAGACCTAGACGCGGTCTCGGCAGAATCACCGGGGGGCGGCTTGCCCCGCGATGGCGGGATGCGGAAGGCCCGCCGGAGAGGCGGGTTCAGGCGCCCAGGCGGCCTTCGGCGGCCAGGGCCTCGGCGATCTGCACGGCGTTGAGGGCCGCGCCCTTGCGGAGCTGATCGCCGCAGAGGAACATGCTCACGGAGGTGCCGTCGGGCCGCGACAGGTCCTGGCGGATGCGGCCCACGAGCACCTCGTCCCGGCCGCTGGCCTCCAGGGGCATGGGGAAGTGGTTGGCCTCGCGGTCGTCCACGAGAGCCACGCCCGGCGCCTCACCCAGGATCCCCCGCACCTCCGCCTCGCTCACCGGCTCCTCGAACTCGACGGTCATCGCCTCGGAGTGGGCCCGCAGGATGGGGACGCGCACGCACGTGGGCGACACCAGGATCGACTCCTCGTGGAACATCTTGCGCGTCTCCCGGATCATCTTCACCTCCTCCTCGCAGTAACCGTCGGCGTCGATCCCGGTGTTGTGCGAGAACAGGTTGAAGGCGATGGGGTACGGCAGCTCGCGCGGGGCCGCCGGGCGGTCGTTCAGGACGTCCCGCGTCTGCTCCACCAGCTCCTCCATGGCGGGGGCGCCGGCGCCGGAGATCGCCTGGTAGGTGGAGACGATCACACGGCGCACGCGGTGGACCCGGTGCAGGGGCCACAGGGGCACGACCATGATGATGGTGGAGCAGTTCGGGTTGGCGACGATGCCCTTGTGGGCGGCCAGGTCGGCGGGATTGACCTCGGGCACGACGAGGGGCACCTCGGGATCCATGCGGAAGGCGGAGGTGTTGTCCACGACCACGGCGCCGGCGGCCACCGCCGCGGGGGCGTAGCGCCGGCTGAGGTTGCCGCCGGCCGACGACAGCACCAGGTCCATGGCCTCGAAGGAATCCTCGGTCAGCTCCTGCACGGTGAGGCTGTCGCCGCGAAAGTCGATCCCGCGCCCGGCGGAGCGGCTCGAGGCCAGCAGCCGCAGCTCCTTCACCGGGAAGTCGCGCTCGGCGAGGATCTCGAGCATGACCTCGCCCACGGCGCCGGTGGCGCCCATGATTGCGACGCGGAAGCTCACAGGTCCTGCATCCGGATCAGGCGCGCTCCGCGGGTCACCATGGGCAGGGCGTCGATCGCCCGCATCGCCTGCTGCATGGCCCGCTCCCGCGCCTCGTGGGTGACGATGACCAGGGGCACGGCGCCGCCCTCGAGGTCGCGCTCCTTCTGCAGCACCGAGGCGATGCTGATCCGCTCCTCGGCGAGGATGCGGGCGATCTGCTCCAGCACTCCGGGGCGGTCCTCCACCAGCACCCGCAGGAAGTAGCGGATCTCGACGTCGCACATGTCCGCGAAGCCCAGGGCTTCCTCGCCGAGGATCATGTCGCCGATGGAGGTGGACGCCCCCCGCCGGCGGCGCTCGGCCCGCTCCACGAGGTCGGAGACCACGGCGCTCGCCGTGGGCATGCGCCCGGCGCCGGCGCCGGAGAACACCTGGGTACCCACGGCGCTGCCCACCACCTCGATGGCGTTGAACTCGTCCTGGATGTTGGCCAGCTGCGAGTCGCCGGGGACCATCACCGGGTGCACGCGGGCCTCCACGAGACCGCCGCCGGCGTGGCGGGCGATGGCCAGGAGCTTGATGGCGAAGCCCAGCTCGCGGGCGTACTCGATGTCGCTGGCCTCGATGTCCTCGATCCCCTCGCAGTAGATGTCGGCCGCCGTGCCCCGCGTGTGAAAGGCGATGCGGCTGAGGATGGCGAGCTTGGAGGCGGCGTCGGCGCCGCTCACGTCGGCGGCCGGGTCGGGCTCGGCGTACCCGGCGGCCTGGGCCCGGGCCAGGATCTGAGGGTAGTCGCCCTCGCCGCGGGTCATGCGGCTGAGGATGTAGTTGGTCGTGCCGTTGAGGATGCCGTAGAGGCTCTCCACACGGTTGGCCACGAGTCCGTTGCGCAGGGAGCGGATGATCGGGATGCCGCCGGCGACGCTGGCCTCGAAGAGCAGGTCCACGTCGCCCTCGGCGGCCAGGTCGAACAGTTCGTCGCCGTGCTCGGCGATGACCGCCTTGTTGGCGGTGACCACGTGCTTGCCGGCCTGAAGGGCCTGCCGGATCCAGCCGAAGGCCTCCGGCGCACCCGACAGCTCGACCACCACCTGCACCTCGGGATCGGAGACCACCCGCCCGGCGTCGCCGGTGAGCACGCCATGGGGAAGATCGACGTCGCGGCCCCTGGAGGGATCGCGCACCGCCACCCGACGCACCTCGAAGCTCGCCTTGCGGCGGCGCACGGCGGCGGGCGCCTCGCGCAGGAGCTGCACGACGCCGGTGCCCACCGTGCCGAGGCCGATCAGGCCGAGACCGAGAGCGCCGCTCATGGGTTGGCGGCGGCGCCCGCGGCGGAGGGCGCTGCGCTGCGGCCGTGGCAACGGGTGATGGGGCGGCTCTCGGCGGACATGGGCGGGTCGTTCGGTCTCGCGGTGCGGGGTGAAAACGGCCAGCGGCGAGGTGCCGCCGGCGCCCGCGCGCAAGCGGCGGGCCGGAGAACGGCACAAGCCGCTCCAAATTACCGGGGCCCCCGGATATCGTCAATCAGGAGAGCGCCTTGCGGCGATTGCCCCCCCTTGCGGCGCCGGGTAGGTTGATTCGGGAGGAGAGCACAGTGAGAGGATTCCGCAATATCGCCGTCGCCGCCGCGGCGGCGACCTTCCTGCTCATCGCCGTGGGCGGCTTCGTGCGCGCCGCCGGCGCCGGCCTCGGGTGCCCCGACTGGCCCCGGTGCTTCGGCCGCTGGATCCCGCCCACCGACGCGAGCCAGCTGCCCCCGGAGATCGACCCCGAGAGGTTCGACTTCGCCCTCGCCTGGATCGAGTATGTCAACCGCCTCCTGGGCGTGGTCGTGGGCCTGTTGATCGTCGCGGTCCTGGTCGCCGCCTGGCGCGTGCACCGCCGCCGGCCGGACATCCTGGCCCCGGCGGCGGCCACGGCCCTGCTCGTCGCCTTCCAGGGGTGGTTCGGCGGCCAGGTGGTTGCCCACGAGCTGGACCCGCGGCTGGTGACCGTCCACCTCTTCGTGGCCCTGGCCATCGCCGGCCTGCTCCTGCACCTGGTCGTGCAGGGCTTCGACGCCGCGGGCGACCGCCTGCCGAGACCCCCGGCCGAAGCCGCGCCCCTGTTCCCCATCGCCGTCCTCGTCCTGGGGGCGGCGGTGGTGCAGCTCGTCCTCGGCGCCTTCCTGCGCGGCGGCCTGGAGGGGGTGGCCGCCGCCGACCCCGGCCTCGAGCGCTCCCTCCTCCTCGGCCGCGTGGGCATGGCCGACGAGATCCACAAGACCGGGGCCCTGGTGGTGGCCCTGCTGTGCGCCTGGCTGCTGTGGGCGGCCCACGTCCGGCTGGAGAACGCCCCCGGCCTGCGGCGCCTGGCGCAGGCGCCGGCGTGGCTCACCCTGGCGCAGATCGCCGCCGGCCTGGGGCTGACCTCCTGGGCGCTGCCCCCCGTCCTGCAGCTGGTTCATCTGGTCCTGGGGAGCCTGCTCTTCGGATGCCTGGTGCTCTCGGCGCTGCTGCTGGCCCCGGGCCGGCAGGAGGCTCCGGGAGGGCCTTCGGCGCGTTCTGCGCCGGCGGGGGCTCCGTGAAGACCGGGCCCATCCTGCTGCCGCGGGCCCCGTGCGAACACCATCGATGCCGGCCCCGCGCGGGCGGGCCCTCCGGGGGCGCTTTGGTGAAGACCGTCCGCGGCATCCTGCCGGTGCTGCTGGTGTGGTGCGCCGGAGCCCAGGCTCAACCCGCTCCGCCCGACTCGGTCTGGAGCGACGAGGAGTGCTGGACCAGGGTCGCTGAGGAGCCGACGGATGCGCAAGGCTTCATCTGCCTGTGCTGGACCACCGTCGAGGAGGCCGACGCCTATCGGATCTGGCGGAGGATCACGGTCATTCAAGGTCTGGACGAAGACGGCAACCTCGTGGAGCTCGAGACGCCGAGATGGGAGTGGGTGGCGTGGGAAGGGGTGGATCGACCGGAGGATCAGGGGCCGATCCTCTGCGCCGTGATCGCCGCCCTCGACGATGGACCCACCTGGTTCGGCGTCTCCAGCGTTCAGGACGAAGAGAGCTCGGAACCGATGACAGCGGGTGACCCGGCCACAGCGGTGCGGCGGCGCAGTTGGGGCGAGGTCAAGGGCAGGCTATGAGACCTTGCCGTGGCCGCGGAGCCGCAGCCGCCCGGGGTTGGCGTAGACGTTGAACCCCCGGCCGCGGACGAAACCGGTGAGGGTGATGCCGGCCTCCAGGGCCAGGTCGACGGCCAGACTCGAGGGCCCGGAGACGGAGGCGATGAAGCCGATCCCCGAGAGGCGCGCCTTCTGCACGATCTCGAAGCTGGTGCGGCCGCTGACCATGAGGATGGAGGCGGAGGGCGGCCAGCGGCCGGCGGCGACGTGGTGGCCCACGAGTTTGTCCACGGCGTTGTGACGGCCCACGTCCTCGCGCAGGGCCAGCAGCTCGCCCGCGGGGTCGAAGAGACCGGCGGCATGGAGGGACCCCGTCCGCTCGAACTGGTCCTGGGCGGTGCGCAGCCTGTCCGGCAGCCCGTGCAGGGTATCCCCGGAGACCTCGAAGTCGGCCAGCTCCCGGCGGGCCTTGAGCCGGACCTGGTCGATGCTCGCCTTGCCGCAGACGCCGCAGCTGGAGGTGGCGTAGAAGTTGCGCTTGATCGCGGCGCCGTCGAAGGGAACGCCGTCGGCGAGGCGCACGTCGACGACGTTGCGCTCGTTCGGCGGCGACGCGGAGGGACAGTAGGAGAGGGTGCCGAGGGCGGCGGGCTCGGGGAGGATGCCCTCGGTGAGCAGGAATCCGGCCACCAGATCGAAGTCGTCGCCGGGGGTGCGCATGACCACGGCCACCGGCTCGTCGTCGATGCGGATCTCCAGGGGCTCCTCCACGGTCACCGCGTCCGCCTCGGGGTCGGCGGCGGCGCCGTCGCGCACGACCACGCGCCGGCGCTCGGCGAGCCCCTGGGCGGATGCGGCGGGCTTCACGCCGAGCCTCTCCTGCCGGGAGCGGCCGCAGGCACGGGAGCCGCCGTTTCGGGCGTGAGCACTCTTGTCCGGCTTGGCCACGCGGTCACGAGCGCGCCCCGTCCCCCGGAGATCCCCTGGGCGGATGTGTCCGGCTTCACGCGGAGTCCCTCGGGCCGGGAGGTGGCCGCAGGCGCGGGCGTGGCGGTTACCGGCGTGAGCACCCTCGCCCAGCCTGGCCACGCGGCCACGAGCGCGCCCCGTCCCCCGGAGCGGGAACCGGCCCTTCCGGATCTGGATCCGTCTGCTGGGAGGGCCTCGCCTCGACCGGGGAAGGGATGCATCTGTCTGCGCCGGGATCGATCCTGGAGGGAAGGAATGGTGCGAATCTACCCTTGCCCGCGGCGAACGGCAATCTGTCCCCGGGGCGGCGCCGTCCCCCTCGCAGCGGGCCTCGAACGCCCGAGGAACGCGCTGAGAACGCGCCTGAGCCCCGAGCGCGACGGCGAGGTCCTCTACCGATGAGACCGGCTGAATGACGGCCTTCCTCGAGGCCCTGCGCGAGGGCCCCCTCCTGGCCGACGGCGCCATGGGCTCCTACCTCTTCGAGCTGACCGGCCGCCTCTCGGAGGAGAACCACGTGTACGAGGCCTTCGGCGCCGACCGGCCGGAGGTCCTGCGCCAGGTCGGCCTCGCCTACCTGCAGGCCGGCAGCCGCTGCCTGACCACCAACACCTTCGCCGGCAACCGCGCCTGTCTGGCCGCCGCCGGCCTCGGGCACCGCACCGCCGAGCTGAGCGCCGCCGCCGCCGCCGTCACCCGCGACGCCATCGACGAGTACTGCCGCGCCGCCGGCGAGGACCGCCGGCGCTTCTTCGCCCTCGGCTCGGTGGGCCCCACCCCCTCCGGGGACGAGTCCGGCGAAGCCTTGGCCGAAGCCTACGGCGACCACCTCGCCGCCCTCGTCGCCGGCGGTGTCGACGCCCTCCTGCTGGAGACCTTCCGCTCCCTCGACCAGCTGCGCGGGGTCCTGGACCTCGTCTCCCGGCAGGCCCCGGGCCTGCCCGTGATCGCCCAGATGGCCCTGCAGCAGGACGCCGAAGGCTGGTCCGTCGACCCCCTCCGGTTCGCCCGCACCGCCGCCGAGGCCGGCGCCGACGTGGCCGGCATCAACTGCTGCACCCCCTGGGAGGCGGAGCGGTTCGTGGCGCGGGTGGCGGAGTCCGAGGAGGCGGGCGACAGCGGCCTGCTGGTCTCGGCCATGCCCAACGCCGGCGGCTTCCAGCACATCGGCAACCGCTACATGACGCGGGTCAACCCCGAGTTCATGGGGCGCCTCGGGCGCACCCTGTGCGAGTCGGGGGCCCGTCTCGTGGGCGGCTGCTGCGAGATCCACCCGCCCCACGTGGCGGAGATGGCCAACTACCTGCAGAGCCGCGCCGCCGGCGCCCGGTCCGTGGCCGTGGAGTGGACCGGGGGACGCCCTCCCGCGGGCCCGGAGGTCAAGGCCGGCAACGGCGGCTTCTCCCGCAAGATCTTCGCCGGCGAGTTCGCGGTGAGCGTCGAGGTCCTGCCGCCGCGGGGCACGGCGCCGAAGCAGCTGCAGAGCAGCGTCGACTTCATCGGCCGACTCACGTCATCCGGCCTCGCCGACGCCGTCGACATCACCGACGGCTCGCGGGGCATCCCCCTCATGCCGCCGGGGGACTTCGTCCACGTCCTGCGCCGGCGCCTCGGCTGGACCGCCGACAGCGGCGACGGTCTGGAGCTGATCCCCCACTTCACCTCGCGGGACCTGAACCTCATGGGCGTGCAGGCGCGCCTCGTCGGCTACTGGGCGAACCGCATCCACAACGTCCTCTTCATCACCGGCGACCCGCCCAAGATGGCGCCCACCTACCCGCGCTCGACGGCGGTCTTCGACCTCGACTCGGTGCAGATGATCCGCCTCACCCAGAGGCGGCTGAACGCCGGCGCCGACTTCGGGGGCCAGCCCCTCGGCCGGCACCGGGACCCGCGCACGCGCTTCACCATCGGCACCGGGGTCGAGCCGGAGGCCCCCGCCCGCGAGCGCGAGCTGGACCGGCTGCGGCGCAAGCTCGACGCCGGCGCCGACTACGTCATGACCCAGCCCGCCTTCCGCCGGGAGGCGCTCGACGTCCTGGAGCCCTTCCGGGAGCGGGTGGCGGTCCTGGCGGGGGTGCTGGTCCTGCGGGGGCTGGACCACGCCCTGCGCATGCGCGCCGTGCCGGGGGTGGTGGTACCCGACGCGGTGGTGGATCGCCTGGGGGAACGCCGGGAGGCGGCCGACCAGGCGCGGGTGGGAGCGGAGATCGCCGCCGGGCAGATCCGGCGGCTGCGGGCGGAGGGGTGGGCGGGGGTGTATCTGATGTCGCCGGCCGGGCATGGGCCGGTCCTGGAGGTGCTCGCCGCCGGCCTCGGATAGAGTCGCCGCCATCGCAGATCGGTGCCAGCCGCCGGGGGAGACTCCCCCGACGGAGGCCTGGAGCGCGAGCTTCCAGTGCGCCCGTTGGCTGATGCATCCCGGCTCGGGGCGTTGCGCTCTGTCGGGGGCCGCGGCGCGGCGCTTGCGAGCCCGGCCCCTGTGGAGCGCCTGCCCTCGCGGTCTCGCCTGAAGACCGCCACGATGGATCCCGGCTCGCAGCGTTGCCCTCGTCCGGTCCCCCTGCCATCTCCGGCGCGCGCCTTGGGAGCCAGGCGCGCGCCAGCCATCAGGCGCCCTCCACCCAGCGGCGGCGCACCGCCTCCAGGGCCGATTCCCGGTCCCGGAGGCGGCCATCGAGCTGCTCGTCCTCCACCCAGCGCAGGATCTCGCCGAAGGCCGGACCCGGCCGCAGCCCGAGGCTGACGAGGTCGTGGCCGCTGACCAGCGGCGCCGGCCGCAGCGGCTCCCCTTCCTCGGTCTCGGCCGCCCGCATCGCCTCCCGGCAGAACTCGTGGAGATCGAGCATGCCGTGGCTCGCCAGGCAGTCGATGCGGTGCAGCTCCAGGAGCTCTTCGAAGCCGTCCTGGCGCAGGAAGCGCTTGAGCTTGCCCGGGCGCATGTGCCGGGCGTTGGGGAAGCGCATGTGCTGGGCGGTGAGCATGCGCACGCGCTCGGCGTCGCGGTTGGAGAACCGCAGGCGGCGGGCGATCTCCTCGACCATCTCGGCGCCGAGCTGGTCGTGGCCGTGGAAGCGGATGCGGTCGGACTCGCTGAAGGTGGGCGGCTTGCCCACGTCGTGGAGCAGCACCCCCCAGGCCAGGGTCGGCGGCGGATCGTCGAGGGCGTCGATCTGCTCCAGCATGAGCAGCACGTGCTGCCAGACGTCGCCCTCGGGGTGGTGCTCCGGAGGCTGGCGGACACCGTCGAAGGCGGCCACCTCGGGCAGGACGCGCTCGAGGAGGCCCAGCTCCCGCAGCAGCCCGAAGCCGCGGGCGGCGGCGCCCTCGACGAGGATCCGCGTCAGCTCGTCGCGCACGCGCTCGGCGGAGAGGGCCTCCACCATGTGGGCGCACTCGCGGATCGCCCGCAGGGTGCCGGTCTCGATCTCGAAGCCGAGGCTCGCGGCGAGACGCACGGCCCGCAGGGTGCGCAGTCCGTCCTCGGCGAAGCGCTCGGCGGGATCGCCGATGGCGCGGACGACGCCGGCCTCCAGATCCTTCACCCCCCCGACGAAGTCGATCACCCCCTCGCCGCCGGGATCGAGGAACAGCCCGTTGATGGTGAAGTCGCGGCGGCGGGCGTCCTCCTCGGGGCCGGTGAACTCGACCCGCTCCGGGTGCCGGCCGTCGGCGTAGGCCCCCTCCCGCCGGAAGCGGGCCACGTGGTACTCGCCCTCCGGCAGGCGCACGAGGACGATGCCGAACTGCGCCCCCACGGGGATTGCGTGCTCGAAGAGGTCCATCACCCGTCCGGGGTCGGCGTCCGTGGCCACGTCCCAGTCCTTGGGCCGGCGGCGCAGCAGCAGGTCGCGGACTCCGCCCCCGGCGAGGTAGGCCCTGTGGCCGGCGCCGCGGAGACGTTCGATCACCACCGCCGCTCCGGGATCCACTTGCTCGGGCGAGATCGGACCTACTTGCCCCATACCGGCGCCCCGGCTAGGCTCTGGGAACGGCCCGCGGCGCGGGCGAAAGAGACGGAGGAGCGATGAGCGCGGAGCGCGTCAGGGCCGCCAGGGCCCTGCTGAGCACCTCGGACCGCAGCGGGTTGGCGGAGTTCGCCGCGGCCCTGGCGGAACTGGGCATCGAGCTGGTGAGCACCGGCGGCACGGGGCGGGCCCTGCGCGAGGCGGGCCTGGAGGTGACCGAGGTCTCGGAGGTCACGGGGTTCCCGGAGATGATGGACGGGCGGGTCAAGAGCCTGCACCCGAAGATCCACGGCGGCCTCCTCGGGCTGCGCGACAACCCCGAGCACATGGCCACTCTGGAGAGTCACGGGATCGCGCCTTTCGAGCTGGTCTGCGTCAACCTCTACCCCTTCGAGCAGGCCATCTCCCGCCCCGGCTGCACCCTGGCCGAGGGGATCGAGAACATCGACATCGGCGGCCCCGCCATGCTGCGCTCGGCGGCCAAGAACCACGCCTCGATCTACGTGGTCAGCTCTCCCGGCCAGTACCCCGAGACGATCGCGCGCCTGCGCGCCGACAGCGGCCGCATCGATCCCGCGTACGGGATGCGCCTGGCGGTTGAGGCCTACCGCCTTACGGCGCGCTACGACACCGCCGTCAGCGGCTGGCTCGCCGAGGGGGCCGCTTCCTGAGCCCGGGGCTCACCGCCCCTCCCCCGCCAGCACCTGCCGCAGGCGCCGGGCCGGCCCCGTCGAGGCCCACGGCCTCCGGGTCCCAGGTGACGTTCAGGCCGGGGGCGACGTTGGAGCGCCCCGTGCGCTCGTTGACCGCGGTCTCCACCGTATCCAGGTCCCGCACGGCGCCGCCGATCACCTCCAGGCGCCGCAGCCAGTCCCGCCATTCCGCCTCGTGGTCGCGCCGCACCCACATCTCCACCGCCGCCAGCAGCCCCATCACCTCTTCCTTGCCCGCCTTCATGGGCCGGCCCAGGGAGTGGTGGGGAGCGCCGTTGCGGAACGCCGCCTGCAGCAGCTCCTTGTCGCCGAGGATCAGGCCCGAGGCCTGGGGGCCGCGCAGGCACTTGCCGCCGCTGTAGGCGACGGCGCTGGCGCCCTCGGCCAGGTAGCGGTTGGGCACGTCCGGGCGCTCGGCGGCGGCGTCGACGAGACTGGGGATGCCGTGGCGGCGGCCGACAGCGGTCATCTCCGGAATCGGGATCGTCCCGCGGTCGCCGGCGTCGCCGAAGATCAGCAGCATGGCGGTGCGCTCGCTCACCGCCGCCTCCAGCTCCTCCATGGTCTCCACCTCGACCAGGCGGGCCCCGGTCATGCGCACGGCGCGGTCGTACCCGTGGCGGTGGCTCTTCTGCACGACCACCTCGTCCTTCATGCCCGTCGCGTCGGGCAGGCGCTCCATCTTCTTCGGGTCGGTGCCGGCCACGCACGCCGCCGTCACCTGGCAGAGGGCGGCGGCGCAGCCGTTGACGATGAGACCCCACTCGCACTCCATCAGCTCGGCGATGCGCACCCCCACGGCCTCGGCCAGCTCGTCGAGGTGGACGTACCGCCTGGAGGCCTCCTGCATGGCCGCCCTCGCCTCGGGCAGCAGCAGGGAGCCGCTGATGATGGTGTAGGTGCCGCGGCAGTTGATCAGCGGCCGCACGCCGATGGTGTCGTACGTCGGGAACCGCAGGCCGGGGGCCTCTCCACTCACAGCACGTCCTCCGCGTGTTCGGCCAGGTGGGCCTCCATGGAGGCCATCCCGGCGCTGGGGTCGAGGTGGACGCCCTGGCGCGCAAAGGCGACGCCGAGGGCGTGCAGGGTACGGAACAGGTTCGGCGCCCGGCACTGCTCCCCCATCTGGCCGATGCGCACGGCGGGGATGCCGAAGGAGTCGGCGATGAGCACCTTGAAGCGGTCGGTCATGTACTTGCGGGCGACGCCGTCGTCGACGCCGCCGGGGACGCGGATCGCCAGGACCGAGTTGAGGCGGTACTCGGCGGGGGCGTAGAGCTCCAGGCCCATGGCCTCGACGCCGGCCTGCAGGGCCAGGGAGCTGTGCAGGTGCCGATTGAAACGGCGCGGCAGGGTCTCCTCGATGATCAGGCGCAGGGCCTCGTGCAGGGCCAGCAGGGCGGGCACCGGCGCCGTGTAGTGGTAGGCGTCCTCCCCCCAGAACCGCTCGGCCCGGGCCGCGTCGAGGCACCAGTGCGGCCTGGGGCCCTCGCGGCCCTGGATCACCTCCCAGGCCCGCGGGGAGAAGGAGATGAGGGAGACGCCGGGCAGCGACGACAGCCCCTTCTGGCTGCCGGTGACGACCACGTCGATGCCCCATTCGTCCTTCTTCAGCGGCATCGTGCTCAGGGTGCAGACGGCGTCGACGATGGTCAGGGCGCCGTGGTCGCGGGCCAGGGCCACGATCTGCTGCAGATCGCCCGTGAGGACGCCGGAGGAGGTCTCCCCCTGCACCAGGGTCACGGCGTCGAAGCGCCCTTTGCGCAGGGCCGCCTCGACCATGCCGGCGCACACGGGCCGGCCGTCGGGCCCGTCCAGAGCCGTCACCTCGGCGCCGACGCCGGCGGCCATCTCGGCGAAGCGGCTGCTGAACAGCCCGTTCTGGCAGACCAGCACCCGCCGCCCGGGCCACAGCAGGTTGCCCACGGCCATCTCCATGGCCGCCGAGGCCGGCCCGGAGACGCCGTAGATGCGCTCGTCGCGGGTCTGGAAGACGTAGCGCGACATCTCGCGGATGTGGCGCACCACCATGGCCATGGTGTCGCCCACGTGGTTGATGACCATGCCGCCGGCGCGCGCCACCTCCGCCGGCACCGGCACCGGGCCGGCCGTCATCAGCAGCAGCGGCTCGGCCGGCAGGACCTGGGTCAGGGGGGGCGGCTGCGGCCGCCGGATGTCCTTGTCCACGGGGGTCACGGTGGGTTCTCGTCAGATGTTGATCGACCGGCCGAAGGCGGCGGCGGCCGCCTCCATCACCCCTTCCGACAGGGTCGGGTGGGCATGCACCGTATGGGCCAGCTCCTCCCAGGTCGCCTCCAGGGTCAGGGCCAGACCCAGCTCGGCGATCAGCTCGGTGGCCTCGGGACCGACGATGGAGGCTCCCAGCAGGTCGCCGTAGCGGGCCCCGAAGACCAGCTTGATCAGCCCCGCCGTGTCGCCCGAGGCGCGCGCCCGGCCGCTGGCGGTGAGGGGGAAGCGCCCCACCTTCACCTCGATCCCCCGGTCCTCGGCCTGGGCCTGGGTCAGCCCGACGCCGGCCACCTCGGGGTGGCTGTAGATGCACCGCGGGATCGAGGCCGGGTCCGGTCTGCCCCGCCCCTGGCCGGCCATCGCCTCGGCCGCCGCGGCGCCCTCGGCCGAGGCGGCGTGGGCCAGCTGCGGCGGCCCGATGAGGTCGCCGATGGCGTAGACCCCCGGCACCGGGGTCTGGTAGTCGTCGTCCACGGGCACCCGGCCGCGGTCGGCGCGCAGGCCGAGGGCGGCCAGCCCGAGCCCCCCGGCGTTGGCGGTGACGCCCACGGCCATGAGCACGCGCTCGCCCTTCACCGCGGCGGAGCCCTCCGGCCCTTCGAAGGTCACGGTGGCGCTGCGCGCCCGGGCCGGGGTCTTCACCCCGGTGACGCGGACGCCGGTGCGCACCTCCACCCCGTCGGCCTCCAGCGCGGCGGCGAGCACCGCCGCCGCTTCCGGATCCTCCCCGGGCAGGATCTGGGTCTCGGCCTCCAGGAGCGTCACCTCGGTGCCGAAGGCGCCGTAGAACGACGCGAACTCCACGCCGATGGCGCCGGCGCCGATGATCACCAGGGTGCCGGGGCGCCGCGGCAGGACCATGGCCTCGCGGCTGGAGATGACCCGCTCGCCGTCGATCTCGACGCCGGGCAGGCTCGCCGGGCGTCCGCCCGTGGCCAGCAGCACCCGCTCCGCCCGCAGGCGGAGGGGGTCGCCGTCGTCGGGCGCCACCTCCACCTCCCGGGCGGGGGTGAGCCGCCCGCGGCCGCGCACCACCTCGACGCGGTTCTTCTTCATCAATGCGGAGACGCCGCCGGCCAGCTCCTCGACGACGCCGCGGCTGCGGGCGATCACCCGCTCCCAGTCGTGGCCGATGTCGCCGGTGGTGAGGCCGAACTCCTCCGCCCGGCGCAGCAGCCGCAGCACCTGGGCCTGGCGCAGCAGGGCCTTGGTGGGGATGCAGCCCCAGTTGAGGCAGGTGCCTCCGAGACGCTCTTCGGCCTCCACCAGCGCGACCCGCAGGCCGAGCTGGGAGGCGCGGATGGCGGCGGCGGTGCCGCCGGGGCCGCCGCCGATGACTACGAGATCGATAGAGTCGCTCATGACGTTGACGGGAAAAGAGGAAACGTCCTAATCTAACCCGCCCTTCCCTGTAGCTCCACGCTCCTCATCCCCGATTTTACTCCCGCAGAGATGGAGACAGCCGTGAGTCCCTCGGAGGAACCCCTCGTCATCTACAGCGACGGCGCCTGCTCCGGAAACCCCGGACCGGGCGGCTGGGCGGTGGTGATGCGCTATCCCGACGGCCGCGTCCGGGAACTGGGCGATGCCGTGCCCGACACGACCAACAACCGCATGGAGATCAAGGCCGCCATCGAGGGCCTGAAGGAGGCGGGCGCCGCCGGCGCCGTGGTCATGGTCACCGACAGCGAGTACCTGCGCAAGGGCATCACCGAGTGGATCCACGGCTGGAAGCGGCGGGGGTGGAGGACGGCGGCGAAGAAGCCGGTCCTCAATCAGGACCTGTGGAAAGAGCTGGACCGCCTCAACTCCGGCGCCGTGGAGTGGCGCTACACCCGCGCCCATGCCGGCGACCCGGGCAACGAGCGCTGCGACGAGATCGCCCACGCCTACTCCCAGGGCCGGGAACCGCAACTGACCGGAACCGCCTGATCGCCGCGGCGCCGGATCACAGCCAGCCGCGCAGCCGGTAGACCACCAGACCCGCGTACTCCTTCACCGCCCGCGTGCTGCCGTCGAGGGCCTCCAGGTCGGGCAGCAGCCGCCAGGGCGAGAACGGCTTGTCGACGACGCGGAAGTCGGTCGGCGCCGGCACGAAGTCGACCCCCGCCTTGCGGAAGACCGCCGCCGCCCGCGGCATGTGCCGGGCCGAGGTCACCAGCAGCACCCGCTTCAGTCCCCGCTCTTCCAGGAGCCGCGCCGTGTGCACCGCGTTCTCGCGGGTGTTGCGGGAGCGGCTCTCCAGCAGCAGCTGCCCGGGCTCGACGCCGAGCTCGCCGGCGAGGCGGGCCATGCGCGCCGCCTCCGGGAGGCTGGATCCGGTGAGGAAGGAGATGGCGCCGCCGCTGAGGACCAGTCTCGGCGCCCGGCCGGCGCGCAGCAGCCGCAGGCCGTGGAGCAGCCGGTCGAAGGAGCCGCCCACCTCCACCTCGATGCGCGGAGGCAGCGGCGGCAGGGTCGCGCCTCCGAGGACGACGATGGCGTCGGCCAGGGGATACTCCTCCACCGGCGCCGGCGGGTAGCGCGACTCCAGGGAGCCGAGGAGCCGGCCGGCGGCCATGGGGTTGCTCGCCGCCAGGATCACGGCGATACCGGCGAGCAGGGAGCGCCGCGCGCCCACCGTCCGGCCCCGCCAGCGCAGCAGGGCGGCCGCCGCCCACAGGCAGGCCGCCGCGCCCAGGGGATAGACCAGGGGCGCCAGCAGCTTCGACAGGAGGAGGAACACTCAGTCCGGCAGTTGCAGGCGCAGGCGCCGGGCCATGTCGCAGGTGACCGCCGCCAGCTGCTCGACGCGCTGGCGCACCTCGTCGCTGGTGATCGACTCGCCGTCGAAGTCGTCGGTCAGGGCGTAGACCTGGCGGGGCACGATCCAGGCGCGCAGGTCGAACATCAGGCTCTGCACCACCGACAGCACGCTCATGTAGCCGAAGCGCCCTCCGGCCGTGGCCATCAGACCAACCACCTTGCCCGCCATGGCGGGTCCGCAGTGCTCGATGACCGCCTTCAGGGTGGCGTTCATGTTGAAGTTGTACACCGGGAAGCAGAGGATCACCCCGTCGGCGGAGGCGAGGGTGTCCCGCATCTTCTCGGCGCCGGCGGAGGCTCCGTCCCCGTAGGGCAGGATGCTCCCCGCCTGGGCCCCGAGCATCAGGGCGCCGGCCCCCTGGCCGCGCAGGGCCTCGCCCATGGACCGGCAGAGCACGGCCGTGAGGCTGGAAGGCGCGGCGCCGGCGTCGACGACGGCGATGCGGGGGGCGGTCTCGGTCATGGCGGGGTCCGGGCGGCGGTGTAATATATGCCGACCACAACCGAGGAGAGATCCCCCATGCGCACGCTCCGCCTCACCGCCCTGCTGCTGCTCGCCGCCGCCCCCGTGCTTTCCGAGCGCGTCCAGGACCCTCCCGCCGAGGTGCCGGAGACGGTGATCCCCAGGGCCGCCGGACCCATCGTCGTCGACGGCGATCCCGGGGACGCCGCCTGGCGGCAGGCCCCGCCCCTGGAGTTCGCCTTCCCCTGGGACGACGTCTCCGGCGGCGGCGCCCAGAGCACGGTGGCGCGCATGCTCTACGACGACGACGCCCTCTATCTGCTCTACGAGTGCGTCGACCCCTACCTGGACGCCGAGGTCACCGAGCACGACGGGCCGGTCTACGAGGAGGACGCGGTGGAGATCTTCGTCACCCCGAACCCGGCGGACGTGAGCGCCTACTTCGGGTACGAGATGAACATCCGGGGGGTGTGGCTGGACTACCTCGCCTTCGGCGGCGGCGAGCACGGCACGAAGAGCATCCACTTCGAGTGGCAGGCCGAGGGCGTGCTCATGGGCACCTCCCACGACGGCACCCTCAACGACCACTCCGACACCGACACGGGGTGGGTGCTGGAGATGGCCATCCCCTTCGACAACTTCCGTCACCTCGGGGGCCGGATCCCGCCGCAGCCCGGCGACGAGTGGCGCCTGAACCTCAACCGCACCAAGGGTTACAAGGGGCAGTTCAGCATGTGGTCGGACTCGCACGCCGACGAGGCCTCGTTCCACCACTCGGCGTTCTTCGGACGCGCCTTCTTCGGCCGCAGGCCCTGAGGGCTCGGACCGGCCCTCAGTCCGTCCAGGTCTCGCCGCCGTCGGAGGAGCGCCGGGTGGTGCTCCTCCACAGGCGGAAGTCCTCGCCCTTGATGCGCCGGATGTCGGCCACCTCGGCGACCGCCTGCTCGACGCCGACCTCGCCGGAGCCGTCTGGGCGGTTGGTCTCGACGCGCAGGCTCTCGAACTCCACGTCCTCGCGGAGCAGTTCCCAGACCGCGTGCTGCACGCGCATCTGGCGCCGTTCCAGGGCCTCGCGCTCGAGGCCGCGGACCCGGAAGCGGACCTGCACCTGGCCCATGTCCGGATCGAGGCGCATACCGTAGAAGCGGCCGAAGCCGTCCTCGATCAGGTCGCGCACGTCGTCGAGGTGCAGGGCCAGGGCGGTGCGCGGCTTGCGCGTCGCCTCGTCGTCGTCCGCTTCCTGCTCGCGGCTCTCGGGGGCCCTCTCCTCCCCCCTCGGCCGGTCGCGCCAGCCCTCCAGGGAGGGGCCCCAGATCCAGGCCTCGATGCGGAACTTCACCCACTTGCCGTCGCGGGCCACCTCTTCGACCTGGGCGCCTTCGAGGAGGGTGCCGATCTGCCGGCCCTCGGGGTTGGCGCGGATGTTCTCGGAGGGCTTCTCCACCTCGAAGGTGCGCGAGGCGTAGAGCTGCACGGCGCCGGCGCCGGTGAGGCCGCCGGCCAGCAGGGCGAGCAGAACGGGCACGGGGACGGGCAGGCGCCGCGAAGGGCGCCGGGAGCTTTGTTCTGGTTTCATGGCAGCGGAGGGGGCCGGTGAGGCCCCCGGGCGTTCGGAGGGATGTTGCGGCGGTACGCGGGGTTGCGTCGGCAGGCTAGCTTACCCGGGGGCCGACGCAGTGTCAAGATGACAGGCCCGGCCGCCGGGGATCGTTGAGCCGGCCGGTGAACTCGCCCATATTCCCGGGCGGCGCCGAACCCGCCCGGAACCGACGCGCCCCGGGCTTGCGCAAGACGCGCGCCACCGACTCCCTCACAAGGCCCTTCTTCGATGACCGATCCGGCCGCGCGCGGCTCCGGTGTCACCTTGCGATCCCTGCTCACCGGCGTCGTCCTGTCGGTCTGCATCAGCACCGGCGCGCCGTACGGAAACATGGTGCTTCGCGGGTCGTACATGGCCCTCGACTTCTCCACCGCCGCGGCCATCTTCGTGTTCTTCCTCCTCGTATTCCTGGTGCACACCGGACTGGGGCTGATCGACCGGCGCCTCGCCTTCCGGCCGGAAGAGCTGGTGGTGGTCTACATCATGGCCATCGTCGCCTGCTCGATCCCGACGATGGGCCTCACCGAGTACCTGCTGCCCATCATCAGCGGCGCCCACTACTACGCCACCCCGGAGAACGAGTGGGCCATCCTCGTCCATCCCTGGATCCCGTCGTGGATGGTCCCCCAGGACTTCACCGCCGTGAAGTACTTCTACGAGGGCTCCCCCCGCGGCCTCGGCATTCTCTGGGAGGCGTGGATCACCCCCCTGCTGGCGTGGGTGCCACTGATCCTCGGCATCTACTTCTCCATGGTCTGCCTCATCGTCGTGCTGCGCAAGCAGTGGATCGTGCGCGAGCGCCTCGCCTTCCCCCTGGTGCAGGTGCCCCTGGCCATGATCGAGGAGGACGGCAGCGGCCGCGCCCTCAAGCCGTTCTTCCGCAGCTGGCTCATGTGGACGGGGTTCCTCGTCCCCGTCGTGGTCGGCACCATGAAGGCGCTGCACAACTACTACAACTTCATACCCACCGTCGTCACCCAGACCTCGATCCCCCTGTTCCGCAACACCGCCAGCCTGTCCATCGCCCTGAGCTTTCCCATGCTCGGCTTCAGCTACCTGGTCAACACCGAGATCGCCTTCTCCATCTGGTTCTTCAGTCTGCTGGCGCGCGTCCAGGAGGGCGTCTTCGGCGTGCTGGGGGTTTCCTCCCCCGAGAGGCTGTGGTACGCCCCGCCCGAGCCGATCGTCGCCCACCAGGGCATGGGGGCCTTCGTCGTCATGGTGCTCTTCGGCCTGTGGACGGCCCGCGACCACTTGCGGGACGTGCTGCGAAAAGCGTTCCGCGGGGACCCCGACGTTGACGACGGCGACGAGATCCTCTCCTACCGCACGGCGGTCCTCGGCTTCTGCGGCGTCAACGCGCTCACCGGCTGGTGGCTGTGGATGGCGGGCATGGCCCTGTGGGCGGTGCCCCTCTACCTCGGGGTGATGTACCTGGTCTTTCTGGCCATCACGCGCATCGTCGCCGAGGGCGGCGTCGCCGCGGCGCGGGCACCGCTGATCCCCTCCGACTTCATGCACTCCAGCTTCGGCAACACCGTCCTCGGCCCGCAGACGCTCACCGCCCTCGGTTTCACCTACGTCTGGGCCGCCGACGTGCGCACCTTCGTCATGGCCTCCGCCGCCAACGGCCTGCGCCTGGCGGAGGACCAGCTCGCCCGCCGCAAGCGCGCCCTGTTCTGGGCCATCGCCCTGGCCGTGGTGGCCAGCATCGCCTCGTCGATCTGGGCGGTCATGTACATGAGCTACGCCCACGGCGGCATCAATCTCAACAGCTGGTTCTTCGGCCCCACCGGCGGCCCCGCGTACCCCTTCAACTTCATCACCCACCAGATGAACAACCCCGACGGCCCCGACGGCATCGGCTGGCTCTCCACCGGCATCGGCGGCGCCGTCATGGCGGGCCTGATGTTCGCCCGGCACCACTTCCTGTGGTGGCCCCTGCACCCACTCGGCTTCGCCGTGAGCACCATCTCCATGACCAACTATCTCACCCTGTCGGTCTTTCTCGCCTGGCTGATCAAGTCGGTGATCCTCAAGTACGGGGGCCCCCGCCTGTTCTACCGGGCGCGGCCCTTCTTCCTCGGCCTCATCCTCGGCCAGTTCTTCATCGCCGGCCTGTGGCTGGTCATCGACTGGCTG
The DNA here is from genome assembly GCA_964512165.1 of uncultured Gemmatimonadaceae bacterium. Taxonomy (GTDB): domain Bacteria; phylum Latescibacterota; class UBA2968; order UBA8231; family UBA8231; genus UBA8231. Next base: position 22,839 of record CAZEHQ010000011.1, on the reverse strand, counting down.
TCGGGGATGACGGACAACAACATTTACTGGGTATAGTCCGAAAGGGAAGAAATCGGTATGCCCGACAAAATGGTGATCGACTGCGACCCGGGCCTCGACGACGCCGCCGCCCTGGTCCTGGCCCACCGCCACGCCGAGGTGATCGGCATCACCACGGTGAGCGGCAACGCGCCTCTGCACTCGACCACGGCCAACGCCCTCCTGGTGACCGCCCTCCTGGGGGCGGACACTCCCGTCCACGCCGGCGCCGCCCGTCCCCTGGCCGGCGAGGCGGTCCACGCCCCCGAGGTCCACGGGGAGACGGGCCTGGGCGGCGTCGGACCCCTGGAGCACGACCGGGTCCCGGCGAGCGACGACGCAGTCTCCTTCCTCCTCGACGCCGCCGGCGAGGACGTGTGGGTCGTTGCCCTCGGCCCGCTGACCAACCTGGCCCTCGCCATCGAGCGCGATCCGTCGTGGCCGCGGCGCATCGCCGGCCTTTCCCTCATGGGCGGCGGCACCGGTCCCGGCAACTCCACGGCTGCCGCCGAGTTCAACGTCTTCGCCGACCCCGAAGCCGCGGCGCTGGTCTTCGACTCCGGCGCCGACCCGACCATGTGCGGCCTGAACCTCACGCGTCAGCTGCGCACCGACGACGACTTCACGGCGCGCCTGCGCCGAGTCGACTCCCCCAGGGCGCGCTTCGCGGTGCAGGCCTTCGACTTCCTCCACGACCGGGTGGAGGCCCTCAACGGCCGCCGCAGCGCCGCCCTGCACGACCCCTGCGCCGTGCTGGCGGTGACCCATCCCGAGCTGCTGGAGACACGGCCGCGGCAGGTCCGGGTGGAGCTGGAGGGCCGGCTGACGCGGGGCATGACCGTCGTGGACGAGCGCCTCCTGCGGCCACCTCCCGCGGCCAACGCCAAGGTGGCGTACTCCATCGACGCCGAACGGGCCCTGAACTTGGTGGTGGAAGCGCTGGCGGCGGACTGATGGAAGAAGCCCTGATCTGGGACTGCGACGGCGTGCTCGTCGACAGCGAGCCACTCAGCAACGCGGCGTGGCAGGCCGTGCTTCTGCGCCGGGGGGTGCGCGCGGAGGCTGCCGACCTGGACGCCTTCACCGGGCGCTCCGACGCCGCCGTCCTCGAGCACTACCGCGGGATCACCGGCGACCGGCTGGAGGGGATCCTGGAGGAGCGGGAGGCGGAGTTCGAGCGCCGGGCCCGGGGCACCCTGCGCACCTTCCCCGGACTGCCGGAGCTGCTGGGCCGGTTGCATGGAGACGGCCGCAAGATGGCAGTGGCCTCTTCCGGGCGGCTGCCCAGGATCCGCTTCTCCTTGGCGGAAGTCGGGCTGGACGGGTACTTCGAGACCGTGTGCTCCGCCACCGAGGTGGAGAACGGCAAGCCGGCGCCCGACCTGTTCCTGCTGGCGGCCCGGCGCATCGGAGTGCCGCCGTCGCGCTGCATCGTCATCGAGGACTCGGTGCCGGGCCTGCGGGCGGCGGTCCGGGCGGGGATGCGCGGGCTGGGGTTCACGTCGAGCCACCCGGCGCCGGTGCTGAAGGAGGCGGGCGCCGCGGAGGTCTTCGATGACTATGCGGGGCTGGAGGTTCTGCTATGACGGTGCAGCCGGAAGCGGATCAGGCGGCGCGGGGTAGTCCTGCTTGAGACTTCCACTCCCAGGCTAAGCCCCCGGCTGCGGCAAGGGACTGATAGCCACGCGGCCTCCCGCCACGACCTCAACTGTCAACTCGCAGCCGTGAAGTAGAGACATGCCAACCAGCGGATCGCAGTCCACCTCGTCCACGCCAATCCGTCTCGGCCTGCCATCCCAAGTGACCGTGGCTTCGTAGATGTCGAACAGGCTGTCAGTGCCGTCAGCCAGCATCGCCCGGCCTCTGCGGCTCCAAGGCAGGCCCAGATTCTGGATGATTTCCCCAGGAAGGGTCAGGAAGCCGTTGAATCCCGTATCGATAACCGCAATGATCTCCCGCCCCCGGTTCCCGGAGCCTCGCACATTCACCGGGATGACAGCCTCGTGGTATGCGGTAACCTGGCCGGCTATCAAATGCAACTCCCCCTGCTGCCATATCCGATGCGGCGGGCATACCGGGATCCGACTCGCCGTGTCCAGATCTGCGCATCCAGTACACGTGCGAGCAGCCGGTCGGATGCGGCCAGCTCGTCGCGGTCGATCTCATAGGCCCCCGTCTCGATGTCGATGACGACGAACTTGCCTTGGTCTTCAGGAGCGACGTGAGGGCTTACTTCCCGTTCGTAGATCTCGTCGCCGCGACGGGCGAACTCCTCTTTGCTGTATCGAGGACTTGGTACGGGCATTTGATCCCCTTCCCTTGGAACTGCCGAGCAAGCTACGGCCGATCTGCTCGACCTCCAGCGTGATTGATGGAGCCCTGCGCCTGTCTGGGATAGCTATCCAGGGCCGTCCCTCCGGTCAGTATCGCCAACCGTACTCGAAACGGAACTCGTCGTTGGCCGGGTCGAGGCCGTTGGACCAGGCATTGGCGGAGAAGGGGGGATTGGCGACGGCGAAGTCGAAGGTCTTGAGGTAACCTATAGCGGCACTCGATGCGCCGCATTCCCCCTTGACCATGATCACTTTCGCCGTTACCCTCAACTGCGTCAACCACTTACGTCGCCTGGCCAGGCGCTGATGGACGGTCCCCGGCGCCGGGTGACGTGGATCCCGGCCCTACTCGTCGCTGCCATCCCTCTCATACCCGACCCTCCGGCGCAGGTGGAGCGCGCCCCGGACCTCGACGTGGAGTCCGTGCGCGCCGCCGAGTGCGAGTACCGGGGGATCACCGCCTCCTTCGACGAGATCACCCGGGCCTACGCCCTCACCGCCTTCGACAACCCTCGCCTCCAGGGCTGGCAGGCGCGGCCGAACCCGGCCAGCCCCGAGACCGAGGCCCTGGTGACGGCGCGCTTCCTCGTCGACGGCGCCCGCCCCCCGAAAGACGGCGAGCCGGACCCCGGCGGCGCCCGGCCCTCCCGGTCCGACCAGACCCTCGAGGTCACCTGGAGGCTGAACTCCCTGGCGGCGGTCCCGGTGAACCCCTTCGGCGGCCACGCCCGCGGCGCCCTCGACAGCTTCCGCCGCACCGTGGACGGCCTCCTCGGGCGCATGGTCTACCTCGCCTGGCCGGCGGGCCTGCGCGCCTCCCCCGGCGCCGCCGACAGCACCCGCCTCGAGGCCGCCACCGTGCTCCTGCTGGAGGACGATGCCGACGGCCGGACCGACGGCTGGGCCCGGGTCCGGGTGCCCGCCGACACCACCGCCGGCTGGGTGCGCTCCGACCTCCTGCGCCCGGTCCACGGGAACGACTGATGGCCCCCCCGGCGTCCCTCATCCAGATGGAGGGCATCACCCGGACCTACGACATGGGCGGCACCCAGGTGCACGCCCTGCGCGGCGTCGACCTGGAGATCAGCGCCGGGGAGTACGTGGCCGTCATGGGCCCCTCGGGCTCGGGCAAGTCGACGCTGATGAACATCATCGGCTGTCTCGACGTGCCCAGCGCCGGCGACTACCGCCTCAACGGCCAGCTGGCCAGCGAGATGGACGACGACGAGCTGGCCCGCATCCGCAACGAGGAGATCGGCTTCGTCTTCCAGACCTTCAATCTCCTGCCGCGCTCCGACGCCCTGCGCAACGTCGAGCTGCCCCTGGTCTACGCCGGGGTCACCGGCGCCGGGCGCCGCGAGCGCGCCGAGCACGCCCTGGAGGCGGTGGGCCTCGCCGACCGCATGGGTCACCGGCCCAACGAGCTGTCCGGCGGCCAGCGCCAGCGCGTGGCCATCGCCCGGGCCCTGGCCAACGAGCCCTCCATCCTGCTGGCCGACGAGCCCACGGGCGCCCTCGACTCGCGCACCGGGATCGAGATCATGGAGCTCTTCGGGCGCCTGCAGGAGGCCGGCAACACGATCATCCTCGTCACCCACGAGGAGCACATCGCCGCCTGTTCCCGCCGCGTCGTCCGCTTCCTCGACGGCCGGGTGGAGAGCGACGGCGCCGGGGCCGGCGCCCCTCCCGCGGCCCTGCCGGCGGCCGGAGGCTGAGGCATGGGGCCTGCCGCCCGACGGTTGATCGGCGCCGGGTGCGTCACCGTGGGCGCCGCCGGGGCGGCCCTCGCGGCGAAGGCCTACCTCGACGGCCCGGAGGCCGCCGCCGTGCCCACGGCCACCGTCACCCGGGGCGAATTCCGCCGCACCCATGTGGAGGCCGGGCAGCTGCGCGCCGCCCGGGACGAGAAGGTCGTCTCCCCCCGGGTGCGGGGCGACCTGAAGATCGTGCACCTCTGGCCCGACGGCGCCCAAGTCGAACCGGGGGACCTGATCCTGCAGTTCGACCGCACCTGGCACGCCCAGGAGGTCAAGGACGAGGCCGGCCGACTCGAGCAGGCAAAAGCCGACCTGACCAAGTTCGAGGCCGAGCAGAAGCGGGAGCGCGCCGATCTGACCATGCGGGTGGCGCAGAGGGAGGGGTCCCTCGAGCTGGCCCGGATCAGCCTGGACAAGTCGGAGTACGGCTCGGCCATCGAGCGCGAGGAGGCCCGCATCGGCGTCGGGCAGGCCGAGCGCGCCCTCAAGGACGCCCGCGCCAACCTCGAGGCCCAGGAGATGGTGGAGCGCGTCGAGCGGTCGCACATGGATGTCCACATCGCCCACCGCCAGCAGGAGTACGACCGCGCCGTCACCGACTACGATCGGCTCACCGTGCGCGCCACCCGGCCGGGCCTCGTGGTCCACGAGGTGATCCGCAAGCGGGGGGCCGAACGGCGGGGCAAGGTGAAGGAGGGCGACGTGGTCTGGAGCGGCATGAGTCTGGTGGCCCTGCCGGAGCTCGACTCGATGCAGGTCCTGTCCCAGGTGGGCGAGATGGACGTGCACTCGGTGGCGGCGGGACTGCCGGCCCTGGTCCGGCTCGAGGCCCTGCCGGGCCCCGTCTTCCACGGCGTCGTCCGCGAGGTGGCCCCCATGGCCGCCGAGAAGGAGGGCGCCCCCAACGTGCAGGTCTTCGAGATGGTCGTCGACATCTTCGAGCAGGACGACCGCCTCTTTCCGGGGATGTCCGCCTCGGTGGAGGTCATCCTCGAGGCCCGGTCGGACGTCCTGACCCTGCCCCTCGACGCCGTCCACTCCCGGGGGGAGGGCACCATCGCCTGGCGCCGCGGGGCCAAGGGCTTCGAGGCCGTGGACGTCACCGTTGGCCAGGCCAACGGCCTGAGGATCGTCATCGAAGAGGGCCTGGAGGAGGGCGATGTCGTCGCCCTCCGCGACCCGGGCCCGATCTAGGAGAGCCGGACATGGCCGCGACCCACCGCTTCACCTCTCCCCGGACCCTGCTGCTGACCGCCGGCCTCCTGCTGCTGGTGGCCGCGGGCGTGGCCGCCTCCCGGCTGCTGCTGACGGAGCAGAGCGCCGCCGTGGCCTCCTTCCCCGTCCAGCAGGGCGAGTTCGTCATCTCCCTGCACCTGAAGGACGGCGAGCTGGAGGCGGTCAAGTCCGAGCAGATCACCTCGCCGAGAGTGCGCGGTCAGCTCAAGATCACCCACCTCTTCCCCGAGGGGGAGGTCGTGGAGGTGGGGGACCTGGTGATCGAGTTCGACCGCGTCGAGTTCGAGAAGAAGGTCACCGAAGAGCAGCACGAGCTCGAGGCGGCCAAGGCCGAGCTGGGCAAGACCGTGGCCAACCAGGGGGTCGAGATGGCCCGCCAGGAGGCGGACATCGAGAACAAGGAAGCCGCCCTGCGCCTGGCCGAGCTGCAGATGGAGAAGATGAAGTTCGAGTCCTTCGTCGACCGCGAGGAGGCCAAGCTCAAGACCCGCCAGGCGGAGCTGGCCCTGGAGCAGGCGCGCAAGAAGATCGAGGCCCAGCGCACCGTGGACGAGGTGGAGCGAACCAAGCAGGAGCTGCGCGTGGCGAGGGAGGAACGGGACCTGGAACGCGCTCAACGGGACCTGGAGTCCCTCTCCATCCACGCCGATAAGCCGGGGCTGGTGGTCTACCAGAGGATCTGGAAGGGGTCCCGCCCCGAGAAGATCCGCGTCGGCGACGAGCCCTGGGGGGGGCAAACCCTCATCACCCTGCCCGACCTGTCGCGCATGCAGGTCAAGTCCTGGGTCAACGAGGTCGACGTGGACAAGCTCGAGGTCGGCAACGAGGTCCTGATCCGCCTCGACGCTTTGCCGGGCCCGGTCTTCCACGGGAAGATCTCCAACATCGCCGCCCTCGGCCACGAGAAGGAGGGCGACAAGAATGTGCAGGTCTTCGACATCCTCGTGGAGATCGACGAGGAGGACCCGCGCCTGAAGCCGGGCATGACCGCCGCCTGCGAGGTCATCGTCGAGACCATCCCGCCGCGGCCCCCGGAGGACGAGGCCGAGATCGAGGAGCCCGAGGAGACCGACGCCGTCGAGATCCCCCTCTACATCCCCATCGACGCCGTCTTCGAGAAGGGTGGCCGCACCCTCGTCTACCGGATGCAGGGCAGCCAGCCGGTGGAGCAGGAGGTCGCCCTGGGAGCGCGCAACGAGGATTACGTGGTCGTCGATGAGGGGCTCGGATCCAACGACCGGGTGGCCCTGCGCGACCCGACGGCGGTGCTGGAGAAGCTCGGCGGCGTGGAGGAGGCGGAGGCCGAGGCGCCGGCCGCCGCCCTGGAGTAGCCGACGTGGACCTGCGCGAAACCCTCGACCTGTCGGTGACGGGTCTGCTGTCCCACAAGCTGCGCACCACCCTCACCATGCTCGGCATCATCTTCGGTGTCGGCGCCGTCATCGCCATGCTCTCCATCGGCGAGGGGGCCAAGCAGGAGGCCCTGCAGCAGATCAGCCAGATGGGGATCCACAACATCATCGTCCAGCACTGGAACCCCGAGGAGGAAGGGGGGGCGGACGAGGAGGGCGGCGCCGGCAGCAGCAACCTGTCCCAGGGGCTGACCCGGGCCGACGGCCGGGCCGTGCGGGACATCTGCCCCCTCGCCCGCATCGTCACCCCCCAGCGCGAGCTGAAGGTCAAGGCGCGCTACCAGAGCAACAGCTTCCAGACCATGCTGGTGGGCACCACCCCCGAGTACATCGAGGTGCTCAACGCCTCGATGAAGGAGGGCGTCTTCCTCACCGAGGAGGACCTGCTGCAGGCGCGGCGGGTCTGCGTCCTCGGCAGCGACGCCAAGCGCAACCTGTTCTACTTCGAGGAGGCCCTGGGCCAGCCGATCAAGATCCAGGACCAGTGGTACACCGTCGTCGGCGTCCTGCGGGACAAGGGCGCGGCGGGCGGCAAGATCGGCGGCGTCCTCGAGGTGCGGAACACCGACGAGGACATCTACGTCCCGCTGAACACGATCCTCAAACGGTTCAAGTGGGAGCCCACCGACCCCGAGCTGACGCAGATCACGGTGAAGGTGACCGACCCCGGCCGCCTGCAGGAGGCCGCCAACATCGTGCGCGCCATCCTGCACCGCCGCCACCGCGGCGTCGACGACTTCAAGATCGCCATCCCCGAGGAGCTGATGCGTCAGAGCCAGCGCACCCAGGCGATCTTCAACGTCGTCATGGGCTGCATCGCCGGCATCTCCCTCGTGGTGGGCGGCATCGGCATCATGAACATCATGCTCGCCTCGGTCCTCGAGCGCACCCGGGAGATCGGCATCCGCCGCGCCCTGGGGGCGCGCCGGCGCGACGTGCTCGCCCAGTTCCTGGTGGAGGCGGTGATGGTGAGCCTCATCGGCGGCATCATCGGCGTGCTCCTCGGGTACTCCATTTCCGAGATCATCACCCTCTACGCGGGGTGGAAGACGATCGTCGAGACTTGGACCATCGCCCTGGCCTTCGGGGTCGCCGCCGGCGTCGGCATCGGCTTCGGCTACTACCCGGCCCGCCAGGCGGCCCTGCTCAACCCCATCGACGCCCTGCGCTACGAGTAGTCCCTCCCTTTCAAGCCAGCCGTAGCAGCTCGATCCCCGACTCGCCCCGGCGGGCCCGCTCGTGGGGGTAGGCGAGGGGCCGCTGTACGTAGCGCACGCCGTCGATGACGGCGTCCCAGGCGATGTGGGTGTGGCCGAACAGATGCAGGCGAGACCCCGCGGCGCGCAGCTGGCGGTCGAGCCTCAGGGTGCCGGAGACGCGCGGCAGCTCCTTGAACCGCAGCCCCTCCAGCGGCGGGATCAGCTCCGGCCGCGGCACGAAGTGGGAGAAGCTGAGCACGCGGCGGCCCGGAGGCGTCCGCAGCGCCGGGCGGTTGAGCCGCTCGAAGTAGGCGCAGCGGTCGGCGTCGCTCGACTGCTCCGGCGGCCAGCGGCAGCGGTTGGGGTCCGACCAGTGGCGCGACACGGCCACCTCCGGGGCGCCGTCGGCGCCGAAGCCGGCCTCGTACCAGCCGTGCAGGGGCAGAATCCACCACTCGGACCCCGCGGCGCCCGGTTCCATCTCGATGCCGAGGCGGGCGGCCAGGCGCCGCAGGGCCTCCAGCCGGTCCAGGGAGCTTGGCGCCGCCGTCCCGCCCGGGTCCGCTTTCGGGTCCTCCACCCACAGGTCGTGGTTGCCGGGCACGAGGAAGACCCGCGCGAAGCGCTCCGCCAGCAGGCCGAGGGCCTGCTCGGCGCGGTCCATCCGGTGGCAGACGTCGCCGGCCACCAGCAGGGTGTCGCCGCGGTGGGGCCCCACGGGCAGGGAGGCCACCTCCTCGAGGTTGGGGGCGAAGTCGACGTGCAGGTCGGAGATCCCGTAGATGCGCACGCGACGAAGGGTACCCGGGGCCGGTGGACAGGGGCAAGCGCCGCCGCTTTCCTTCCGGCTTGCGCACCCCCCGCCAGAACTCACTCCAAGGAGAATCCCCCATGGCCTACCGCGCCGCCGTCATCGGCCTCGGCCGCATGGGCAGCACCTTCGACGACGAGATCGAGTGGGGCGGCTCGATCTTCCTGCCCTACTGCCACGGCCCCAGCTACCACGCCCACCCCGGGGTCGAGCTGGTGGCCGGCGCCGACCCCCACGACGAGCAGCGGGCCATCTTCGGCGAGCGCTGGGGCCTGGAGTCCGGCCATCTCTACGCCGACTACCGCGAGATGCTCGCCGAGGAGCGGCTCGACCTGGTGAGCGTCTGCACCACGGCGCGGGTCCGCCGCCGCATCGTCGTCGACTGCGCCGCCGCCGGGGTGCGGGCGATCTGGGCCGAGAAGCCCCTGGCCCTGACCCTGGCCGAGGCCGACGACATGGTCGACGCCTGCCGCCGCCACGGCGCCGCCCTGGCCGTCAACTGCGCCCGCCGCTGGAACCCGTTCTACGCCGAGACCCGGCAGCGCATCGACAGCGGCGACCTGGGGCGGGTCCTGCAGGTCACCGCCTACGCCCAGTGCGGCCTCTCCCACAACGGCTCCCACGCCATCGACATCATCCGCTACCTCGCCGGCGGCCAGGTGAGCTGGGTCTTCGGCGAGATGGAGTCCGACGAGGCCGCCGCCGGCGAGACCGACCTGCAGGGCAACGCCTACCTCGCCTTCGACAACGGCGTGCGCGCCTACCTGCGGTCGACGGAGGGCGGTCTCGCCTCCTGGGAGGTGGACGTCATCGGCACCGGGGGCCGGGTGCGCTCCGGCGCCAACGCCCTGGACTGGGAGATGTGGCGCCCCGTGGAGGGAGGCCCCCGCAACCGCGGCCTGGCGGCGCGGGTCCCCTTCCCGTGGCCGGCGCGCATGCAGGGCATGGGCCTGACCATCGTCGACGACCTGATCGGCTGCATCGAGTCCGGCGGCGACCCGCGCTGCTCCGGCGACGACGGGCGCGCGGCGCTGGAGGTGGCGGTGGCCCTGCGCGAGTCCCACCGGCGGGGCTGCGTGAAGGTCGAGCTGCCCGTGGCCGACCGCGGCCTGGGCATCCTGTCGTCGGAGATCCGCGAGGACGACGTGCCGGCGCGGGTGCGCCGCGAGAGGGCCGCCGCTCAGTCCCGCTGAGGCAGCAGCCGGCGGGCGTTGCCGCCGAGGATCGCCTCCGCCTCGGGCGCCTGAAGGTCGAGCACCACGCGGGCGAGCCCGGCGAGGGGCACGAAGAACGGGGCGTGGGTGCCGAAGAGCAGGCGCGGCGCCAGGCCCGCCTCGACCAGGCGCAGCAGGCTGTCCATGCCGTCGGCCTGGGAGACGTCGGCGTGGAGCCGCTCCAGGTCGAGGATCCGCGGCCCGAGGTCGAGAACCGCCTTCCACGTGGCGCCGCCGATGACCACCGGCACCCGGGGGTTGCGCCGCGCCAGCTCGGCCACCTCGGCGGGGTCCACGTCGGGGACCACCGCCCCGGGGTGCTGCCGCCGCACATCCTCCAGCCGCGTCTGCACGAACAGGACGAGACCCGCCTCGCCCACGGCGGCGGCGCACTCGTCGGCGTCCCTCAGGTCGTAGCCGCCGTAGGCCGGCAGCCAGCGCACGGCGGGGGCTCCCCGCTCGGCGGCCAGGGCCAGCTCCTCGCGCCAGGTGGCCACACCCGGGTCGAGGACGGGGACGGGCCGCACCGCGGGGAAGCGCTCCGCCGCATCGTACACGTCGGCGTTGGCCAGGTGCGGGTTGTGGGCGAAGGCGGCGTCCAGGGGCGACAGGAGCACGCTGCCCACGCCCACCCCCTCCAGCGAGGCCACCACCCGGTCGGCCGAACCGGGCAGCCGCAGCGACGCCCAGTGGCCGGTCCAGGCGCAGACGTCGACGATCTCCACGGCTCTCAGTCCCCCAGGCCGGCCCGCGCCGGCAGCAGCCCCCGCAGGTTGTCCCACAGGATGCGGCGCTTGTCGGCGGGCTCCAGGTCCGCCCCCAGGACCTTGGCGAGGGTGATGCCGAAGTGGCGGATCGGCGCGTCCGACCCGTAGACCACGCGGCCGGCGCCCAGGCGTGCCACGGCGAGCTCCACCATGCCGCTCTCCGGATCGCCCCCCGAGGTGTCGACGAAGACGTTGGCGCAGTCGCGCACGTCCTCGACGCCGCGGGGGTTGCAGCCGTTGAGGTGGGCCATGATGATCCGCGCCCGCGGGTGGCGCCGCGCCAGGTGGGCCACGTCGGCGGGGAAGGACTCCCCCGCCAGGTTGCCCGTGGTCTTGCGCCAGGCGTGCTGCAGCACCGGCACGCCGTGGGCCGCCGCGCGCTCCAGGATCGGGTCGAGGCCGGGCTCGCGGGCGCGGCGGGCCACCCACAGCTTGACGCCCACCATGCCCTCGCCGGCGACGCAGCGGTCGACCTCGGCCGCCGCCTCCTGCGGGAACGCCGGCGAGACGTAGCCGAAGGGCAGGAAGAACCCCTCCGAGGCGTCACGCATGGTCAGGGCGTAGTCGTTGGCCTGGCGGCACTGCTCCGGAGTCGGCTCCCTGGGCGTGCTCGTGTGCAGGGAGAACAGGACCGCCCGGGTTATCCCCGCCCGGCGGGCGGCCTCGCCCAGCCGCCGCGCGTCCTCGGCCGGCCCCGACAGGGGGAAGCCGCCGAAGTTGTCGAGGGGATGCACGTGCGCGTCGATGACGGGGCCGCCCGGGTCGAGGCGGCGGCGCAGGTCGGCCAGAGAGGTCACGGAGGAAGGAGGGCCGCCGAGCCTCAGCCGGCGGCGCGGAGGTAGCGCGGTCGCAGGTGCATGCGGCGGAAGCCGCGGCGGCGGTAGACCCTCTCGGCATCGCTGTCGGGCTCGGTCTCCAGCGTCGTCCAGCGGTTGCCCAGGGCCGCCGAATCGGCGGCGGCGCGCGCCACCAGGGCCGAGGCCACGCCCCGGCGGCGGTGCCCGGGAAGCGTGCCCACCAGGTCGACGTAGCCCATGCCGTGGTCCGAGTAGAGCAGGGCGGTGCCCGCCGGCTCTCCCCCTCGGCGGGCGAGGTAGAGCCGCACCCGGGGGATGTCGAGGACGGTGCGGCCCAGCTCCCCGGCCTCGGGCGGGAGGTCGAAGCTCCGGCACCAGACCTCCGCCCAGGGGCCGTAGTCGCCGGCCTCCGGGATGACGACCTCCACCTCCGGCGCCCGCAGCGGCTCGGCGGGGCGGTCGCAGAGCATGGCCGTGGCCCGGAGCGCGAGGTCGAACCCCCGCCGCAGCAGGCGCTCGCCGAGATCGGCGGGGCGGTCCAGCGGCGTCAGGGTGAAGGCGCAGTCGAAGGCCTGGCGTCGGAAGTGGTCCAGGGCCGCGTCGATGAGCCGGTCCACGTCGCCGGGTGCGGCGTCGACCTGCACCACCCGGTGCAGCATGGGGATCTTCACGTCTTCGTGGTGGAAGGCCCGCGCTCCGCCCAGGTCGCGGGAGGCGCACCAGCGCGCCCGGAACTCGACCCAGAGCTGCTCGAAGACCCGGGTGAGGTCGTCCGTCACCGGCGCGGCTCCGGCCTGCGGGCCGGCCCCGGGAGCCTACTCCGCGCCATTGAGGATCTCGCCCATGCGCGCGTTGAAGGCGTTGATGCGCCCCTGCAGGAAGGCCAGTACCTCGCGCAGCTCCTGCTGTCTCGCCTTCAGCCGCTGCGACTCCAGCAGCAGCGGCGCCTCGGCGGGAGGAGGCGCCACAGGGCCGTCCGGCGGAGTGTCGCCCACCTGCTGCCGCTGCGCGGCCGTGCCGCCGCGGGGGGCCAGGGCCGCCTCGCCGGGGCCGAACTGCTGCACCAGCAGCAACTCCCGCTCGATGGAGTCGAGGCGGTGGGAGACGCGGTGCCAGTCCTTCCGGGCCCGGAGCGCCATGTACTGGGCCAGCTCCATCTTCTGGCGGATCTCCTCCGGGCCGTCCGCCTCGTTGAGGGCCAGCTCGTGCTCGTCGTCGAGGCGGTAGTGGCCCTGGCCGATGCTGTAGCCCAGCACCCGGCGCTCCTCCTGGAAGACCTCCAGCTGCCGGTAGAGTCCGGCGTCCCAGCCGCCGTCCTCCAACAGGCGGATCAGCTGGCTGATCTCCCAGTCGTAGGCGGCGCGCAGCTCCTCGTTCAGGGCTTCCATCTCGGCGGCGGCGCTGTCGAGGCGGACCTCCACGTTCAGCAGCCGGTTCAGGAGGTGCCGGGACTCGAGCTGCAGGCGCCCCAGCTCCGGCAGGCCCAGGGCGCGGCTGCGGAGGCTGTCGATCCGGGAGGAGAGGGAGTCCCGGCGCGCCATGAAGCGGCTGCGGATCTGCTGCAGCGACTGCGAGACCCGGTCGACGCGCTCCCGCGACGCCTTGAGATCGGCCAGCTCGTCCAGCTGGCCGTCCGCCGGCAGGAGCGTGCCCATGAGGGCCAGGATCAGGGGAAGGGATCGATTCATGCCGGCTCGGCGTAGCTGACGCCGTGCTTCTTGAGTTTGTAGTCGAGGGTGGGGGTCTTCAAGCCGAGGATCTGCGCCGCCCGGGTCTTCACGCCCCTCGCCTCCTCCATGGCCCGCGTGATCAGCTCGCGCTCCAGCCGTTCCATCTGCTCGTTCAGGTGCCCGCCGCCGCCGTCGCCGGTCTCCACCGCCTCCTCCCCCGCCCGGCCCATCGTCTCCAGGGGCAGGTCGGAGGGCTCGATCGCCTCGCCGTCGCTGAGGACGATGGTGCGCTCGATGACGTTCTCCAGCTCGCGCACGTTGCCGGGCCAGCCGTAGTCGCAGAGGATCTCCAGGGCCTGGCCGGTCAGACGCCTGAGGGGCCGGTTGATTTCCCGCGACTTCTTCCTCAGGTAGTGGTCGACCAGCAGGGGGATGTCCTCCCGGCACTCGCGCAGGGGCGGCAGGTGGAGGGGGATCACCTCCAGCCGGTAGAACAGGTCCTGGCGGAAGGCCTTCTCCTCGACCATCTCCTTCAGGGGACGGTTGGTGGCCGCCACGACGCGCACGTCGGCGTGCAGGGTGCGCTCGCCGCCGACGCGGTCGAACTCCCGGGCCTGGAGCACGCGCAGCAGACTCACCTGCAGCTCCGGCGACAGATCGGCCACCTCGTCGAGGAAGATCGTCCCGCCTTCGGCGAGCTCGAACTTGCCCTTCTTCGTGCGCACGGCGCCGGTGAAGGCGCCGCGTTCGTGGCCGAAGAGCTCGCTCTCGGCCAGCTCCCGGGGCAGGGCGCCGCAGTTGACGCGCACGAAGGGGCCCTCCCGGCGCCGGCTGCCGCGGTGCAGGGCGCGGGCCACCAGCTCCTTGCCGGTGCCGCTCTCGCCGTAGATCAGCACCGAGGAGTCGGTGGCGCCGACGCGCTCCACCGCCGCCATCACCTGCCGCATCCGCCGCGAGTCGCCGACGATCTTCTCGTAGCGGTCGCCGATCTCCTCGCGCAGGTACTCGTTCTCCTCCTCCAGGCGGTCCCGCTCCCGGCGCGCCCGCCGGTTCTCCAGGACCGTGCCGACCTTCACGGGCAGCACCTGGTCGAGGTTGTCCTTGACCACGAAGTCGGCCGCCCCCTTCTGCATCGCCTGCACCGCCACCTCGATGCTGCCGTGGCCGGTGACCATGATCACGTCGGTCCCGGGGTAGAGCTCCTTCACCTTGGCCAGCAGCTCCAGCCCGTCCATGCCCTCCATGCGGTAGTCGGTGATCACCAGGTCGGCCTCGGACCGGCGCAGGCTCTCCAGGGCCTCGGCGCCGCTGCCGGCGGTGTCGGCCTCGTGGCCCAGGCGGCCCAGGCGCAGGGCCCAGCCGTCGCGCAGGGGCTCGTAGTCGTCGACGAAGAGGATGCGGTTCACGCGCCCACCTCCTCCGTCTCGGCCAGGGGCACGGCGCCGGCGGCCGGCAGGACCAGGCGGAAGACCGAGCCGCGCCCGGGAGCGGACTCGACCTCGACGCGGCCGGCGTTGGTCTCGGCCGCCTGCCGCACGATGGCCAGGCCCAGGCCGGAGCCCTTCTCGCGGGTGGTGAAGAAGGGCTCGAAGAGGCGCTGCCGGACCTTCTCGGCCATTCCCGGGCCGGTGTCCTCCACCTCCAGGGCCACCTCGCCGGCGGCGCGCACGGCGCGCACCGTCAGGGCGCCGCCTTCGGCCATGGCCTGCACCGCGTTCTTCATGAGATTCACCACGGCGCGCTTCACCTGCTCGGGGTCGGCGTAGACCCGCGCCTCGGGAGAGACCTCGGTGTGGAAGGTGACGCCGGCGGCCTCCATCTCCGGCGACAGCAGGAAGCGGGCGTCGTCCACCAGTTGCGACAGCACCACCTCCGCGGGCTGCGGAGACGGCGGCCTCGCGTAGTGCAGGAACTCGGAGATCACCAGGTTCATGGCGTGGACCTGGGCGGTCACCTTGTGGATGTGCTCCCGCCGGGGATCGCCCTCGGGCAGATCGTCGGCGATGAGGCCGGCGTAGATCTCGATCCCGCTCAGGGGATTGCGGATCTCGTGGGCGACGCCGGCCAGCATCTGGCGCAACTGGGCGTCGCGCTCCAGCAGCTTGCGGCGCATCTCCTCCATCGTCTGCCCGAGGTAGCCGATCTCGTCGTGGGCCTGCACCTTCACCGCCCGGCGCAGGTTGCCGCGGCCGATCTCGCGCGCCGCCGTCACCAGGGTGTGGATGGGGCCGGTGATGTGGCGGGCCACGGCGATGCCCACGAAGAAGGTCAGGAGAGTGCCGAGGCCGGCGAGGAGGTAGACGGAGCGCTTGAAGCCGAGGATGGCGTCCATGTACCCGGCGCCGATGTCCACCCCCACCCCGGCCGCGATCCTCCCCCTGCGGTCGTGGATCGGCGCGTATCCCGTCATGTAGTGATCGCCCGTGCTCTCGTCGGTGAAGCGCGGCGTGTTGGCCGGCTCGCCCCCCCACATGGCCGCCACCTGGGGCTTGTGAAAGGCGAGGAGGTGGATCTCGCGGCCGATGCGCTTGCCCTCCTCGGTGTCGAGGAGGCTGCGGCCGCTGCGGTCGAAGACGTAGATGCGGCGGGCCCCCAGGGCCTCCCGGGTCTCGCGCATGCGCCGCCGCAGCAGCTGGTGCAGGAAGGTCCCCTCCATGCCCTGCTTCAGTTTGGTCACCTGGCCCCTCGCCAGCTCGGCGGCGATCATCTGCGACTCCACCTTCAGGTGCGAGGCGAGCTGGTCCTCGAGGCTGTCGAGGGCCTGCCGGTAAAGGACCCAGCCGCTGCCTCCGAGGCCCGCCAGGGCCAGGGTGACGAAGATGAAGACCAGCCGCCGGCCGAGGGAGCCCTGACCCCGGCGCGGATCCCCGGGCCCGCCCTTCACAGTCCGATCCTCGACCGGTACTCCGGCCGGCCCGCGAGCCCGGGGCGCAGCCGGAAGAGGGCGCCGGCGCCGGGGCCTTCCGCCTCGCGGTCGCCGCCGCCGGCGGTGGTCACGTAGAGCTCGTCGAGGGCGGGTCCCCCGAAGCCGGCGCTCGACACCTTGCGCGCCGGCAGCTCGATCCGCCGGTCCTCGCCGCCGTCGGGCCGGTAGCGGACCAGGCGGCCGCCGTTCCACAGGGCGCACCAGACCCCGCCCTCGGCGTCGACGGCGAGGCCGTCGGGGGCGCCGTCGCCGCCGGAGACCTCGGCGAAGACGGCGCGGTCGGAGAGTTCCCCGGTGGCGCGGTCGTAGGCGAACCTCCAGATGATGCCGGCCTTGGAATCGACGAAGTACATCCGGCGGCCGTCGGGCGAGAACCCCATGCCGTTGGGAAGCCCCACGCCGGCGAGCAGTTCCGTGAGCGTGCCGTCGCGGTCGAGCCGGTAGAGGCGGCCGCCGCCGGCCGGTCCCGGCATGGTGCCGCAGAACACGCGCCCCTCGGGATCGGCGATGACGTCGTTGAAGCGCGACTCCCGCTCCACGGGGATCTCTTCCACCACCGGAGACAGGGGCCGGTCCCGGCGCCAGACGGCGATGGCGCCGCGGGCCATGAACAGCAGCAGCGAGCCGTCGGCCTGCACCGTGAAGCCGCCGATCGGCTCGCCCTGAAAGACCTGCTCGTGCGCCCCCGAGGCGGGATCGAAGCGGTAGAGGCGCCCCTCGGGGATGTCGACCCAGTAGAGGCGCTGCTCCCCTTCGTGCCAGAGGGGCCCCTCCCCCGTGCGGCAGCGGCTGTCGGCCACCCTCTCGGGTACGACGGCCGGGGCGGACGCCGGCGCCGGCAGCCGGCGCCTCTCCTCCTCCCAGGCCCGCCAGTACCCCCGCAGGCGGCGGCGCAGGTGCTTCGGCCGCTCGGCGTAGACGCGCATCCCGAGGACGCGGGCCTCCTCCTGCAGCTCGTGGCGGCGCTGCGAGATCGGCCCGAGCAGCGCCTCCGCCTCCGGCTGGCCCTCCTGGCGCAGCACCCCGGCGAGGACGGCGAGGTCGTGATCGTCCCCCAGCATCTCTCCGAGGCGGTCCAGCTCCCCTCGCCAGGCGGACATCGCCGCCGGCCACAGCGGCTGCAGGAGGCGGCTGTGGTACCACAGGTACTTCACGCGTTTGCGCCACTGGTGGAGGCTCTCCACCGACGGGCGCCAGGTAGCCTGGCCGCCCTCGCGGCGGCCGCGGCGGTAGACGGCCAGCAGGCCGCCGCCCAGGCCGCTCCACCCGGCGTCCTCCAGGGGCCAGTCGTCGACGCGCCCGCGGGCCTGGCGCAGGACCTCGGCACAGGCGACGAGGACGGGCTCCCGCTCGCCGGCGCCGTAGGCCCTCCCCCGGCGCGCGGCCAGCCGGTCGCGGAGGGGGGTGAAGTCCGCCGCCCCGCCGTTGACGGTGCCCACCACCCGGTCGAGGGTGGCCACGAGCACGGTGGCGTCGCGCAGGCCGGCCAGTCGCCGGGCGGTATCGCGGTAGGTCTCGTTTTCCAGACGGTAGACGCCGCCGCCGAGGTCGGAGCGCACGAGGCGCACCAGGCCGCGCATGCACTTCATCGACTTGCGCGCCGAGTGCACGTCGCCGTCGCGGTCGTCGGTGCCTTCGGTGAGTCGGAGGATGGACTGGTCGAGCTGCTCGCGGGCGATCCGCCGCACCCCGTCGGGGACGGATTCAGCCGGATCGAGACGGAAGGCCATGGCGCTGTCGAAGGTACCGGGGCCCTCTCGGAATGTCCAGCAGGACCGTGGGGGGCCAGGCGCCGCGGCAACAGGCGCCGGAGGCCGACCAGCTCGACTGCTGTTCCGGGATCTACACCCGGCGCCGCACCTCGCCCGGGCGGAAGGTCGCCTAGCCGCCCGGGATCAGCTCCAGCAGGCGCCCGTCGCCGTCGGCCAGAGTCATCTTCAGCTCACCGCCGGTCAGGTCGAGGGGCCTCACGGACCCGTCCCCACGCGACCGGTCGACCTCGGCCACGCGGACGCCCTCGGCGAAGGTGAGGGTCAGCTCGGCGGCCTTCATCGGGTCCCGGTTCACCACCATCAGGAAGCGGCGGCCGTCGCGCCCGTCGAAGAAGCCGAGCACCGCCGGGGCCCCCAGGCAGCTCACGAGGCCGCCGTGGCCGTCGTGGATCCACGTCGTGCCCCGCGGCTGCGGGGAGGTGTGGAAGACCGCGGTGGAGGTCAGGGAGAGCAACAGACGGCCCATGCTCTGGATCTCCCGGTTGATCCGCTGCGCCGTCTCGTACCAGGGGCCGCGGTTCCCCTTGCCGTCGATGAGCCCGTCCTCGCCCTCGGCGGGGCCGTAGGTGAAGTACTGCAGCCCCCGGGCGCCGTAGGCCAGGCAGCTGTAGAGCTGGAAGCGCAGGTGCCCCTCGGTCGGCGTCGGGTAGGAGAACACGGGCGTGCTCAGGGTGAAGGCCCAGAACGGCACGCCGTGCTTCAGGGCCGCGGCGCGGATGATCTCCAGGTTCTCGTAGTACTCGGGCCGCACGCGGATGGCGTAGTCGGCCTCGCGGAACCGGTAGCCCTCGATGGAGTAGTGGTCGTACATGAGGACCTCCGGCCGGAAGACCTCCATGTAGCGGTCGACGTACTCCTGGTAGTCGCGGGTGCCGATGTAGTTCTCGCGCTCGTTCACCGGGGCGTAGTTGGGGAACAGGTTGACGTAGGCCCAGTGGCCGGGGTCCATGCGTGCCAGGAGCCGGCGGCTGTGGGCCAGGGCCGGGAAGCTGACCGCGTGGGGCTCGTCCTTGAGGACGTAGGCGGCGAAGGCGGGCTCCGCCGAGTAGCGCTGCGTGCGCTCCTTCAGGCTCTCGACCAGCGCCTCCGCCTTCTCCTCCCTCTCCCCCCACTCCCAGTTCACCAGCCCGCCCAACAGCAGGCCGATGCCGTACCTCTCGCCGAGGTCGAGGGTGCGCCGGTACTCCTCGGTCGTCCCGTGGAAGGAGGGCAGGCACAGGTTGAACCCGGCCTCGGCGACATCGCTCCACACCTCGTCGGTGAGCAGCCCGCGGCCGGGGCCGTACCAGGCGACCAGGGGAAAGGGCCGGTCCTCGGGCGCCTGCCACTTCCAGCCCGGGACGGCAGGCTCGGCGGAGGCGGTCACGGCCAGCAGCGCCGTCACGACCGCGGCCAGGATTCCCGGCGTGATGAGCAGGCCCGCCACACCGGGACTCAGCGGCTCGGACCCGCGGCCTCGGCGGTCCAGGTTTCCGTCACCTCGCCGCCGTCGACCACGGCGTAGGAGCGCGCCAGGTTGGCCACCGGACAGGAGTGGTTGGGGACGATGCGCAGGCGGCTGCCCAGGGGCAGGCAGGAGGAGCCGCGGGGGACGAAGCCGTGCTCCTCCGAGAGCTTGGCCACCGTGAGGGGGCTCCTGCGGCGGGGGAAGTCGGCCAAGGTGTAGGCGGTGCCGTAGCCGGGGGCCCCCTGCAGGCCGTGGGCACCCTGGTCGGAGGTCAGGCTCTTGGAGCCGGCATCGGTGATGAAGTACTCGCCGTTGCGGCTGATGATGGTGGCCAGGACGGTGAGGGCCACCCGGCCCGGCTCGATCAGCCCCAGGCGCAGGGGCGTGTGGTCCATGAAGACGTAGTTGCCGGGCCGTATCTCGGTGAGGCCGGAGTACTCCTCGGAGGCCAGCACCGTGGGGGTGGATCCCACCGAGAGCTCGGGGACGGGCAGCCCCTGCTGCGCGAGGCGGTCGCGCACGGCCAGCAGGATGCGGCGCTCTTCGGCGGCGATGGCGCCCACTTCGGCGGCGTCGGCGGCGCCGTAGGACTGCCCGGCGTGGGACAGCAGGCCGCACCAGCGCAGGTCCGGGCTCGCCTGGATGCGGCCGGCCAGCTCGGCGACGGCGGGATCGTCCTCCCCCAGGCCGCAGCGGTGCAGACCGACATCGATCTTGATGAAGACCCCGGGTCCGGCGCCGTGCTCCCGGGCCTTGGAGTCCAGCAGGTCCAGCCCCTCCCGGCTGTCCACGATGAGGCGCAGGTCCACGCCGAGGTCGCGGCACCCCACCAGCAGGCGGTCCAGCTTGGCGGGCGTCATCAGCGGTTGCGCCAGGGTCACCGACGGGAACCCGCCCCGGGCGAAGACCAGGGCCTCGTCAACCCTCGCGGCGGTGACGCCGCAGGCCCCCGCCGCCATCTGCAATCGGCCGACCTCCAGGGACTTGTGTGTCTTGATGTGGGGCCGCAGGCGCAGCCCGTGGCGCCGGGCCTTCTCCTGCACTGCGTCGATGTTGCCCTGCAGGACGGCCCGGTCGAGAAGGACGGCCGGGGTCTCGAGGTCGGCGAAGGGGGGGTGAGTCATGGGCTCTCGCGGGAGGGCGCGGGGGGCGTCGAAGGTATCCAGGCGTTTCGTGGATGTCCAGCGGGGAGCCCGGCCCCGTCTGCGTCCGGCGGGCGCCGCCGGAGCGCTGCCGTCAGGGCTCCCTGGTGCCCTCGGACGCCCGGCCTCCTCCCCGGCAGCGGCGACGGTTCCGTCTGGCGGTCCCCGCCCACGCGGGGCTTGCGAGGGGCCTTCCCTTTGACAGCCACTCGCCCCGGTGCCACGATCTCCGGCCGACGAGAGAGCAGGCGGAGATCCCGCCGCCCTGCCCGTCCCGCCTCCCCCCCCGTCCTGGAGGGCCCCCGCATGACACCCTGGATCTTCGTGCACAACCCCCTCGAGCGCTGGCTCGACGACTACCCGCGCATCTTCGACGCCTGGGAGGAGGGCGGCGTGCGCGGCATCGTCGTCGGCCGCCTGTGGTTCGTCCAGGAGGACGGCGACGGCATGCCCCTGTGGGGGGACACGCTCACCCCCGCCTTCCCCGCCGACCCGAAGGGCTACGCCGCCCTGGGGATCAACCCGCCGCCGGAGACGCCGCGGAACCTCGCGAAGGAGAAGAAGCTCCACGCCCTGCTCGACGATGCCGCCGCGCGGAACTGGAAGATCCTGATCTTCGATTCCCGCGACGGCCTCCGCCTGCTCTACCAGCGCGGCCAGGGGACGGTCTCGGGCCTGCCCCCGGAGCGGGACCCGGTGGGGGCGGTGGAGATCGCCGCCGGCGTCCAGGACATCATGGCCGCCTTCCCCCAGGCCCACGGTGTCGTCCTCGACCAGCCCGGCGAGCACGACTACGAGCTGGAGCTGCACCGCGGCACCGAGCTGTTCCAGCTGCACGGCCTGCAGCGCTACCGCTTCGAGATGCAGGGGGCGGACGTGCCCCGCATCGAGCGCGCCATCTCGCGGCTGCGGCGGCGCTTCCACCAGTTGACGCCGGACCTCGTGCGCTACCACGCCCCGGGGGGTCTGCTCGGCGCCCTGGAGTTGTTCGACCTGGAAGAGGACGGCCTCTACTGGCTGCGGGTGCGGCGCCAGACCGCCCTCGACTTCATGGCCGCCGTGCGCGGCCGGATCGACGAGCTGGACCGCCCGCTGGAGCTGGGCGGCATCCCCAGGACCGCCGCCTTCTCAGGGCTCACCGGCCAGGACTTCGGCCAGATGGCGCGCCACTTCGACCTCGTCTTCCCCAAGCACTACTTCTGGCACCGGGGCAACGACGGCCTCTACGGGACCATGGCGCGCTGGGTGCAGCAGGTCGGCGCCTGGAACCCCGCCCTGACCGAGCCCGACTGCTTTTCGGTGGTCAAGGCGTGGCTGGGTCTGGAGCTTCCGGGAGTGGAAACGCTGGCGGACATGGAGCTGGGCTTTCCGGAGGAGTTCTTCGAGCGGCTGGTATACGACGAGACGAGGCGGGCCCTGGAGGCCGTGGGCGCAGAGAAGGCGATCCCCTGGGTCTCCACGGGGCGGCACCCTCACGGCGGCGAGGCGATGCCCGCCCGGGACCTGCACGGCATCCTCACCGCTTCCCGGCGGGCCGGGGCCCGGCACTTCCTCTTTCAGCCGGACCCCGACCTCGGGGCCTCGGAGTGGAGCGTCATCTCGGGTCTGTGCGGCACCCGGTGGCGCCAGAGCCCGGAAGGCTACTGGCCTGCCGACTCCACTCGGCCCGACTCCTTTGGGGCGGAGTCGCCTTGAATCAGCCTCCGGGGGTGCGGTACGACACGCTCTTGCTCACCGCCTCGTCCACGGTCTCCGGCGTCACCAGGACCGTCACCTCCACGTCGAGGGCTCCCGCGGCAGCGACCCGCAGGGAGACGGCGGTGGCCGCGGCGTCGTCGGGAAGCTCGGTGATCAGGTAGAGGTCGCAGGGCCCGAAGGCGTAGTAGAAGCCTTCGAGGGTGCCGCCCATCCCCTCGATCGTCTGCCTCAGGGCCTCGCGGCGGCCCGTGCCTCCTTCTCTCAGCAGGCCCTCGAGGCCTGCCTTCGTGTAGCTGGTGCGGAACATGTACTTGGCCATGGTTCTCCCCTCCTTGAGAG
>CAZEHQ010000011.1:0-291 GCA_964512165.1 uncultured Gemmatimonadaceae bacterium | reverse complement strand
CCTTGAATCAGCCTCCGGGGACGTGCGTCTCCCGCGCGATCCTGCAGGGCCGCCAATTCCGGCTCCAGTGCTCATCGGTCTGCACGTGGCCGTGGCGGACGCTCTTGCAGACGTTGCTCGCGAACTCCGACGCGGGAAACCCTCGGGCAAGCCGAAGTACTACGCCCTCCCGCGCACCCCCGAGAGCCGAGCTCTCTCCGTGGGCCTGTTCCACGAAGGCGCGTATCTCGGTGAGCGACTTGAAGCTGCCCCGGAACAGCACCGGCACGACTGGGACTTCCCGGGAATTCG
>CAZEHQ010000010.1:29382-43471 GCA_964512165.1 uncultured Gemmatimonadaceae bacterium | reverse complement strand
CGTGGCGCCGCAGGATGCTGCAGTAGCGGGCGTGGGTGTACTGCACGTACGGCCCGGTCTCGCCGTCGAAGTTGAGGACCTCCTCCAGGGAGAAGTTGATGTCCCGGGTGCGGCGGTTGTTGACGTCGGCGAAGACCACGGCGCTGATCCCCACCTGGCGCGCCACCTCCGCGGCCCCGGCCAGGTCCGGGTTCTTCTCGGCGATGATGCCCTCGGTGAGGGCGATCGCCTTGTCGAGGACCTCCTCGAGGATGACGATCTCGCCCTTGCGCGTGGCCAGGGCCCGGCCGCGGAAGGACATGAGCCCGAAGGGCGCGTGCTCGCAGCGGTCGATCCAGTCGACGCCGGCCCGCCGCAGGGCGCCGAAGAGCTGCTCGAAGTGCAGGCTCTGCCGCTTGTCGGTGACGTAGACCATCTTGTCGAAGGCGTGCCGCCGGTGCCGGTAGAGGAGCGCCGCCAGGTCCCGGCTGTGGTAGGTGCTGGTGCCGTTGGAGGTGCGCAGCATGAGCGGCGCCGGCTGGTCCTCGAGGGGCACGATGAGGGCCCCCTCGCTCTCCTCGGCCAGCCCCCGCTCCCGGAAGAAGGCGATCACCTCGTCGAGCCGGCCGGCGTAGTGGCTCTCCCCCAGGGTCTCGTCGAAGCGCACGCCGAGGATGCCGTAGATGCGCTCCGCCTCCTTGCGGCCCTCCTCCGAGAACCAGCGCCAGAGCCGGGTCATCTCGTCGTCGCCGGCGGCCAGGGCCCGCAGGCAGGCCCGGGCCCGGTCGCGCAGCTCCGGGTGCTCCTCGGCCTCGCGGTTGAAGCGCACGTAGAGGCCCACCAGCTCCCGGATCGGGTCGGCGCGGATGCGCTCGTCGTCGCCCCAGGCGGCGTACGCCGCCAGCAGCTGGCCGAAGTTGGCGCCGTAGTCGCCGAGGTGGTTGATGCCGACACAGCGCCAGCCGAGGAACTCGTGGATGCGGTAGATGGCGTGGCCGATGGCGGTGGAGCGCAGGTGGGCGATGGAGAAGGGCCGCGCCAGGTTCGGCGAGGAGAAGTCGATGGCCACGGTGCGGCCGGCGCCCTGGCGGCGGCTGCCGTACTCCCCGCCGCGGGCGGCGATCTCGTCGAGGGTGTGGCCGATGAAGGCGGGCCGGTGGAGGGTGAAGTTGACGTACGGGCCGGCGGCGGCGACGGCGGCGATGCGTCCCCCGGCGCCGGTCTCCGGCTCGATGCGGGCGGCCAGGTCGGCGGCGATCTGCGCGGGGTTGCGGCGCAGCTCCTTGGCCAGGACGAAGCACGGGAGGGCGTAGTCGCCCATGCCTTCGTCCGGAGGCACGGCGAGCAGACCGCGCACGGTGGACGGGTCGAGGCCGCCGGCGGCGGCCGTCCGCTCGACGATCTCCTCCAGGAAGGGGTTCATCCGGCGGCCCTCACGGCTCGATGGCCCGGCGCATGGCGTCCACGGGCGGCCGCACGCTGGTCCAGATCTCGAAGGACCGGGCGCCCTGATGGACCAGCATCCCCAGGCCGTCCAGGGCCCGCGCCCCGGCGGCCAGGGCCTGCTCCAGCAGGCGCGTGCGCAGCGGCTTGTAGACGATGTCGAGGACGACCATGCCGTCGTGGAGGACGCTCCCGTCGCCCAGGGGCGAGGACCCGGCCTCGGGCTCCATGCCGATGGAGGTGGCGTTGATCACCAGGCCCGCCTCGCGCAGGGAGCCGCTCTCCGCCAGGGGCGCGACACGCACCCGGCCGCCGCCATCCATGGCCTCGGCCAAGCTCTCCGCCCGGGAGGCGGTGCGGTTCAGCAGCAGCACCTCCTCCACCTCCCCGCGGGAGAGCAGGGCGTGGAGGACGGCCTTCGCCGCCCCGCCGGCGCCGAGGAGGGCGACCTTCGGCGGCAGCCGCTCCAGGCCGCCCTCGCCCAGACTGGCCAGCACCCCGTAGGCGTCGGTGTTGTGCCCCACGAGGCGGCCGTCGCGGTGGTCGATGGTGTTCACCGCGCCGATGGCCCGCGCCTCGGGGGCGACCTCGTCGAGGAAGGAGAGGACCGCCTGCTTGTGGGGCACGGTGACGTTGAGGCCGCGGACCCCCAGGTAGCGCATGGCCGCGCCCACGTGGGCGGCGCCCTCCGGCGGCACCGGGAAGGCGACGTACACGTAGTCCAGGCCGGTGGCGGCCAGGGCCGCGTTGTGCATCGCCGGGGACGCCGAGTGCGTCACCGGATGGCCGATGACGCCGAGGACCCCGGTCCGTCCGGAGATCAACCGAGGAGATCCTCCAGGAACTGGTCGGCGATCTCGAGGGACTCGCTCCAGCTGGCCCCGTAGAGGACCTTGATCATCAGGACGCCGCCGCCGAAGACCACGGCGCCGAGCACCAGCAACCGCAACATCGCTCTCATCTCGCATTCTCCCTGGCCCTTGGGGCCTGCAACCCGTCGAGTAGATCGAAGAACCCGGGGAAGGAGGCGTCGACGCACTCGGCGCCGTCGATCTCCATCTCCCCGTGGGCGACGAGACCGGCCACGGCGAAGGCCTGCACCAAGCCGGCGTGACCCCGGCCTTCGATGCGCTCCCCCTTGAGCGGCCGTCCGCCCTCGATGACCACACCCTCCGCATACTCGCCGACCTTGGCCTCGACCCGCCGCAGCTGGCCGACGAGGTGGTCGACGAAGTCGTACTCGCCCTGGCGCAGCGACCCGATGTCGCGGATGATGAACTCCCCCTCCGTCTGGGTCGCCAGCACCGCCAGCAGGGCCACGTGCTCCAGCAGCTCCCGGGCCCGGCGGTCGGCCACCCGGGTCGCCTTGAGCCGCCCGGAGCCCTTGATCAGCAGATCGACGCTGCCGTCGTCGGCCCCGGCGATCTCCAGCTCGCCGCCGATCTGGCGCACGAGGTCGACGAAGAGGCGGTTGCCGGGGCGCACCATCACCCGGCGCACGGCGACCTCGGCGCGGCGCACGGCCAGGGCCGCCACCACCACCGGGAGGGCGCCGGCCAGGTCCCCGGGGACGTCCACGTCCAGGGCCTCCGGCGCCGACCCCGGCGACAGGGTCAGGCTGCGCACCGGGGGATCGCCCTCGCGGCCGCTCTCCACCGGGACGCCGCGTTCCTTCCACGGCGCCTCGACGCGGTCCCGGCAGGAGGCCGGCTCGCGCACCACCGTCGGCGCCTGTGCGAAGAGGCCCGCCGTGAGCAGGCCCAGCTTCACCGATGCCGGCAGGTCCGCCGCCTCGTGGTCGCCGCCGCCGGGGGCCGAACCTGCCTCCAGGCGAAGGACGCCGTCCGCCTCCGCGGTGGCCCTGACCCCAGCGGGCGCCAGCAGCCGCAGGAGCTGGTCCGCCCGGTCCCGCACCGGCGCGGGGACCCGCACGCGGCCGGGAAAGGACTGCCGCGCCAGAATCGCCAGGGCCGGCAGCACCGCCTCCTCCGAGCCCTCGAGGTCGAGGATGTCCTCCGCCGGCTCGAGCCCCGCCAGACCGCGGCCGTCGACGCGGAAGCCGCTGTCCCCGCCCTCGACGCCGACACCCAGCCGCCGCAGGAGGTCCACCGTCCCGGCCGCCCCGGGGGGCACGCCGTCGATGCGGCTGGGGCCCTCGGAGACCGCCGCCATCCACAGGGCCTGGATCGCCCGGTCGCGCTCGCCGGGCACGCGGACCTCGCCCCTCAGGCGCGCCGCCCTGGAAACGGTGCGCACCATCACGGACGCCTCGCCCGGTAGCCCACGGCCTCGAGGGTTTCCACCGCGCGGTCGGCCACGTCATCGGCGTCGAACCCCAGCCTCAGGGTCCCTCCCTCCCCCTCGCGCACCTTCATCACCTCGATGTCGTTGATGTTCACGCCCTTCTCGGCCAGCACCGACGCGATCTCGGCGATCACCCCCGGACGGTCCTCGCAGACGACCAGCACCTCCGCCAGCCGGTGGATGAATCCCTTGGCGTCCTTGGGGATGCCGTCGCGGACCCGGTTGGCGTACTCGAAGTCGGCCTCCAGGGCGGCGCTCCCCACCTTGTCCCGCACCTCGTCCAAGCGCGCCTGGAAGCGGTCGACCATCTCGCGGATGCGGTCCGGGTTGGTGGCGCAGATGTCGTTCCAGACCGGCTCGAAGGGGCTGGAGGCGATCCGCGTCAGGTCGCGGAAGCCGCCGGCCGCCAGGGTCAGGAGCAGGCCCTCCCGCTCCTCGTCCAGGAGCCCCACCATCTCCACGAGGGAGGTGGCCAGCAGCTGCGGCAGGTGGCTGATGGCGGCCACCACCATGTCGTGGTCCTCCGCGGACAGCTCGAGGACGCGGGCCCCGAGGCCGCGGAGCAGGTCGCGCAGGGCCTGGTGCAGCTCGCCGGGCACGGCGGCGTCGGGCACGAGGATGTAGATGGCGTTCTGGAACAGGAAGGGATCGGCGGCCGTCACCCCCGACTTCTCGGAGCCGGCCATGGGGTGGCCGCCGAGGAACCAGGCGTCGGAGCGGCCGCTGGCCGCCGCCGCGGCGGCGATGCGCCGCTTGGTGCTGCCCGCGTCGGTGACCAGCGCCCCGGCGGGCACCGCCGCCATCACCCGCGGCAGGAAGTCGATGATGTGGCGGATCGGCGAGCACAGGAAGACGAGATCGGCCTCGGCCAGCCCCTGGTCGACCTCGTCGTAGTCCCGGCCCTCGTCGATGGCCCCGAGGGCGACGGCCTTCTCCACGGTCCGCGGCCGGCTGATGCCGACGATGCGCCCCTCGTACCCCGTGCGCCGCAGGGCCAGGCCGATGGAGCCGCCGATCAGCCCGACGCCGACGATGCCGATCTGCCGGAACGGCGAGGACCGGTTGGCGGTGCTCACCGCTCCTCGTCCCCCCCGCCCTCGAGGATGCGGGCCTCGGCCATGATGCGGTCGAAGATGTCGGCGATGGCCTCCTGGCTCAGGGGACCCTGGTTGAGGGCCTGGAGCCGCTCGATGAGGGTCCGCTCCCGCGCCCGGTCGCGGATCCGGCGGCCGCTGGCGCGCTTCAACTGGCCGATCTCGATGGCGTACCCGAGTCTCTCGTTGATCAGGCCGACGATGCGCTCGTCCACCTCGTCGATGCGGGCCCGCCAGTCATCGATGTCCTTGCCTTCGGGCATGGGCTCAGCGCAGTCCCATGGCGCGGCGCACGGACTCCATGGTGGCTTCCGCCACCGGCCGCGCCCGGTCCCGCCCCTGCTCGAGCATCCCGTCGACGATCGCCGGATCGGCGGTGATCTCGGCGTAGCGCTCCCGCACCGGGGCCAGGGACTCCACCACCACCTCGGCCACCTCCTTCTTCAGGTCGCCGTAGCCCTTGCCCTCGAAACGGGCCTCGATGGCGGCCTTCTCCTGCCCGGAGAGGGCGTGGTGGATGGTGAGCAGGTTGTGGACGCCCGGGCGCTCCTCGTCGAAGCGGATCTCCCGCAGCGAGTCGGTGACAGCGCGGCCGATCTTGCGGCGGACCAGGTCGGGCTCGTCGAGGAGGCCGATGGCGTGATGCTGCCCCTCCACCGACTTGGACATCTTCTTCGTCGGGTCGTCGAGTCCCATGACCCGGGCCCCCACCTCGCGGATGACCGGCTCGGGCACGGTGAAGACCTCGCCGTAGAGGTTGTTGAAGCGGCCGGCGATGTCGCGGGCCAGCTCCACGTGCTGCTTCTGGTCCTCGCCCACGGGCACCACCGAGGTCTGGTAGAGGAGGATGTCGGCCGCCATCAGCACCGGATAGGTGAAGAGGCCCGCGCCGACCCGCTCGCGGCGGCTGCCGGCCTTGTCCTTGAACTGGGTCATGCGCTCGAGCCAGCCCATGGGCGTGTTGCAGATCAGCAGCCAGGTCAGCTCGGTGTGCTCGGGCACGTGGGACTGGACGAAGAGGACGCTGCGCTCCGGGTCGATGCCGCAGGCCACCAGCACCGCCGCCAGCTCGCGCACGTTGTCCCGCAGCTCGGCCGGCTCGTAAGGCACGGTGATGGCGTGCTCGTCGACGACGCAGAAATAGTTGTCGTAGCGCTCCTGGTCGGCCACCCAGTTGCGGATGGCGCCGATGTAGTTGCCCAGGTGGGTCTGGCCCGACGGCTGGATGCCGGAGAACACGCGCGCCGCCACCTCAGCTCTCCTCGCCGCCGCCGAGCAGGTCGCGCACGGCGGCGCCCGGGTCTTCGGCCCGCATCAGGGACTCGCCCACGAGGACGGCGTCGACGCCGGCCTCGCCGAGCTGGCGCAGATGCTCGTGGTGCTCGATGCCGCTCTCGCTGACCAGGGTCACTGTTTCCGCCACGAAGGGCCGCAGCTCGAAGGTCGTGTCAAGGCTGGTCTCGAAGGTCCTCAGGTCGCGGTTGTTGATGCCCACCGGGGAGGCTTCTGCGGCCAGGGCGCGCTCCAGCTCCTCGCGGGTGTGGACCTCGACCAGCACCGAGAGGCCCAGCTCGCGGCCCAGGCCCTGAAGGTCCTCCAGCTGGCCGCCGTCCATGATGGAGACGATGAGCAACACGGCGTCCGCGCCGATGACGCGGGCCTCGAAGAGCTGGTACGGGTCGATGGTGAAGTCCTTGCGCAACACCGGGATCCCGGCGGCCTGCCGCGCGGACTGGAGGTGGGCGTCGGAGCCCTGAAAATAGGCCTCGTCGGTGAGCACCGAAAGCGCGCGGGCGCCGTTGGCGGCGTAGGCGCTGGCGATCTTCGCCGGGTCGAAGTCCTCGCGGATCACGCCCTTGGAGGGGGAGGCCTTCTTCACCTCGGCGATGAGGGAGACACCTTCGGCGGCCAAGGCGCCGGCGAAGTCCGCCGGCTCCGGCGCGTCGAGGGCCCGGGCGCGGACCTCGGCCGCGGGCGCGTCGTGGAGGCGCCGGGCCAGGAAGTCGCGCTTGCTGGCGACGATCTCTTCGAGGATGCCGGCCATGGCCGCCGCCTCAGGCGTTGCTGACCTCCACGAGCCGGTCCAGGGCCTGCCGGGCCCGGCCCGAGGCGATCGACTCGCGGGCGGCTTCGACGCCGCCGGCCAGGTCCGCGGCCACTCCGGCGGCGGCCAGGGCGGCGGCGGCGTTGAGGAGCACCACGTCGGTCCGGGGTCCGCTGCCGCCGTCGAGGACCTCCCGCAGGATGGCGGCGTTGGCGGCCGGGTCACCCCCCTTCAGGGCGCCGGCCCCGGCGCGGTCGATCCCGAAGTCGCGGGGCTCGATCTCGTAGGTGCGAACCTCGCCGTCGGCCAGCTCGCTCACCCGCGACGGCCCGGTGAGGGTGATCTCGTCGAGACCGTCGAGACCGTGGACGATGAAGGCCCGCTCGGAGCCCAGGGCGCCGAGGACGCGGGCCTGCAGCTCGGTCAGCTCCGGCGCGAAGACGCCCATGAGGTGGCGCGTCGCGCCGGCGGGATTGGTCAGCGGCCCGAGGGTGTTGAAGACCGTGCGCGTGCCCAGCTCCCGGCGGGGGCCGATGGCGTGCTTCATGGCGCCGTGCAGGGCCTGGGCGAAGAGGAAGCCGATGCCGGCCTCGTCGAGGCAGACTCCCACGCGGGCGGGATCGGCCTCGATGTTGACGCCCAGCTCGGCGAGGACGTCGGCGGAGCCGCACCGGCTCGAGATGGCGCGGTTGCCGTGCTTGGCCACCGTGCACCTGGCGCCGGCGGCGACGAAGGCGGCGGTGGTGGAGATGTTGAAGGTGCCCGAGGCGTCGCCGCCGGTGCCGCAGGTGTCGAGCAGGGGCGGCCGGCCGCCGGAGATGCGCGTCGCCTTGGCCCGCATGACCTCGGTGAACCCGGCCACCTCGTCCTCCGTCTCGCCCTTGCAGCGCAAGGCCACGAGGAAGCCGCCGATCTGGGCGTCGGTGGCCTCGCCGCTCATGATCTGTTCCATCACGGCGGTGGCCGTCTCGCGGTCGAGGTCACGTCCGGCGATGAGTTGCTGAATGGCGTCCTGGATCATGGTTGGTCTCCTCCTTCGGAAAGCAAGATCCCCGGTTCAATCCCGCGCAAGGAAGTTGCCCAGCAGGCGCTGCCCCTCGGCGGTGAGGATCGACTCCGGGTGGAACTGAACGCCCTCGACGTCCAGCTCGCGGTGGCGCAGCCCCATCACGATCCCGTCCTCGGTCTCGGCGACGACCTCCAGACAGTCGGGCAGCGACTCGCGGTCGACGATGAGCGAGTGGTAGCGGGTGGCCACGAAGGGGTTGGGCAGGCCGGCGTAGATGCCCCGGCCGTGGTGGTGGATCTCCGATGTCTTGCCGTGCATGACGTACGGAGCGCGGGTGACGACGCCGCCGAAGGCCTGGCCGATCGACTGGTGCCCGAGGCAGACGCCGAGGATGGGGACCTCTCCCGCGAAGCGGTTCACCACCTCGATGGAGATGCCCGCCACGTCGGGCGTGCACGGCCCCGGCGAGATGACGATGCGCTCCGGCGCCAGGTCGGCGATCTCGTCGGTGGTGACGCGGTCGTTGCGGTACACGGACAGCTCGGCGCCGAGCTCGCCCAGGTACTGCACGAGGTTGTACGTGAAGGAGTCGTAGTTGTCGATCACCAGGATCATGGGCCGTCCTCCGTGAGCAGGGCGGGGGCCGCGGCCGGCGGCGGGGCGACGCCGCCGCGGTGGGCCATCTCCACCGCCCGCAGCAGGGCCATGGCCTTGTTCACCGTCTCCTCGAACTCCGCCTCGGGGACGGAGTCGGCCACGATGCCGGCCCCCGCCTGCACGTAGGCGGTGCCCTCCTTGACCACCATGGTGCGGATGGCGATGCAGGTGTCGAGGTTGCCGGAGAAGTCGAGGTAGCCGATGGCGCCGCCGTAGATCCCGCGCTTCGTCGGCTCGAGCTCGTCGATGATCTCCATGGCCCGCACCTTCGGCGCCCCCGACAGGGTGCCCGCCGGGTAGCAGGCGAAGAGGGCCTCCAGGGCGTCCATGTCCGGCCGCAGGCGGCCGCGCACGTTGGAGACGATGTGCATCACGTGGGAGTAGCGCTCCACCTCCATCATCTCCGTGACCCGCACCGTGTCGTATGTCGAGACCCGCCCCACGTCGTTGCGCCCCAGGTCGACGAGCATGACGTGCTCGGCGCAGTCCTTGGCGTCGGCCAGCAGCTCGTCGGCCAGGCGCGCGTCCTCCTCCTCGGTGCGGCCGCGGCCGCGGGTGCCGGCGAGGGGCCGCACCTCCAGGGTGCCGTCCTGCACGCGCACCAGGATCTCCGGCGAGGCGCCCAGGACCTGCAGGTCCTGCAGGGTCATGTGGAACATGTACGGCGACGGGTTCACGGTGCGCAGGACCCGGTAGACGTCGAAGGGGTCTCCCGTCAGGTCCAGCTCGAAGCGCTGGGCGAAGACCACCTGGAAGACCTCTCCCGCGCGGATGTACTCCAGGCAGCGCTCCACCGCCTCGGTGAACCGGGGCCGCGTCATGTTGGAGCGCACCTCTCCCGGCTCGCCGATGCCCTGCAGGGCCCGGTGCGGCACCGGCCGCGCCAGGATCTCCTCGACCTCGGCGATGCGCCGGCCGGCCTCCTCGTAGGCCTCCTCCGCGGTGGTCCCGCCGCCGGCGCGGCCGTTGGTGATGATCATCATCGTGTGGCGCAGGTTGTCGAAGGCGACCACCGTCTCGTAGAGGGCGAATACCATGTCGTCGAGGCCGAGGTCGTCCTCCCCCGTGTCGGGGATCTCCTCCACCAGCCGGACGCCGTCGTAGGCGAGATAGCCCACGGCGCCGCCGGTGAACGGCGGCAGCCCCGGCAGGGAGGCGCCCCGGCGCGGCTCCATGATCTGGCGCAGGGCTTCGCGCGGGTCGGCCTCGAAGTCGCGCGTGCTGCCGGTCTCGCGGTCCTCGATGGACACGCGGTGGCCGCGCGACCGGAACAGCAGACTCGGACGGATCCCGAGAAAGGAGTAGCGCCCCGCGCGTTCCCCTCCCTCGACGCTCTCGAAGAGGAAGGTGAAGTCGCTCTCCTCGCGCAGCTTCAGGTAGGCCGACACGGGCGTCTCCGTGTCGGCGAGGATCTCGCGGTACACGGGCACCGTGAAGCCTTCGGCGGCCAGTTCCGCGAAACGCTCCAGCGTGGGCCCGAGGCCCGCGGCTGTGGCTGTGATGTCATTCATCTCGACTGCTCCGCTCGTTGCGGACGCGGGTCACCGGCAGCGGAACGGCGAGGACCGTTGGGCACGGAAAAGGCCGCGAGCGCTGTCGATGCGCCCGCGGCCTGTGTGGTTTCCGTCTGCCGGTACCCGCCTTACGGGTGGACGCACCTCTGTCCCATCTCGTAGGACCAGAAGCGCCACCACCATCGGCGCGGGTTGTCGGTGCGATTGTCGGTCATTCTGCGCATGCCCTTGAAATCGAGTCTCCGATAGTAACGACCGGGTCCGCCGGTGTCAACCGGTCCCTATCTTGATGGAGCCGCCCCACGGACCTCAGGAAAGGGGGAGCCATGACCCGGATTTCCGCAAGTGTACCCGCCGAGCTCCTCGAAGCGGTGGACAGAGCCGCCGGCGAGCTCGGACTCAGCCGCGCCGACATCGTCCGGCAGGCGCTGGTGAGTTATCTGGAGGACGTCGACGACCTCGCTCTTGCCAAGAAACGGCTCCGCCATCCGGGCGATCCGGTCCTGGAGTGGGACCGGGTCCGGCAAGGACTGATCGGTCGTTGACAGGGTTACCCCTCTTCGACTGATCTTGCCACGAGGATGCCCGTGGCCCACTGGCGGGTTCTCCGGCGATCCGGTCACTCCAGACTTGGGTGGCGGTCAAGCCCCCGGACAGGTTGATGTTACCACCCGAAGAGCCACCCCACCTCCCAAGGCTCCTTGGCTGTACTCGCGCCAACGCAGCCTTCTGGCACTGCTGTCTGCTCTTGGCGGCAACGTGGGCAATCTGGACTTCCAGAAACTGCTGTTCCTCTTCTGCAAGCAACGGTCCACGGACAGCGCCCACTGCCACCGTGTCCCTTACGAGTTCGTGCCATACCGATACGGCGCCTTCTCCTTCACCTGCTATGCCGATCGCCGCCGTCTGATCGAGCAGGGCCTCCTTGCGGACGACAACCACAGTTGGGTGCTCACCGAACAGGGCGGGAGTGTCGCGGGGCCAATGCCGGACCGCAGGACGCGTGAATTCGCGCATCGGCACCGAGGACTCAGAGGCAGCGCCCTCATCGCCGAGACCTACCGCCAAAGATGTGCTCGACAAGGACAACGCGGCATACGTCCGGGTCCTGAAGGCCGCCCCTGCCACACGGTCATCGCGGCTGTTCACAATCGGGTACCAGGGGCGAACCCTTGAGTGCTATCTGAATGTGTTGATTCAAGAGGCCGTGACCATACTGTGCGATGTCCGAAAGAACGCCATCAGCCGCAAGTACGGTTTTTCCAAGAGGACCCTTGCCAAGGCGTGCGAGGGCGTCGGGATTCGCTATGAGCATCTTCCCGAGCTTGGGATCGAATCACAACAGCGCAAGGGTCTCAAGACGGTCTCGGATTTCAAGGCTCTCTTCAGCGCTTACGAGCGGTCCATCCTGCCGAACCAGGAGGCCGCTCTTGCCACGATCCGCGCCTGGCTGCGGTCGGGAGATTCCGTAGCGCTCACCTGCTTCGAGCGTGATGCCGGACAGTGTCATCGGCACTGTGTAGCCGGTGCCCTTGCACAGGTGCCCGGATCCGTAGACGACTCCGGGGGTTCGACAGGTGCCGATCACGATGATCAGGGATATGTCGCACGACATCTATGACAACCACGGAGAAGCACCGCATTCTCGTCACCGTCAAGACCTACCCGACCCTGTCCAGGAAGTACGGCGAGACGGTTTGCACGGCAGGTGTCAGAGAGGATGGGACTTGGTTGCGGATCTACCCTGTGCCATTCCGCCGGTTGGATGAGGAGGAGCAGTACCGCAAGTTCGACTGGATCGAATGCCGGCTGAAGCCAAGGGCCAGTGACCCGAGACCTGAATCCTTCAGCAGCGAAGCCCTTGCCAAGGTACGGGACAAGTACTACCAGGAGTTCCTCAGAACCGATCTTCACTTCTTCCTTGGCACAACCCAGCAGTTTCACCAAGTCGGGCCGAATCCGTGGGTCGTTGCCGGTGTGTTCCCGATCCCCCACGATCCTCAGCAGCGGCTCTTCGACCAGCCGGGCGCCCGGGGCGGGGGTTCCTGCCCATAGGCGATCAGCCCGCCATCTCCTCCACCGCGGCCGCCAGCCGGTCCACGTCGGTCTCGTCGTTGTAGATGTGGGTGGAGACCCGGAGAGCGTTGTAGCTCTCGCCCTCCACGTCGTCGTCGGGGACGTAGGCATAGGTCCCCTGGGCGACCTTGACGGCCATGTCGTGCTCCTCCAGGAGCCGGCGCGCCAACAGACTTGCGCTCACGCCGTCCACCGAGAAAGTGAGGATTCCCCCGGAGAGTTCCGGCTGCGCCGGAGTGAGGATCCTCACCTTCGGGACGGCCTCGAGATGCCCTCGCAGGCGGGCGCTCAGCTCGCGGCAGCGGGCCTCGACGCGGTCCCGCCCCAGGAGGTCGTGGAACTCCATGGCCACGCCGTGGCCGAGGATGCCGGCCACGTCGCGGGTGCCGGACGAGGCCGAGTAGCCTGCGTACCCGGAATACAGGAAGACGGGTTGCACCCGGTCCTGGACCTCCCGCCGGATGTAGAGCAGGCCGCTGCCCTTCGGAGCCAGCATCCACTTGTGGCTGCTGGAGGCGAAGGTGTCGACTCCGAGAGCCTTCACGTCCACGTCGAGCATCCCCGGGGAGTGGGCGCCGTCGCAGACGAGCAGCACTCCCCGGGGCCTCGTGATCCGGGCCACGTCGGCCAGCGGATACCGCATACCCGTGATCGTGTCGACGTCCATGAGGCTGCACACCCGCGTGCGCGGGGTCAGATGCCGCTCCAGGAGACGGAGGAACTGGTCCTTGTCCCTCAGTGGAGTCGGCATCTTCAGGTACTTCACGACGACGCCGCGGTGCTTCCTGAGATGCTGCCAGCAGACCATGCCGCCGCCGTGCTCGTGGTTGGTGGTGAGCACCTCGTCCCCCGGCTCCCAGTCGATGCCGGTGGCGACGCCGTTCATGCCCTCGGTGGTGTTGCGCGTGAGGGCGATCTCCGACACGTCCGCCCCGAGGAACTCGGCGGCCAGACGGCGGACATCCTCCATCCCGCTCCCCAGGCCGCCGAAGGTGTTCTGCACCGGATCTGTCTCGAGCTCCTCGGTGTACCTGGCCACGGCCTCGGTGACGACCTTGGGTGCGGCGCCGCAGCTGCCGGTGTTGAAGTGCGCGAAGCCGGGCTTCAACTGGAACTCCTGGCGCAGGCGTCTCCACCGCGAGGCTTCCTCCCCCGCAGCCGCCAGGTCCTTCTCCAGCTCTTCCAGCGCGTGGGCGGTGCCCGGCAGCCGGGGCCAGGGCAGGGTGACCGCGGCCAGGGTCTTGACGAACCCGCGTCGCTCCATGGACGGACTCCTCAGGTTGGATCGTTCGCTGCAGACGGCCGAGAGGCCGCCGCCCAGGCTGCTTACAGGGTGACGACCTCGGCGTCGACGAGCCGGCTGCCCTCGTCGGTGGTCACGCAGTAGCTGAACCCGCCGGAGGTCCCGGCCGCGCCGCTGCGGCCTTGCTTGTCGAGAGCGATGAAGAAGCAGGAGAGCTGCTCCGCCGGGCGCGGGTCCCGGCGCAGGATGTGGCGCACCGTCTCGACGCAGGCCGACTGCGGTTCGGCGCCGCGCGCCATGAGGTCGACGACGCGGTACGAGCCGCAGTAGCGCATGATGTTCTCGCCGAGGCCGGTGGCCCCGGCGGCGCCCACCTCGCCGTCCACGTAGAGTCCGCCGCCGACGATGGGCGAGTCGCCCACGCGGCCGGCCAGCTTGTATCCCCAGCCGCTGGTCGAGCAGCCGCCGGCCAGGCGGCCGTCGCCGTCCCGGCCGAGGAGGGCGATCGTGTCGTGGCTCTCCGAGATCGGCGGCGGCCCCTGCTGCTCCCGGCGCCAGGCCTCCCAGCGCTGGCGGCGGTCCTCGGTCAGCAGATCCGCGGACTCGAACCCCTGGGCGAGGGCGAAGCTCCGGGCGCCTGCGCCGGCGAGCATCACGTGGGGGGTGACCTCCATCACCCGGCGGGCCACCGAGATGGGGTGCTCGATCCCCTCGAGGGCGGCGACG
>CAZEHQ010000010.1:15949-29372 GCA_964512165.1 uncultured Gemmatimonadaceae bacterium | reverse complement strand
TGCCGGCCCGCTGTCCCTCGCCGTCCATGAAGCAGGCGTCGAGCTGCACGACCCCGTCGGCGTTCGGCGTGCCTCCGAGACCGACCGAGTGCTCCTCCGGGTCCGCCTCCACGAGGCGGATGCCCTGCTCCACCGCGTCCAGCAGGCCGCCCGTGTCCAGCGTCCTGGCGGCGGTCTCGTTGGCCGCCCGGCCGAAGGGCCAGGTGGAGACGAAGACGGGGCCGCTCCGGGGAGAGGGGGCCGGGCCGCCGGCCTCGGCCGCGGCAGCCGCAGGGGCCCCGGCGGCGCCGAGAGGGGTCAACAGCCCGGTGCCGGCCACCGAGGCCGCCGTCGACAGGAAGCCCCGCCGCGTCTGCAGCGCGTCCATATGCGAATCATCTCCCGACAGGTGTGTCCGCGCCGCCGGCTGTCGTTCGCTCTCCCGGCGGTGCGGGAGGCGGGGTAGCTTACGGCGGGCGGTCCCGGCTCGCCAGGAGAGCGGCCGGTCCAACACCCGGCCCGCCCACACCCGGAGGAGGTCCGGGAATTTCGGTTGTGGCTGCCCGGAAACCTGCCTAAATTTTCCGTTTCCCGAACGGCGGTCTGCCGCAGTTGCGGCGCGCATCGCAACCCCGACGGATCCGCCACACCCACCACATGCCAGGAGCGAGCAGATGCACAGGCTTCTCATGACCGGCCTTGCCAGCCTGGTTCTCGCCGGGGCCGCGGGCGCCCAGTGGTTCGACCCGCCGGCTCTCGAGGACCGCAACGGCAGCCAGGGCTTCGAGTTCTACATGCTCGAGGTTCCGAACCCCGATGCCATGACCATGGACGGGAACAGCGACGACTGGGCCTGGTTCGACCCCGAGTACACGCTCACCATGGACGAGTGGCGTGACGAGGGGGATCGGCCGGCGCCGACGCGCGACGACCTCAACATCACCACCTTCATGGGCTGGAAGGGCTCCGGCGTCAACCGCTGGTACGTCTTCCTCGAGGCGGTGGACGACGTCCTCGCCCACGCGGGCACCAACGTGGCCCGCTGGGACGGCGACATGCTCCAGGTCGGCCTCGATCCCCAGGACCACGGCCGCGAGCGCAGCCCGGCCTCGGGCTACACCATGGAGTGGCTCATGGCTCCGGGCGATCTCAGCCCGCCCACCAACGTCGCCTTCCGCTACACCGAGCAGGAGGCCTGGACGACCTACGGCGAGGCGCCCTGGGTCGAGTTCGCCGTCACCGTCGATCCGCCCGAGGCCTGGGCGGCCGACCTGTGGGAAGACGGCGGCACCACGGTGTACGAGTTCAGCATCTTCGTCACCGGCTTCCACGAGGACGCCGGCATCGCCGCCAGCCAGGCCTGGGACCTCGACGCCGTAGCCGGCGCCGACGGGACCGGGCTGCCCTTCGCCATGTGGTACGAGGACGGCGAGGGCCCCGACTCCTCCTTCAGCCCCAACGAGGACGGCACCCCCGGCGGCCGCAACGACTGGACCACGCGCGGCCCGGAGGCCTCGAGCCGGCAGTACTACTCCCACGCCCTGCTGTTGAGGGAGGGCGAGTACACCGCCGCCACCGCCGTGAAGGAGTCGACCTGGGGGCACATCAAGCACTCCTTCCGGTAAGCACGTCGGCAGCGCCTTCCACCAGGGGATGAGTCCCCTGCCACTTCCGAGTCGGGCCAACCGGAGATCCTCCCGTTGGCCCGACTTCGTTTCCTCCGTCCCACGGAGCCGCCCATGAGCCGCGCCGGAACCATCCGCAGGAGGGCGCCGTGGCTGCTGCTGCCGGCGGCGCTGCTGCTGGGCGCCTGCGGCCGCTACTTCGCGGGCCCCCTGCAGCCGGCCGACGCCCAGGCGGAGGGCATGACCGTCAACGACGACGGGTCGATCACCTACCAGCTCGACCGCCTGGAGATCACCCTGAAGCCGATGACGGACGCCCAGCTCAACCGGCAGTTCGCCCCCGTGTCGAAGGGAGGGGGCGGGTCCCTCAATCCCTACACCTTCGGCGACTGGGCCGCCCCCGGCGACGACTGGACGCCGCCGCGGTTCACGGTCTTCCGCCTGCAGGTCGGCAACTACCAGTTCCCCAAGATCCTCCTCGACCCGCGCAAGACCCGCATCACCACCGGCAACAACCGCACCTACGGCCCGGTCACCTACGCGCAGCTCTACGACTACTACCGCACCTACTGGCAGGGGCGCACGGGGAGAGGCCGCACCGACTTCCGGGCGCGGACGGACATCCTCAAGCGGACCCTGTATCCCGGCGAGATCGTCTTCAGCGGCCTGGAGGAGGGGGGGTTCCTCGTCTTCCCGGTGCTCCACGACGACGTGACCGACATCCGCGTCTTCATCGAGGACATCGCCGTGCGCTTCGACTACCAGGAACTCCCGGTGGAGACGATCGACCTCGGCTTCTCCTTCGAGAGGGAGATGCACCGGGGGTTCACGCCCCGGGATGCGGCGCCCGTCAACTGAGCCGAGGGGGGAAGAGTGATGAGAATCCCTCTCTCGGCGGCGCTGCTGGCGTGGTGGATCGCCGCGGCGGGACCCGCCGCGG
The DNA here is from genome assembly GCA_964512165.1 of uncultured Gemmatimonadaceae bacterium. Taxonomy (GTDB): domain Bacteria; phylum Latescibacterota; class UBA2968; order UBA8231; family UBA8231; genus UBA8231. Next base: position 26,828 of record CAZEHQ010000010.1, on the reverse strand, counting down.
CCCAGGTCGAGTACTGGCGCACCGGCGGCGCGGGCCTCTCGTGGACCGCCCAGGCCGAGTCGCAGACCGGCGCCCTGGAGATCGACTCCGGCCTGCAGCCCCTCGAGCTGGCGGCCGGCCAGAACCTGATCTCCCTGCTGCGCGCCTCGGGGCAGGACTTCCTCAACGGCCAGCCCACCGACTTCGTCGCCGGCGGCCAGCCCAGGGCCTGGTCGAACGACGGCTTCTTCAACCAGCTCGACGGACCGCTGGACCTGGTCGACGGCGACCCCATGACCTCTTCCGAGGGGGTCTACAAGACCGCCAGGAACCAGGCCGGGTCCGAGTTCTTCTGGGACCTCGGCGCCCCCTTCCCCATCGACCGCATCCGCTTCTACCCCGCCCCGAACGACGTCGACTCCTTCATCCGCGCCTTCGAGCTGCTGGTCAACGACGGCGCCGACTACAGCGACATCCGCAGGCCCAACTACCGGCGGCTGCGGCGCGTGGAGGTCAACACCGAGTCCACCGTGGACCTGCAGTTCGCCCCCCTCAAGGGCCGCTTCCTGCAGCTCCGGGTCCTGTCCAAGAACTCCTTCAACCTCGCCGAGTTCGAGGTCTACGGAGAGGGCTTCGTGCCGGTGGCCAGCTACCTGTCCGAGCTGCACTCCTTCGGCGAGCCGGTCAACTTCGACCGGCTGCAGCTGCACGCCACGAAGCTCGCCCGCCAGGGCAGCGGCGCGGCGGCGCCCCTCCAGGGACCGACCGCCGTGCTGCAGGTCCGGACCGGCGCCGACGACACGCCCCTGACATACTTCCGCCGCGACCGTGACACCGGTTCCCAGGCCGAGGTTTCCCGGGAGGAGTTCGAGGCCCTGCCCCGGCGGGCCCTGTTCCGGGTGGACGCGGAGAGCGGCGAGATCCTGGAGGAGGTCGACCGCGTCCAGTACGTGAACCTGCCCTCGGCCGAGCAGGGTCCGGCGCGCGACTACGTGCAGGGGGACGTGCGCGAGGACGTGGCCGGCTGGAGCCAGTGGTCGCCGGCCCTCGCCATCGACGCCACCGGCCCGGTGGACGTGCCGGTGGACCGCCCCAGCCCCCGGGAGTACATGCAGCTGCGGCTGCTCTTCGACGGCGACGCCGACCACGCCATCCGCATCGACTCGCTGAGGGTTGGCTACGCCGCCGGCCTGGTGAGCGAGGCGGTGGGCGAGATCGCCCTGGCCGCCGATCCCCGGCCCGCGGGCGGGATCCTCGAGGTCGCCGGCGGGATCGACACCACCTTCATCTACGACATCCGCACCGAGTTCGACGGGACCGGCCTCGACGGCTACCGCGGCGTGCGGCTCGAGGCCTTCCCGCCGCCGGTCTTCGAGAGGCTGGAAATGGGCGAGCCCCTCGCCGAGGTGACCGGCTTCGAGCACACCGCCACCGCCGAGGGCTTCGAGGTCGCCTTCCCCCCCGTGGACAGCGGCAACAACCAGCCGATCCGCCTGTTCTTCCGGATGCAGCTGCTGGAGCACAACACGCCCGTGGATGCCTGGCTGCTGGGCGCCCCGGACGTCCCCCCCCACCCGGTGGCGCCCGGCGACGCCAGCGAGGCGGTGGGCACCGCCGTGACCCACGTGTTCTCGCGGCAGACGACGCCGGTGGTGGAGGCCCGCGTCGAGCCCTCGGTGATCACCCCGAACGGCGACGGGTTCAACGACTCGGCCCGGATCCGCGTCACCCTGTCGCAGTTCTCCGGTGACATCGAGCTGGGCGTCGAGATCTTCGACCTCTCCGGGCGGCGCGTCTCCGAGGTGGCCGCGGGAGCCCGCTCCTCCGGCGTCCACGCCGAGGCCTGGCACGGCCTTGACGGGCACGACCGGCCCGTCCCCCCCGGGCTCTACCTGTGCCGCGTCTTTGTCGAGGCCGACGCCAGGACCTTCGTGAGCACGCAACTCATCGGAGTCGCGTATTGAGCCGCATGCCGACACATCGCCGGGGCCCCCTTCGACCGCTGCTGCTGCTGGCCGCCCTCGCCGCCTCCGCCCAGGCACAGGCCCCCACCGCCTGGGTCATCGGAGGTCCGCGGGGAGACGCCTGGTCGGCGGTGGCGGAGCGCTGGATCGCCCTCGACGACGCTGCCCGCCCGGGGGCGCTGCAGCCGCGAGAGATCCCCCGCGGCCACACGGTCACCCGCGAGGTGGTGCGCACCGGGGGCCTCACGATCCAGCGCAACCTCTTCGGCTACCGCTGGTCGCTGCACAAGGGCCCGCGCCAGATCGAGGCCGACACCTTGCTCGTGGGCTGGCACCCGCGGCTCTGGCAGTGGGGCGGCGCCAACGCCTCGGCGCCGGAGTTCATGCGCGGGCTCTTCGACGGCGACGAGCTGGTGGCCGCCTTCCAGCACCGGGCCCGCGCCGACCAGCGGCCGAACGGGATCACCTACTTCACCCTCGATCTCGGCGTGCCGGTGCCGATCGACAGCGTCGTGTTCTTCCCGCCCCAGAGCGGCCTCACCTCGGCCGACGAGCGCCAGCGCGAGCTCTTCGCCCGCGGCTACGAGGTTACGCGCACCAACACCCCCCTGGACTGGCTGATCTTCGAGGACGAGCCCGCCTCCACCGGCTCCTCCGGGTATCACCCGCTCGAGGAGGTGATCGCCAGCACCTTCACCAACAACAACAGCGTCGTCTCCCTCACCACCGACCTGCGGTTCACGCGGTTCCTGCGCTTCAAGTTCGGCGAGGTGCGGCGCACGACCCTGATCGCCGAGATCATGGCCTTCGGCCGGGGCTATCCGCAGGAGGCGCGCTACCTGTCGGCGGTGCACTCCTTCGGCGAGCCCGTCAGCCTCGGCCGCGTGAGCTGGGGCTTCACCCGCTACCGCCAGTCGCCCTCGGGGGAGATCGTGGAGGACCCGGCGGCGCCGGTGCGGCTCGACCTGCGCACCCGGGCCGGCACCGACGACGAGCCGAGGGCGTTCTTCCTCTTCGACGAGCGCGGACAGGAGCTGGAGGTCAGCAGGGCCTCCTACTTCGACTCCCCGCGCGTGGTGGAACCCCATTCCGAGGGCATCGCCGGCTTCCGGGCCAAGCGCTCGGACGACACCGAGAACTGGAACGAGTGGTCGGTGCCGTACCAGCGGCCGGGCGCCGAGAACCGGTCCTCCGACGGCCGCCAGTACCTGCAGTTCGATCTCCGGATCGTCACCGACGACCCCATGGCCTTCGGGGTCCTCGACAGCCTCGCCTTCGAGTTCTCGCCGCTGCTGGCCGACAGCGTCCTGGCGGAGGTCTCGCTGGCCGGCGCTGCAGCCGGGGCGGTGGAGGTCCCCATCGGCGTGGACACCCTCTTCACCTACGACATCCGCACCGTGGCCGGCAGCCGCGGCGGCTTCGACGGAATCGAGATCGACGTGCCCCCGGGGTCCCGGTTCGAGGACCTGGAGATCGACGGCGCCGCCGCCGCCTCGGGGAGCGACTACGAGCTGGAGGCGGAGGACGGGCGGTTCCGCATCACCCTTCCCGGGACGGTCCGCCGCGACGCCGCCTTCCGCGTCCGCTTCCGGGCGGCCATCTACCGGGCCTCGCTCTTCCTGGAGGGCCGCCTCTTCCACACCGCCTCCGCCAACCTTCCCCAGTCCATCGAGGGCGGCGACGCCCGGCCCGACGTGCCCGGAAACAGCCTACAGGTGGTGGCCGCCGAGGAGCGGCTGCAGGTCCTCGGCCCGGTGCGCCTGTCCTCCCCCGTCGTCACCCCCAACGGGGACGGGACGAACGACGAGACCGTTGTCGCCTTCCAGCTCTTCGGCGTCGACGGGGCGGACCTGAGAATCGACGTGTACGACCTGACCGGACGGCACGTGGCCGAGATCGCCGACGCCCGGGTGTCCGCCGGCCCGGTGCGCATGCCCTGGGACGCGCGGACAGCCGCACCGGGGGTGTACCTGATCCGCGTGGAGGTCGACGTGGACGAGGGCACCGCCGCGCGGATGCGGCCCGTGGCCGTCGCCTACTGAGGGACATCATGACGAGCGCGACGAGCAGATTCGGAGTCCTGGCGGCAGCGGCGGCCCTCCACCTGGCGGCAGCCGCCGGCGGCGCCCAGAACGTGGTCTTCGACTCTTCGGACTTCGAGACCTGGGCCCATCCCCGGGGCCTGGTCAACGCGGGGCCCGAGGGGATCACGGTGCGCCGCTTCGAAAAGAGCTTCAACGCCGTGGCCGACGCCGGCCAGTACTCGGCGAGCGTCATCGGCGACTACGGCGTGAGGCCGGTCCGGGCGCCCTCGGGACAGGCCACCGCTCACCGGGCCACCGACCAGGACCCGCAGACCTGGTGGCAGCCCGACCCGGCCGATCCCCTGCAGCAGTGGTGGCTGGAGGTCGATCTGGGCCGCGCCGTGGTGGCGCGCAACCTCCGGGTGACCTTCCCCGACACCGAGGGCGCCCGGCCCTTCAGCTTCTTCTCCGTCTACGTCAGCCCCGGCATCCCGGTCTTCGGCGGGACCGCCCAGCGCATCGTCTACCGGCGCGTCGGCCGCCCGGTGAACAACAACCGCAGCACGGAGGTGGAGTTCGCCCTGCAGACGAAGAACATCGCCGCCGCCCGGGCGGGTGAGAACTTCTCCAACAGCGGCACCCTGAACTTCGACGTGGTCCGGTTCATCCGCTTCGAGGCCGAGGGCATCACACCGGAGGCCGCCCTGGCCGAGATCGAGGTCGAGGGCGTCGGCTTCAACCTGTCGCGCATGGTGGGCACGGAACTCCGCATCGAGCGGGAAGAAGCGCACTGGGGCGGGCGCACCTGGACCTCCAAGGACCGCGACTGCGACGGCTGCGGCAAGGGCGCCGGCTCGGACGAGCTCCTCGACGAGGACCTCGGCTTCCGGGGCTGGAACATCGAGGGCTCCGACAAGGGCAACTGGCGCGACTCCGGCGTCTGGTCGGTGGTCGACTTCGGCAGTGTCTTCCGCGTGGACCGCATGGTCTGGATGCCCATCGTCAGCGGCCGCGGGCCCTTCCTGTACGGATACCAGCGCGACAAGCAGGGCGGCTGGGGCAACTTCGAGTTCCTCGTCTCCGACGGCACGCCCGACAACAACGCCGACCCGGTGGTGGAGGGGCCCTACGCCTACGACCTCCTCTCCTCCGTGGAGAACGGCGGGCGCTACCTCTTCGACTTCAACTTCCCGCCGCGGGACGTGCGCCTGGTGCTGTGGCGGGTGACGCGGCCGGCCCAGTTCCAGCGCGCGGTGCAGCTCTTCGTGTTCCACGCCGAGGGCTACCCCGCCCGGGTGGAGCTGACGTCGGAGGACGTCCACCTCGGGGGGGCCCTCAGCATCCGCCGCGTCGAGTGGGACGCCGACGTGCCGCCGGGCACCGCCATCGAGGTGGAGACGGAGACCGGAAACGGCTTTCAGACCATCGAGCGGTTCTTCCTGAAGAACGGCAAGGAGGTGGCCGACCGGAACGCCTGGGAGGCGCAGAAGTCGCGCAACCGCGGCCCCATCGTCGAGGAGCAGGTGCGCGACGCCACCTGGAGCACCTGGAGCCGGCCGCACCGGTTCTCCGGGCAGGAGTTCCTGTCGCCGTCGCCGAGGGAGTGGCTGCGGACCCGGGTGCGCCTCCTCAGCGACGATCCGGAGGCCATGCCGGCCCTGCGCTCCCTCACCTTCGTGGCCAACCCGCCGGTGATCCGGGCGGGGCTCTCGGGGCGCATCCACCCCCGGGAGGCGGCCCTCGACTCGCTCCAGGAGTTCACCTACACGATCCTGCCCGGCGCCGCCGACGGCCGCGACGTCGGTTTCGATCGCGTCGTCATCACCCTGCCGCCGGGCAGCGGCGACGCCGGCCTCGAGGGGGTGATCGTGGGCGGCGGCCAGGTGGAGGCCACGGGATCGGTGGGCGGCGACTCCCTCGTCGTCCGGCTGCCGCCGCCCATGGTCCTGCGCGACTCGGTGCAGGTCCGCTTCCGGACGCGGGTCTACCAGAGCCCCACCGTCTTCAGCACCTCCGTGGCCAACTCGGAGCAGGCGAACCACGTGCAGGGGGTGGTGCCCGCCGAGTTCGGCGCCGACCGGGTCTTCGTGCCCGGCGCCGTGGAGGGCGCCGGGCTGGTGCGCAACCTCGTGCACACGGGCGTCTTCACCCCCAACGGCGACGGCGCCAACGACGTGTACGAGCTGGCCTTCACCTTGGTGAAGACCGGGGAGGAGCCCCGGGTCCGCGTCTACAGCCTCGCCGGCTCCCTCGTGGCGGAGCTGACCGGCCACGGCGGCGCCGGCCGCGGGCGCTACGCCTGGGACGGCAGACAGGCCGGGGAAGCGGTGCCCCCGGGGATCTACCTCGTCGACATCGAGGTCGTCACCGATTCACGGACCGAACGCGTGCAGAAGCTCGTGCACGTGGCGTACTGAAGGACCACGGGATGGGAACTCACCTCAGGGAGGGCGATTTGAGACGGCGAGTCCGCGTTTGGCTGCCGGGTGTCCTGGCCGTGCTGGGGGCCGCGCTGGCCCCCCGGGCCGAGGCCCAGCGGGAGACGGGGTTCGAGAACCCCTACTACACCACCGGTACCGAAGTCGCTCCTGCCACCCTCGTGCCCTCCGTGCGCAAGTGGTACCTGCCCCAGCGGCTGTACTCCATCTACGACTGGCGCCAGGAGAGCTACTCCAACTACGCCCGCCGCCCCTACGAGCGCTACACCAGCGTCTTCCTCGAGGGCTCCCCGTTCTACGACGTGTACGGCAACTACATCACCCAGGGCTGGATGATCTACGACTGGACCGAGGACTACCCGACGGACAGCGGCTCCTCCATCGCCAAGGACCGCCGCTTCGGCGGCTGGTTCAACAGCATCCTCATCTCCCAGAGCCACCAGGGCCAGTTTCACTCGTCGCTGATGGTGGGCGACGGGATCCGCACCACCCTGACGCCCCTGACCTTCTCCAAGCCCCGTTTCGACGGCATCCAGTGGGACCTGCTCACCGACAAGCACGGCGTCACCCTGCTCTCCTCCCGCGTGAGCAATACGGGGGAGATCTCGGGGACGGACATCCCCTTCCCGGTGAGCACCACCCTGTTCACGAATCTCTGGGCCGCCAAGGGCCAGACCCAGATCGGCGACTTCGCCAGCGCCGGCCTCACCTTCGTCAACGCCGCTCACCGCAACTCCAACGTCGACTTCGGCGACAACTCCCTCAGCGGCCTCCTCAGCGGTCCCCTGAACGCCGACTTCGTGCGCTCCATCATCGTGCGCATCACCGACGACTCGCCCGAGGACAGCGAGGGCGGCGCCCTGCTGTCGCGCTGGCGCATCTTCGTCGACGGCGTCGACCACACCGACGACATCATCCCCACCGTGGAGGGCGGCGTGCGCCGCCGGGGCGTCATCGAGGCCAGCGGCACGGACGCCATCGTCCTCACCTACAACATCGAGGACTTCTCGCCCAGCGTGGAGGACGAGATCGTCGACTTCCGCGAGATCGGGCTCATCGAGATCGGTCTGGTGCTGGCCAACGACTACCGCGTGGAGATCACCTCGAACAAGCAGACCAACAGCCTCGGCGTCCCGGTCTTCCTGCCCGTGCTGCGAGCCGACGGCAACGTCAAGGACGGCTCGAACCAGGCCTTCCACCGGTTCCGTTACGGCCTGCCCACGGGAAACCGGCTCGTGGGGTTCGATCTGGCCATCTCCGACGTGGGCGGCTTCGAGCTGAAGGGCGAGATCGTCCGCAACTACCAGTACCGCCGCTTCCCGAACGAGAACATCACCCGGCACCAGGAGCTGGCCACCAACGAGGCGGAGGCCTTCTACGTCACCGCCCAGCAGCGGACCTATCCCTGGACCCTCTTCGCCGAGGCCTTCAGCCTCGACGCCGACTACACGACGCGCGCCTTCATCCCCAACGCCGAGGGCCAGGTCAACTACGACAACGAGCAGAGGCACATCTACGAGTTCGTCGACGACAACGACGACCAGGACGAGCTGCCGGACTGGACGCGGCGCTACTTCGGCCCACGCGTCAACACCCGCCAGGGGCTGAACCTGCTCACCGACAACGCCGTCTTCCCGGGGATCGACGAGGACAACGACGACATCTCCGACTTCAACCGGAACTTCAACACCCGCCCGGACTACGAGGAGCCCTTCCTGCGCTTCGACGTGGAGCCGCCCGAGTTCCTCTTCGGCATGGACATGAACAGCAACGGCGTCATCGACCGCTTCGAGGACGACTCGCAGGCCGACTACCCGTACAAGCTGGGCAACCGCGGCTACAACGCCTACGTGGGGCTCGAGATCACCCCGGGCTCCACCCTCATGGCGGGACGCCTCGACCAGCGGCTGCTGAAGACCCGGCGCGACAACCAGATGACCTACCTGCTGCTCACCGCCGCCCGGGAAGTGCCGGAACAGGGGCTGAGCCTCTCCTTCATCGCCAATCCCCGCCGGGTGCGGGACGACATCCCCGACGACGTGCTGCTGTGGCAGGACCTGCCGGGCACGAGGGGCCGGTCGGTCTTCACCCGCGACCCCCTGGCCGCCCGGGACGCCTTCATCAACACCTCGTACCTGGAGGTGCGCTACGACCGCTTCCTGCCCTTCACGGCCAAGGTGAAGCACGAGTTCCACCAGCAGCGGGGCGATGAGGACGAGAGCCTGCGCGACCCCCGGTTCTTCGGGGTCATGACCAAGGGCGAGTACGGCTTCGGCATCCGCAAGTGGCAGATGGTGCCGCGCTGGAAGCAGCTCTACAGCAGCCGCACCCCCCCCTCGCCGGCGGCGCTGAAGACGCGGGAGCTGACGGAGATCTTCTCCCTCCAGGCGATGCGCGTCCTCAACCCGAACCTCAGCTTCATCGCCGGCGCCGAGTACGAGAGCTTCAACAACCTGCGCGAGAAGCCGGACCCCCTGCCCTCGGGCTACCTCCTCGACGGCAACACCTGGATCCTGGCCGGGCAGATCGCCTCCACCTCCGCCTTCCAGGGGTACGACCTGACGGCCAACGTGGGCGTGCGCTGGATCCGCCAGGACTTCGACGGGACCCGGGCCTCGTCGGAGATGCTCTCCTTCATCACCGTCTTCGCCGGACTCGGCACCGACCGGTAGCGCCGGCTCAGCGGCGGTCCCCGGGGCTCTCCTCCGGGAAAGCCAGGTCCAGCGCCTCGGGGTGGATCTCGATCCGGTCCTCGAAGCGCCGGCGCAGCTCGGCGAGGAAGGCGTCCATCGCTTCGTTCTCGGCCTCGTTGCGCAACAGCGTGCCGATGCCGTCGCGCACGCGCTCGAACTCGGTGACCTGGCCGTCCTTCGTCCGGAAGAGGTCGCGGTTGCTGTCGTAGAAGGCCCGCACTTCCTCGCCGCCGGCAGGGGCGATCCCGGCCGTCACCGACCGGAAGAGGGCCCTGGTCATCAGCTCCGTCCGCCGGGCCTCCACCCTCGCGCGCACCTCCTCGTCCTCGTCGAGCCCCAGCCGCCGCGCCTCGGTCCACATGATCCGCCGCCCCGCCACGTTGTCGGCGGACTTGTGAAGGCCGGCGCTGTCGAGGCGGGCCGGATGCTTCGCCCTCCCGGCCCGCAGGCTGGCCATGTATCCCTGGACCGTCAGCTCGCCGCCCTTCCACCGGAACAACACCCGGTCCGGCCCCTCGAGCCGGCTCTCGCCCTCGGGCAGGGAGCGCAGGGCGGCGAAGGCCGGGAGGTTCGGTTCCAGCCGGTACCGCCGCCGCAGCTCGACGACGTAGCGCTCCATGTCGTCGGCGCGCTTCTGCACCCGCAGCTGCTCGGCCACGAACTCGCGCGCCGCCTCGAAGTCGACGGGGCGGCGCTCCCGGAGGCCGAAGACGTGGTGCCCCAGCGACGTCTTCACCGGCTCGGGGTAGAGCCCCTCGGTCATGGTGGAGAGGGGCTCGCGCAGCTCGTCGAGCAGCTCGCCGACCTTGAACCAGCCCACCCAGCCCCCCGGCCCGAAGCGGTCCTGGATGCTGCGCAGGGAGTACCGCGGCACGAGGGCCTCGAAGGGGATCCCGTCGTCGAGGGCGGCCAGGACCTGGCGCGCCTGCTCCTCGGTGCGGCAGACGATGTGGCGGCTGTAGACCTCGGTGTCGTAGCGGCGCTCGGCGAAGAAGGCGCGCAGCTCCTCCTCGGTGGAGGTGTAGGCGCCGTGCAGGGCCTCGGTGTCGTAGAGCCGGTTCATCAGGGCCTTCTGCTCCTCCCTGGACACGGCGGCGGCGATCGTCGAGTCCTGGTGTAGCCCCCGGCGCAGGCCCTCCAGGACGAGCAGCTCCCGGGCGATGATGCCGTCGAGGACCTCCTCCTTGCCCCTCCGGTCCCACTCCTTCACGTGGCCGTACCCGGTCTTGCGCAGCTCCCGGGCGCGGCGCTCGTAGTCCTCCACGGAGATGGTCTGCTCGCCGATGCGGGCGACGACGTCGGGCGCCGCCCAGAGCGCCGCGGCGGTGAGGGGCGCGAAGGCCCCGAGAGTCCGGAGGATCCTGCGGGTCCTGCTGGTCATACCATCCTTCCTTCGGGCTGATCAGGGAGACAGGTCGAACCGCCGCACCGCCAGCGGCTGCGGCGCCGGTTGGGACTCGCGCAGCCGGTAGGCGCGGTCGCGCTGCAGTCCTTCGAAGCGCTGCACCTCTCCCGTGGCCGGCCAGGTCACCTCCACCAGGACCACGGCCACCGCGTCCCCCAGGCCGATCTCCTGGCGGAAGGGGGAGGAGCCGAAGCTGCCGCCGGTGCCCACGGTGGCGTGGATGTCCCGCTCGGCGCCGCCCGGCCGCCGCACGCGCACCCGGATGCGGGCGCCGAGGGCGTCGCGGTTGGAGCGCACCCCCTCCAGGTGCAGGGTCAGCCAGTGGTTCCCGTGACCGGGGTTCTCCAGCAGCACGTTCTCGTACACGTCCCCCTCG
>CAZEHQ010000010.1:2672-15939 GCA_964512165.1 uncultured Gemmatimonadaceae bacterium | reverse complement strand
GGCGGCGCCGAGGACCTGGTGCACGTCCTGGTCGCCGTCGCCGTCGAGGTCGCCGAAGGAGATTCCGTGGCCCTTCTGCAGGTGGCCGAAGCCGCCCGCGGCGGTCACGTCCAGAAACCGCCGGCCGCCGTCGTTGCGGTACATGCGGTTCGGCATCAGGGTCCGCATGTCGGGCATGCCGGTGCCGAAGTAGGCATCGAGCCAGCCGTCGCTGTCCAGGTCCCCGAAGTTGGCGCCCATGACCAGGATCACGCGGTCGAGGCCGGTCTCGGCGGAGACCTCCGAGAAGGTGCCGTCCCCGTCGTTGCGGTAGAGATGGGCGTGCTCGGCCCCGAAGGGCCGATCCAGATGGACGGCGGCCATGTCGCCGAGGTCCTCCATGTCGAAGCCGGCCACGAAGAGGTCCTGCCAGCCGTCGTTGTCGTAGTCCCAGAACCAGGTGGGGAAGCTGACGCGGGGGGCCCCGACGCCGGCGGCGGAGGTGCTGTCGGCGAAGCGCGGCGCGCCGCCGGCGCTGCCGAGGTTGCGGAACAGGGCGTTCCGTCCCTTGAGGTGGGACAGGTAGAGGTCGAGGCGGCCGTCGTTGTCGTAGTCGCCGAGGGCCACTCCCTTGACGAAGCCGACGCCGGCCACCCCCGCGGCCCCGGCGATCTCGGTGAAGGTGCCGTCGCCGTCGTTGCGGAACAGCTCGTTGGGGTGCTCCGGCTTGGGCGGAGGGCTGCTCTCGTTGCCCACGTAGAGGTCCAGCCAGCCGTCGTTGTCGAGATCGCCCCAGGCCCCGGAGTGGGTGGGGTGGAAGGAGAGGACCCCGGCCGCCTCGGTGACGTCCTCGAAGCGGCCGCCGTCGTTGCGCAGCAGGGAGTTGGGATGGCGCCCGGCCTCGCCCATCCAGGCCCCCCGCCACACCGTGAGGTCGCGGTCGCCGTCGTTGTCGTAGTCGGCGTGGGAGAGGTTGAGCCCCCCGAGCTGGCCGCCGAGGCCGGCCTGGCGGGTGCGGTCCTCGAAGGTGCCGTCGCCGCGGCTGCGGAAGTAGCGCAACTGGTCCCGCAGGCCCCGGGAGGAGGCGACGAGGTCGAGGAGTCCATCCCCGTCCAGGTCCTCCATGACGCTGCCGCCGGCGTGGCCGAGGGCGTCGACCCCGGCCGCGGCGGCCACGTCGGTGAAGCGGCCCACGGGATACTCCGGCGCGAAGGCCCCCGGGGGCAGGCGCCACTCGGCGGGCACGCCGTCGGGGTACTCCCCCACGGCCATGAAGGCGATGTTGAGAAGCCACCGCGTGGCCAGGTCCTCGGGCCGCCCCCGCAGGTTCTCCGAGTAGAGGGCGATCGCCTCGCGGGCGCCGGCGTCGAAGGGGGCGCCGCCGCCGCCCTCCATGGGGAAGAGCCAGCCGTGGGCCGGGCGCCGTCCGCTCTCCTCCTCGCCGGCGCGCAGGGCGGCGATGGCGCGCAGGTCGCGCAGCATCCGCAGGAAACTCTCCTCCGCCGGCAACCCCTGCCGCTCGATCTCGCGGGTGACCAGCTCCAGCTCGTCGCCGGCCTCGCGGAACCGGCCGCCCCGCAGCAACTCGCGGGCGATGGTCACCCGCAGCCGCATCTCCCGCGCCGGGGGCAAGGGCCGGTCCAGCACCGAGCGGATGCCCTCGGCGCGGGCACGGTTCAGGTAGATGTTGGCCACCGGGTCGGCGCTGCGCGCCACCCGCGCCAGGTAGTCCGCCATCCGGGCGCTGCCCGCACCGGCGGCCGGCGCCTCCCCCCGGGCCCCGGCCGCCAGCGCTGCCGAGACCGCCGCGGCGGTCAGGAGGCGCAGGCTCACGGCGCCGGCTCCTCCACCCGCAGGAACTGGTCCGCCGCCAGGTCCCGCAGCCGCTGCACGACCCCGGTGGGCCAGCGTACGCTCAGCGAGTCGACGCGGCCTCGCCGGCCGAGTCCGAAGTGGACCCGCACGTCGCTGGAGCCCATGTAGCCGTGGCTGCGCCTCACCTCGCGGGTCAGTACCAGGTCCCCGGCCACGGCCCTGAGGCGGGCGCCGATGGCGTCGCGGTTGCTGACGGCGCGGACCACCAGGAAGCGGTTGCGGTGGCCGCCGTCGTTGCGCAGCAGGGTGCACCGGGGCGAGGCCGAATCGGAGACGAAGATGTCCACGTCGCCGTCGTCGTCGTAGTCGCCGAAGACGGCGCCGTGGCTGACGCGCTCCACCAGCAGGCCCGGGCCGCTGCTGCGGGTGACCTCCGTGAAGCGGCCGTCGCCGTCGTTGCGAAAGAGCTGGTTGACCTGGGCATAGGTCGTGGAAGGATCGAAGTCGCGCACGTTCTCGTCCAGGTGGCCGTTGCTGACGAAGAGATCGAGCCAGCCATCGTTGTCGTAGTCGAGGAAGGCGGCCGTCATGCCGAGGTAGGGGACGCTCCCGGCCCCGAGACCGGCGGCGAAGGTGACGTCGGAGAAGAAGCCGCCGCCGTCGTTGTGGTAGAGGGTGTTCGGGAGCCACTGGAAGGTGGCCAGGGCGATGTCGAGACGGCCGTCGTTGTCGTAGTCGCCCAGGTCGGCGCCCATGGCCGACTCGGCCAGCCCCTCGTCGTTGTAGGCGACGCCGGCCACGGCCGCGGCTTCGACGAAGGTGCCGTCGTCCTGGTTGAGGAAGAGGAAGTTCGGCGTCTTGTCGTTGGCCACGAAGAGGTCGGCATCGCCGTCGTCGTCGATGTCGCCGAAGACGGCGGCCAGTTGCCGGCCCGTGTCGTTGCGCAGGCCCGCCGCATCGGTGACGTCGGCGAAGGGGCCGTCGCCGTCGTTGCGGTAGAGGACGCCCGACTGCCCCGGGTAGGTGGTGGGGCCGCAGTAGGCGCGGGCCTGGCCGCCGAAGCACTCCAGGTTGGCCCCCACGTCGAAGTCCATGTAGTTGGCCGCGTAGAGGTCGAGATCGCCGTCGCGGTCGTAGTCGGCGAAGGCGGCGTGAGCCCCCCAGCCGGAGTCGCCCACGGCGGCCTCGGCGGTGACGTCGCGGAACCGTCCGGCGCCCTCGTTCCGGTAGAGGGCGTTGGGCCCGAAGTTGCCCACGTACAGGTCCGGGTCGCCGTCGTTGTCGTAGTCGCCCACGGCGGCGGCCATGCCGAAGCCCCGGTCCCCGGTGCCGCTGGCGGCCGTGATGTCCCGGAAGGTGCCGTCGCCGGCGTTGCGGAAGAGGGCGTTGCGGGCGTCCTCGCCGCCGGTGTATCCCGGCAGGGGAGCCCCGTTGACGATGTAGAGGTCGAGACGTCCGTCGCCGTCGGCATCGAAGAAGGCGGCGCCGGAACCCACGGCTTCGGGCATGTACTTGCGGCCGCTGGCGCCGTTGACGTAGCGGAAGTCGATGCCCGCCGCCTCGGTGACGTCCACGAAGCGCACGCCGGCCTCCTCCTGGGAGGCGGCCGGCGCCGCCAGCGCCAGAACCACCCCGAGGCCGGACCGGACCGCGCCCCTCACGGGTCCCCGGCCTGGCGCAGCATCCCCTCCACGATCCGCGCCCGCTTGCGCAGCTCGGCGTCCTCCGGGTCGTGGCGCAGGCCGCCCCTGTAGGTCCGCAGGGCCGCCGCCAGTTGCCGCTGGCGCACGTAGGCGTTTCCCAGGGAGCGGTATGCCAGCACGTAGGTGGAGTCGGCCCGCAGGGCCCGGCGGTAGAGCCCCATGGCCTCTCTCAGGTCTCCGGCGCGCAGCTCCATGTTGCCCAGGTTGTGGTAGGAGGGCGCGAAGTTGGTGTCCCGCGCCACCGCCTGGATGTAGCGGCGGCGCGCCTTGTCGAGCTCGCCGCGCTGGCCGTGGAGGACGGCCAGGTCGTGATAGATGCCCGCCCGCTCCGGCGCCTGCAGCAGGGTCGTCTCCAGGGACTGGATCTGCCGCTCCTGCTCCTCGAGGCGGCGGAAGCTCTCGAGCTCGGCGCGGCCCTCCTCCCCGCGCCCGAGGCGCAGGTAGCTGTTGCCGAGGTGGAAGCGGGCCCTGGCGTAGAGGGGCTGCAGCCGCACCGCCGCCTCCAGCGGCTCCACGGCGCGGGCGTAGTCGCCGCGCTTGTAGTGGACGAAGCCGAGGGCGCCGCGGAACCTGGCGTCGGTGGAGTCGGCGGCCACCGCCCGGCGGAAGGCGGCCTCGGCGCTGTCGAGGGCGGCCTCTTTCAGGTGAATCCGGCCGAGGCCGTGCCAGCCGGCGCCGTAGCCCTCGTCGGCGGCCACCGCCTTTCGCCAGGCGGCGGCGGCCAGCTCGTAGCGCCCCTCCCGGTGGTGCAGGCGGCCGAGCAGGTCGTGTCCCCAAGCGTATCCCGGATCGGCCTCGACGGCCCTCTCCAGCTCGGCGCGGGCGTCGTCGAAGCGGTCGAGACGGGTGAGCAGCACCGCCAGCTCGGCGCGGGCTTCGGCCTCCTCCGGCGCCAGGGCGAGGCCCCCTTCGTAGGCCTCCACGGCGCCGGCCGGATCCTCTCCGGCGGCCAGGGCCCGGGCCAGCTCCACGTGCAGCCGCGCCGAGTCCGGCCGCCGCTCCAGGGCCTCGCGGTACACGGCGGCCGCCTCGGCGTAGCGGTGGGACGCCATGTAGCGGGCGCCGGCGGCCGGCGGCGGCGGTTCCGGGGAGGCTGCGCATCCCGCCGAGGCCAGGACCGAACCGCTCGCCAGGACGACCAGCGCCGGCGGCGGTCTCAGCAACCGAGGACTTCCCGCACCCGGCGCGCGATCTCGGCCTCGTCGCCGTCCGCCACCGTGTACATGGAGAACCCCACCGAGGCGCCCTCGCCGTGGGCCCAGATGGAGGGGTTGCCCTGCTCCAGGAGATCGGCCAGGCCGGCGCCGTCGACGGGGGCTTCGGCGCCCAGGATCAGCCCCAGGCTGGTGACGCTGTCGCCGTCGGCCGGCACCAGGCTCACACCCGGCAGACCCGCGAGCCGGCCGCGCAGGGCCCGCCCCCGGCGGCTGGCCGCCTCGTCCCGCGCCGTATGGTTCTCCTCGCGCAGCCACTCCCGCAGGGCGGTGACCACGCCCACCACCTCCTGGCGGTCGATCTTCAACGGCCGGCCGTACCCGGAGAAGCCGCGGCGCTCGAAGGCGGCGAAGGCGTGGGCCCGAGCGGCCTCCACCAGCTCCCGGCGGCCGCACAGGAGCCCCGAGGAGTTGGGCGCGCCGAAGTACTTGGCGCCGAAGCCGACGAGGTCGGCGCCGCAGGTGGCGAAGTGGCGGAACACGTCGAGGGGCTGCACGCGCCAGGCGGCGTCGCCGATGACCGGCACGCCGGCGTTGCCGGCGATCTCCAGGACCTCCTCCAGGGAGAGGAATCCCTGCGGCTCGGCGACGCAGGGGTAGAGCACGGCCGCCGTGCCGCCGCCCAGGGAAGCGGCGAAGTCGTCGCGGGTGCACGACTCGGCGGTGCCGGCCTCGACGAGGCGCGCGCCGGTCATGCGCACGACGCGGTCGTACTTGTAGCGCTGCGGCGCCTGGATGACGACCTCGCCCTTCAGGCCCGAGGTGTCGGGGAGGCGCTCCATGAGCTCCGGCTCGTCGCCGGTGATGCAGGCCGCCGTGCCGAGGACCAGGGCGGCGGCGCAGCCGGGGGTCACCAGGGCCGCCTCGCAGCCGAGGAGGCCGGAGACGACGTGGCCGCTGCCGGCCAGGAGCTGGTCCATGTCGACGTAGTAGCGGCTCGACAGCTCCATGGCCGCCGCCACCGTCGGCGACGGCGCCGAGCCCCCGAGCATGGTGAGGTTGCCCTTGGCGTTGATCACGGGTACGGCGCCCAGGTCGGCGTACAGATGTCGGGCCTGCGTCGGGTCCACGGGTCTCTCCTTCAGGGGTGCGGCCGGGGCGGGCCCAGCTCGTCGAGAACGGGTTCCGGCGGCATCAGCAGGGGCCGGCCGTTGTGGGCCAGCCGCAGACGCAGCCAGTCGATCCAGAAAGGGGTCTCGGCGGGTGCCCGGGCGCCCCGCAGCAGGTCCGTGAGGGCCGGCAGGGAGAAGGGGTCCGCCGGCGGCCGCTCCACCACCCGCAGCCGCGCCGCGTCGAGGCCGGCCCGCTCGCCGGCCGCGGCCAGGGCCGTCTCCAGGCCGCCCAGGGTGTCCACCAGGCCGGCCTCCAGGGCACCGGGTCCGGACCACAGGCGCCCGCGGGCGACGGCTTCGATCTCCTCCGGGGTGCGGCCGCGGGCCTCGGCGACGCGGTCGACGAAGCCGTCGTAGAGCGTCTCCAGGGCGGCCCCGAAGAGAGCGGCCTCCTCCTCGTCGAAGGGGCGGTCGGGCAGGGCCCCGCCGAGCAGGGGCAGGGGCATCCCCAGCCCGAGGTCGGCGTGCTCGCCGGCCTGCACGTAGTCGACGGACAGCCCCAGCCGCTCCCGGAAGCCCTGGTTGTAGAGCCAGCTCGCCCAGACGCCGATGTTGCCGGTGACGGTCTCGGGGGTGGCGGTGATGGCGTCCGCCTCCATCGACACCCAGTAGCCGCCGGAGGTCGCCCAGCGCCCCTGGGAGACGACGAGGGGCTTCTCGGCGCGGACCTCGCGGATCGCCTCGGCCACCAGGTCCGAGGCCAGCGCGTCCCCCCCCGGGGAGTCGATGCGCAGGACCACGGCGCCGATCCGCTCCCGGCCGGCCAGGTCGCGCAGCTCCCGGGAGAGCCGGCGGGCGTGGATCCCGGTGTCCATGGCGCAGATGCCGAGGGCGTAGACGAGGGCCACGGTGGGCGGCGCCCCCCAGGCTTCGTCCACCGGCGGCGGCGGCAGCTCGTCCAGGGACGGGCCCTCCTCGGCGTCCCAGCGTCCCACCGAGTCCACGAGGCCGCGGGCCAGGGCCGTCCCGGGCGTGAACAGGGCGACCTCGTCCACCAGTTCGTCGAAGGCCCCCGGACTCAGGCCGCGGGCCTCGCTGATGTCGGCCCGGGCGCGCTCGTAGGCGCCGTCCACGAGAGCCTGCATCTGCTCGCGCTCCGGCCCGGACATGTCGGTGCGGGTGAAGGCCTCGGGACCGGTCTTGTACTCGTGATAGCGCCAGGCCTGGCTGCCGATGCCGAGC
This sequence comes from uncultured Gemmatimonadaceae bacterium, assembly GCA_964512165.1. Classification (GTDB taxonomy): domain Bacteria; phylum Latescibacterota; class UBA2968; order UBA8231; family UBA8231; genus UBA8231. The sequence continues at coordinate 8,934 of CAZEHQ010000010.1, read as the reverse complement.
TTGTCGAGGGCGCCGCGCAGGTAGAGCCGGCCGGCGGCGAACCCCTGGAAGGCGATCCCTCCCAGCGGGTCGAGAACGACGCGGTCCGCCGCCGAGGCGAGGTGATAGCCGCGCAGGTCGGCGCGGTCCACGTGCACGACGACGCGCTTGCCCGCCTGCCGGATGTGCTGCAGGCGCCGGCGCAGCTCCCACGACATGGCCGGGTCCAGCCGCACCTCCGAGAGGTTGACGGCGACGCCGGCCAGGGCGGGATCGCGCTCCACCCGGCGCAGCGCGAGGAGCAGCTCGAGGTGGGAGCGGCCGTCGTCGAAGAAGGGGGCCACGCGGTGCTTCACCGGGCCGCGCAGTTCGAGGCGGGCCATGCGCGGCCGGCGCCGGTGCAGGGGCGCGAGCACGGTCCCCCGGTTCGGCCCGAGGCGCACGAGGTAGAGGTTGCGCGAGCGGTCGCCGTCGCGGCGGGACCGCGTCCACAGCCCCAGTCCGCCCAGCTCGACGCGCAGACCGGCGGTGACCGCGCCGTCCTCGTGATACCTCGCCGACAGGTGCATCCCCTCCCACAGGCGCACCTCGCCCCCGGCGTTCCAGGTCTCTTCGCCGGCGCCGGCGCGGACCGCCTCGCCGTACACCGTCAGCCGCGGGGAGCCGAGGGGACGCAGGCCCGCGTGGCCGGCCCACTCGCCGGCGTCGCCGTCGACGGCGGCCGTCCACGTCGCGCCCAGGGACAACGCGGTCGACGGCTGCCACACGGCGCCGGCGACCCACACGGGCCGGCGGCCGTCCTCGCTCGACCAGCCCCAGGCGAGTCCGGCCGAGGCGCCGCGGTCGCCGGCGCCGAAGCCGAGCCGGTAGTCGCGGTACTCCTCGCCGCCTTCGGCGCGGCGCAGGAACCCGAAGCCGAGATGGGGCACGGCGGTGAACATCCCCCACTCGGCGGCGCCGTCCCCGCCGTCGCCGGAGGACCACGCCGCGGCCGACTCGGCCGCTTCGAGGCGGGCCAGGACGGCGGGATTGAGGTAGCCCAGCATCCCCGCCGGAGCCACCCCCGGCGGCGCCGGGGAGAACTCGCTGCGCGCGGCGTAGGGGACCAACTGGCCGGCGGCGGGCGCGGCGGCGAGCAGCAGCAGCAGGGACCAGGCCAGGCGGGTCGGGCGCCTCACGCAGACTCCTGGAACAGGCTCAGGTCCCCCGATCCCCGGCGCAGGACCACGGCCTCGTCGCCGACGAGGGAGACGACGCTGGAGGGCAGCACCGGCAGCCGGCCGCACTCGAGGATCAGGTCCACGTCGTGGCCCAGCTCCTCTTCCAGCTGCAGGGGATCGGTGATCGCCTCCTGCTCGGAGCGGTTGGCGCTGGTGCTCAGGATCGGCTGCCCCAGTTCCTTCACCAGGGCCGCCGTCACCGGGTGGTCGGGGATGCGGATGCCCACCGTCTTCTGCCGGCTGCGCAGCAGGCGGGGGGTCTCCTTGGTGGCCGGCAGCACGAAGGTGTAGGGCCCCGGGAGCAGTCGCCTCAGGGTCCGGTAGGCGTAGTTGGAGACGCGCGCGTAGCGGGCGATGTCGTTGAGATCGGCGCAGACGAAGGACATGGGCTTGCGGGCGTCGCGGCCCTTGATGCGCCGGATGCGCTCCATCGCGCTCTTGTGGGTGATGTCGCACCCGAGGCCGTAGATCGTGTCGGTGGGGTAGATGATGACGCCGCCGCCGCTCAGGACTTCCACGGCGCGGCGCAGGTGCCGGCCCTTGAGGTGCTCGGGATCGATGGACAGCACGTCGGCCACGTTCGGACCTCCCGGTTGCGCCCGGCGGGGCTGGGGGCGGAGCCGCCGGGCAGGACCGGATGAATATAGCAGGTCCTCCGAGTGCGGGTCCTCCCCAACGGGCCTCGGGTGCGTCCGCTCAGAACGGGCAAAGGCCCCCCGGCGCGGTGCCGGAGGGCCTTGCCACTCCCGCCGCTTCGGCGGCCTCTGGGGGGAGGAGGCCTACTTCAGCAGCGTGGTCCTGCGGCTGAGGATGCCGCTGGGGCTGACCAGACGGTAGTGGTAGACACCGCTGGCCAGGTCGTGGCCGCCGAGCTGCACCGAGTAGCGGCCGGCCTCGCGGAAGCCCTGCACCAGGGTGGCCAACCTCTGGCCCGCGCTGTTGTAGAGGGTCAGGGTCACCTCGCCGCCCACGGGCAGCGAGTAGCGGATCGTCGTGCCCGGGTTGAAGGGGTTGGGGCTGTTGTCGAGCTCACAGGCCGCCGGCACCGAGGAGGAGAGGCTGCTCTCCTCGAACTGGATGCTGGTGTCGGGGCCGGTGAAGTCTCCCTGCACCACGATCCCGAGTTGGCTGATGAAGGTCCAGCCCGCGATCCACAGCTCCGAATCCCTCGAGGAGAAGGCGCCCAGGTAGTTGGTGGACTCGTAGAAGCCGTTGGACGGCGGGGTCATGGCGCCGGTGGTCGCGGGGCCTCCGGCGGCCGGCCTCGGGTCGAGGCCGCCGTCGGTGGTGCGGCTGATGCCGCGCAGCCGCGGGTCCTCGATGCGGTTGCCGCCGTCCTGCAGGGCCGTCTGCACGAAGCTGTCGTCCTTCGGGTCGCCGCAGCCGTCGCCGGAGCAGTCGGCGACGCCGGCCAGATCGTCGCCGGCGCCGAAGCCCCACCAGATGTTGTTCTGCAGCTTGAGGGTGCCCTCCTCCAGCCGGTTGCGACTGTCCTCGCCGTCGGGCAGGTCCTCCACGTCGACGCCAGCGCCGACGAAGTCGGTGAAGATGCTGTTGAAGTAGCTGCCGCCCCAGTTGTCGCGCAGCTTCAGGGCCTCGGGGTTGTCGGGGTTGGAGGCGCCCACGCCCGAGCCGATGAAAGTGGCGTTCCAGATCTGCGGGGTGGCGAAGGGCTGGCCGTCCTCGGGATCGGTGCCGCCGTCGTGCTCCCCGGCCCGGTCGCCGATCTCCTCGGCCTGCACGGCGAACCAGAACTGGTTGTCGCCGCGCCAGCCTTCGTCGATGTCGAAGGAGTCGTCGCCGTTGAAGGCGCTCACCAGGTAGCGGCTGTCGACGGTGCCGCCGAACCACTCGAAGCCGTCGTCCTGGTTGTTGTAGACCTCCACGTACTCGACGACGGTGCCGCGGCCGACGCCGCCCATGGTCAGGCCGTTGATCTCGTTGCCGGCGCCGATGTCGGTGCCGCCGTAGCGGATCGAGACGTAGCGGAAGACGCCGGAGTCGTCGCTGTCGTCGGTGCCGCCGTAGGCGCCGCGCGGCTCCGTGGTGGGAATGCCCTCGATGGCGCCGACGCCGGTGGAGGTGTTGATCACCGCCTTGCCGAGAATGATGACGCCGCCCCACAGGCCCCGGGTATCGAGGGGCAGGTCGAAGGGATCGGAGACGTCGTCGGCTTCGGCGGTGAAGACGATGGGGCTCTCGGGTGTTCCCTCGGCGAAGATCTTGCCGCCCTGGGCCACGATCAGGGCGCTGGCGTTCTCTCCCTGGCCCGGCTTGCCGCGGACGACGGTGCCGGGCTCGATGGTGAGCGCCGCGCCGTCGTCGACGAAGACGAAGCCGTTGAGCACGTAGGTGTTGTCCGGCGTCCACACGGCGTCCTGGCCGATGTCCTCGGTCACCTGCACGACCGTCTGGGCCGCCGACGGGACGGCGACGGCCGTCCACACGATCCCGGCCAGGGCCGCCGGCCACAGGATCCTCGTTCCTCTGCCTCTCATCTTTCCTCCTCGTTGCGCTGGAATGGGCGGGTTTGCTGAAGCGCCCAGAAAGTGGAGAACCCCTTTGGCGGATCGATGGCGGTCCCGTGAACTCCGCGTCACGAAGCCGAGGCGATTGGTAACAACACGAAGGGACCGCCCGCGCCTGGCGGACGGTCCCCGGAGTCGGTGCGGCGTCGTCGGGATCAGCGGCCGAGCTTGTACCCCAGGCTTACGGAGAAGGAGCGCCCCTTGCGGTACTCCCGGGCGATGTACCGCGTGCCCTTGAAGGGGTAGGCGAAGCGGTGATCCGAGTCGAGCAGGTTCCTGGCCGCCAGCTTCACCGTGTACAACCCGTTGATGCGCTTCGACAGGGTGAAGTCCAGGCTGGACCGGGGCTCCTCGAAGACGTTGGGCGTGCCTCCGAGGCTGACCTCCGAGAGACGCCGCCCGAAGATGTTGTAGTACATGCCCGCCGCCGTGCCGGTCTCGAGATTGTCGTAGACGACGTCTAGGTTGACCACGAAGGGTGACTGGCCCTGGAGGGAGCGGCTGGTCTCCGCATCGGGGTCGAAGCCCCGGATGATGGCCATCTCGCTCTCGGGGATGTCGACCTTCGAATGGATCAGGGACAGGTTGCCGCCGGCGAAGAAGTCGCGCCACCTCTCCCCGAGAAGACCCAGGTTCTCGCGCGCCTCGAACTCGACGCCGGCCACGGCGGCCTCGTCCACGTTCTGGTACTGGATCTCACCGTTGGTGGTCAGGATGGCCCGCTCGATGGGGTTCCGGAAGAGCTTGTAGAAGCCGCTGAGGGCGTAGATCTCGCCGGGGTTGGGGAACCACTCCCAGCGCAGGTCGTAGTTGTCGATGAGGGTGCGCTTCAACTCCTCGTTGCCGGTGAGGATGAAGTCCCCCACGAAGGCGAAGGAGGAGAACGGGGCCAGCTCGCGGAAGGTCGGCCGCGCCAGGGTGCGGCCGTAGGCGAGCCGCATGTTCGCCTCCCCCACCTGGTAGACCACATTGACCGATGGCAACAGGTCGTTCGTCTCGAGCTCGCCGGCGGCCAGCTCCGGGTTGGCGCTGGCCACGTCGATGCGGGTGGCCTCGAAGCGCGCCCCGGTGATGAGCCGCAACCGGCGGTTCAGGGGCAGCTCGACCATGCCGTAGCCGGCGGCGATCCGCTGGTCGCCGTCGTAGGTGTTCGACGGCAGGGTGGCGTCGACGATGTAGTTGCCGAAGCGGGGCAGGGCGCCGGTAGTGTCGATGATGCCGACGTTGGCGTCGGTGAAGAACCCGTTGACGTCGCCGCCGAAGCGGTGCGAGCTCGGCCGCTGGTAGCGGAACTGGGTCTCGTCGAAGCCGCGGACCTTCTCCTGGGCGAAAGCCCCCGCCTTGATCTCCCCCGTCAGCCCGTGCCACGGCCGGAAGGGCAGACTCAGCCTCAGACTGGCCTCGCGGCTGGTCTCCTCGAGGTCGCGGAAGTAGCGCGTCGGGTCGGGATAGCTCGAGGGCTTGATCGAGTAGAGGGTGTCGCCGTCGCGGATGGTGTAGTTGTCGCTGAAGTAGCGCAGGTCGGGCTCCTCCTGGGTGGAGGAGGAGGTCGCGCCCGACCACTCCAGGCGAATCCCCCGCAGGGGCTGGAGATGGTGCTTGCCCGAGACCTGGAGGGAACGGATCTCGCGCTCGGTGAAGTGGAGCACGCGGGTTTCGTAGAAGTCGTCCTCGTCGAGGGTTTCGTCGAACTTGCCCACCAGGTACCGCGCCACGTCCTCGCCGCTGCGGTTGTAGATGAAGGTGGAGCCTATCTCGTGGGCGTCGTGGGGGCGCCAGGCGGCGCTCGCCATGCCGCCCCACAGGGCCTCCTCGGAGCTCCTGGCGTCGACCAGGTTCAGCTGGTCCACGAGGGACTCGGACTGGTCGACGCGGCCCGTGAGTTGCCAGCGGGCGCGGGTGCCGCCGTCGTAGTGGGCGTGCTTCCGGCTCGACGTCAGGCTGGCGATGAAGCCGATAGGCCGGCCGTTGAGACGGTACTGATCCCCGAAGGCCAGGGAGGTGCTGTAGTTGAGGGGAGCCGTCCCGCGGGTAGGGCCCATGACGTTGGTGAAGGCCTTGGAGATCCGGTCGAGGGACTCGGCCCGGGAACGGTCCCCGAAGGTGGCGGCGTAGTCGGGGATGTCGCCGGAGGCCTCGGCGGGGATGGCGCGGCTGCCGTCGTCGATGCCGAGCCAGTCGGTGCCGCCGCCTTCGTAGGTGAGGACCTCCTCGAAGGTCGTGTTGGTATTCCAGGAGGTCGAGGTGGAGAAGGAGAAGTGGAAGTCGTCGGGCATGCTCCGCGTGCCGATGTCGACGGCGCCGCCGGTGAAGTTGCCCGGCTTGTCGGGGGTGAAGCTCTTCACGGTGACGATGTTGTCGAGCATGCTCGAGGGGAACATGTCCATGGCCACGGCGCGGCGGTCGGGGTCGGCGCTCGGCAGCTCGGCGCCGTTGAGCTGCACCGTGCTGTAGCGGTCGCCGAGACCGCGGATGGTGACGTACCGGCCGTCCTGAACGGTGGCTCCGGTGACGTGGGTCATGGCCTCGGCGGCA
>CAZEHQ010000010.1:0-2662 GCA_964512165.1 uncultured Gemmatimonadaceae bacterium | reverse complement strand
GCCGGAGCCGGCCCGGGAGAGGTCCTCGGCGCTGATGGCGTCGCTCACGGCCGGGGCCTTCTGGCGCTCCTTGAGCAGCGCCGCCTCGGTATTGCGCAGGGCCCGGGCCTCGACGACCACCGCCTCCACCTCGATCGCCTCCGACTTCAGGGTGAAATCGAGGTCGACGACACCGTCGGCCTCGACGACGACCTGGGTGATCGTCGTCTGGTTGTAGCCGATCATCGAGCTCTCGAGGGTATAGGTGCCGGCGGGGACGCCGGGGATGCGGTAGTCGCCCTCCAGATCGGTGGCGGCACCCATGTTGGTGCGCGTGCCGTCGGGGTTCTTGAGGATGACGAAGGCGCCGATGAGGGGGTCGCCGGTCTCGCCGTCGACGATGGTGCCGGCGATGCGGCCGGTGTCCTGCGCCATGGCGGCGGTGTAGAGTGCGAGAACCGTGGCGGCCGCGAGTCCTGCCGGCCAGGAGGCCCGAGTCAATGCCGTCTCCTCGTGCGGGTGGGTAGGGGCGGACCCGTGCCCTCGGACCGGGTCCGCGGATCGGATGCACGATTCTACGGCAGGGGTGTTGAGGACCGGTTACGGCGCAGCGACGATTGTGCGCACCCGGAGGGCCGCCGCCCGGGGCCTGACCTCCCGGCTCAGAAGCGCAGGAAGCCGGTGGCCCGGACCTGCAGGATCGGGTCCGATCCGTCGGGGAGCTGCACGTGCACGTTCGGCTGCAGGTGGACGCCCGCAGCCGCCTCCCAGTCGAACCCGGCGATGACGAGGCGGTCGCCGCGGCCCCCTTCCTCCAACGCGTCGAGGCGGGCGAAGACCCACCCGGCGGGGGGAATTGCCGCCGACCCGAAGACGGAGATGCCCGTGAGCCTCTCGTCCTCCGCCAGGCGACGGACGCGGACGAAAGGCTCGACCCCGACGCGCAGGCGCTGGCGGGCGAGGCCGATGAGGGCCTTGGCCACGAGGTGGTCCCGGCCCCCGGGGCGCATGTCCAGATCGCCGCAGAGCTCGAAGAGGCCGCCCCCGCCGGACTCGAAGCGGACCGCGGCGTAGAGCTTCTTGCCGTTGTCGTTCTCCGGCCGCTGTCCCGGGCCGTTGGCGACCATCAGGTGGTAGCCGAGCCCGGCGGCGCGCCCCTTCAGGCTCACGCCGATGTCGGCGGAGGAGCCGATGCCGTTCAGGTCGAGGATGGTCTTCTCCACCGACCGGTAGCCCCAGAGCTTCTCGGAGGCCCGCCAGGTCGGCGTGGCCGACTCGCCCACGTAGAGGTCGGCTCCGGCCACCGCCCGGCGCCAGCGCAGGTAGGCGTGCTTGACGAAGGGCGTCATCCTGCTCAGCTCGCCGAAGCCGGCGTCCCGGGCCTCCAGGCGGACCCGGGCGGCGAAGCGGTCCGACAGGTCGCGGTCGTAGGTCAGGTAGATGCGCCGGAACTGGAAGGCGTTGCGCCTCTCCAGTCCCGTGCGGTCGTCCGCGGAGACCACGAAGTAGTAGTCCGCGAAGATGGTGCTGCTCATGGTGCCCCGCTGGGCCTCTGCGCCCGCGGTCAGGAAGGCGCCGGCGAACAGGACGCAGCCGTAGCGTGACATGTGATCCTCTGATCCTCCGTCGAGTGGCCGTGGGAAAAGCGGGGGCGGGGGGCTTCCTGTCCAAGTTACGAATAGGTCACGAAGGGGCGGAAGTGTGCCGGGCCGGCCGCGAACGTGAGCCGATGTCCCGCCGGACACCGAATCGTAACACGAAGGTGACTCCCATGTGACGCGAAGTTTTAGCTTCGTTACGGCGGAAGCGCAGATCGACCACCACAGGAGGAATCCCATGTATCCCCCGTCACCGAAGCTCCTGGCCCTGTGCCTGCTCGGCACGGCCGTTTCCCTCCAGGCCCAGGCCGTGGAGGTGGACAGCCGGATCCAGCCCTACCAGAAGGCGAGCGGCATCTCGGGAAGCGCCAGCAGCATCGGCTCGGACACGATGAACAACCTGATGGCCCTGTGGCTGGAGGGCTTTCGCAGACACTATCCCAGCGTCCGTATCCAGATCGAGGGCAAGGGCTCGAGCACGGCGCCGCCGGCCCTGATCGAGGGCACGGCGCAGTTCGGCCCCATGTCGAGAGCGATGAAGTCCACGGAGAAGGACAAGTTCGAGGAGAGGTTCGGCTACCCGCCGACGCCGCTGCGGACCTCCCTGGACGCGCTGGCGGTCTTCGTCAACAAGGACAACCCCCTCGAGGGCATGACCCTGCCCCAGGTCGATGCGGTGTTCTCCAAGACCCGGCGCGGCGGCCACGGCGAACCGATCGCCCGCTGGGGGCAGCTCGGGCTGGGCGGCGAGTGGGCCACGGCCCGGGTCAGCCTCTACGGGCGCAACTCGGCCTCCGGCACCTACGGCTTCTTCAAGAGCGTCGCCCTGTTCAAGGGCGACTACCTGGACGAGGTCAAGGAGCAGCCCGGCTCCGCCTCCGTCGTCCAGGGCGTCACCGAGGACCGCTACGGCGTCGGCTACAGCGGCATCGGCTACCGGACCTCCGGCGTGCGCGTCGTGCCCCTGGCCGAGGCGGAGGACATGCCCTTCGAGAACGCTTCCCTGGCCAACGTCCTCGACGGCTCCTACCCGCTGGGCCGCTTCCTCTATCTCTACGTCAACAAGACCCCCGGCGAGCCCCTGG
>CAZEHQ010000009.1:32379-43886 GCA_964512165.1 uncultured Gemmatimonadaceae bacterium | reverse complement strand
ATGGCGACCGATGCCTTGCGGCGGACCCGGAGCCCCTGTTCCGGAGGTACCAGAAGCACCAGGTCGAGCTTCAGCTCGGTGCCGGCGCTCAGGCTTCCCCCGCCCGCGTCCCACCGTTCGCCGGGCCCCACGACGGCCCGGACGACGGCCGCCTCGTCCTGCTCTCCCACGCGCAGATAGGCGACCTCCACCGCAAAGGGCGTCCGGTTGTCGACCAGAACCGATCCGTCCTCCGGCGGGGCGCCGTTCTCCGGATCGACGATATCCGTCCCGCCGCCGCCGCAAGCGAGCATCGCCGCGGCGGCCGCCGGCCCCAGCCATCGCCGCAACCGCCCGAGAGGCCGGCAGCGGAGCTGATTGCGTACCGCCCAAGTGGATGTTATACTTGCCGTTACCCCCATTTCGGCGGTGCCATCCTCAGGCACCCGCCGGGCGCTCCCGTCCCACTGCCTCTCTCCCCGTCCGTTTCCACGGACCCTCCATCTTGCACCTGTGCCGGTTGCTGCTTGCATCGGTGTGTCTCTTCTCCGCCCCGGTCACCACGGGCGGGGACGTGCACATGGTGCGGCCGGGCGACACCCTGTCGCAAATCGCCCAGCGCTACCGCGTCAGCCTGGACGACCTGCGGCGCTGGAACCGGCTCTCCTCCGATGCCATCGCCGTAGGCCAGCGGCTGGAGGTCTCGGCCCCCGCCAGCACCTGCATCGTGCGGCCCGGCGACACCCTTTCCGAGATCGCCCATCGTCACGGCCTCACCACCGCGGACCTGAGACGCCTCAACGGTCTGACAACCGACCGCATCCGCCCCGGCCAGGTGCTCCGCCTGCGGGGGCAGCCGGAGAGACCTGCCAGGTACGTGGTCCGGCCCGGCGACACCCTTTCGGAGATCGCCGTCCGCCTCGATGTCGAGCTGGCGCTGCTGCGGCAGCTAAACGACCTGGAGGGTGACCGCATCCGTGTCGGCCAGAGGCTGCGACTGCAGCCCTCGCCGAAGCAGGCGAGCATCCACGTGGTGCTGCCCGGCCAGACCCTGTATCAGATCGCCGCCCTGTACGATATCGGTGTCGGACGCCTGCGTCACCTGAACGGCCTCGAGGGCGACCTCATCCGGCCCGGCCAGAAGCTCCGCCTTCGGCCGACCCCGGCCACGGTGCACGTCGTCGAGCGCGGGGACGCCCTGTGGGAGATCGCCCGAGCCTACGGCCTGTCGGTGGCGGACCTGAAGGCCCTCAACCGTCTCCGGGGGGACAGCATCTATCCGGGACAACGGCTGCTCCTGGGACAGGACCGCAGACCGCGGTTGGCCAGCCACACCGTCGTCCGCGGCGACAACCTGTCGGAGATCGCCCAGCTTCACCAGATGAGCGTCGCCGAGCTGCGGCGTCTCAACGATCTGTCCGGCATGGTCATCCACCCCGGACAGAAGCTGAAGGTCCGGCCGCTGCTGGGGCGACCGGCACAGACCGACCCCTCCCAGCTCGATCCGTCCCGGATCCCCTGGGAGCGGCTCCTGGTCGACGTGGCCGGCCTCCGGCGCATTGCCCGCGACAACGGTCCGTACTACGGACAGCGGCCCCGGGCGCGCCGCCAGCCGAGCCGGAACTACGCCGAGAAACACCCCCCCTCCCCTCTGCGGACCTACCGGCAGGCGAGGAAGCTCTGGGACCGGTTCGAAGGCGAGGTGGGGCGCCTCGGCCGCCTCGGCAACGACCTCGCGGGCTGGCACTTCGTCCTCGACCCCGGTCACGGCGGCATCGATCCCGGGGCGATCGTGCAGACCATCGCCGGCGACGGCACCCGCCTCTACGTCGTCGAGGACGAGTACGTCTACGACATCACCCTGCGCGCCTACGTGCTGCTGCGCCTGCACGGGGCCAGCGTCGACGTCACGCTGTTGAGCCCCAACCATCTCATCCGCAGGACCGAGCCGCCGACACAGACCTTCGTGCATCAGCAGAACGAGGTCTTCAACAGCTTCGCCCTCAACCGCACCAACCACCCGCGCCAGTGGCCCACCGGCAACTCCAGGGGACTCAAGGCCCGGGTGCAGATCACGAAGGACGCCCTGCGCAAGGCCCCCAGAGGGCGCTCCATCTTCCTCTCCTTCCACGCCGACCACGACCCCAACTCCCCCCAGGCGCCCCTGGTGCTCTACTACGAACGGCGCGGCAAGCGCGACGATGCTTCCCGCCGCTTCGCCCGCGCCCTGCTGCCCGCCCTCGGCGCCGGCGGCCGGGCCCGCGGTCAGTCCCTGGCGGTCCTGCGCGGCAATCCCGCTTCGGTGAAGGTCCTGGTGGAGGTCGCCAACCTCGCCTACGTCGATCACGCCTGGGCCCTGCGCTTCGAGCAGCATCGGCAGCGGGAAGCGGAGAAGGTCGTCCGCGGCGTGCTGGACTACGTGCGCAGCAAGCAGTTGGCGCGGCGCTGATCCCCAGAACGAAGAAAGGCCCCGGGGAAGCAACTCCCCGGGGCCTTTGCACATCGAGCGGGTACCCCTCAGGCGGTAACCACCCGCACGCCGAGCAGGCGCCTGGCGGCTCGGCGCACGACCTCGGGCTCCAGGCCGGCCAACTCGCACCAGGGATCGATCCGGGGACTCTCCACGAAGTCCACCTCCATCACTTCCTCGGTTACCTCCTCGGTCTTCGAGATTTCCCGCAACGTGCTGAGAATCATGGCGTTGGCCAACCTACGATAGGCCAGGGACACGCGTTCTACCTGGGCTGCGTCCTGATCCGTACGCATGGCGATCCCGTTCGTTAAAGTGGACATGATCTGTTGTTTTCCGCCCTATCGGGCGCTTTGGCCACAATGTACGGAATTATCGAGCCGGGATCGGGAAAAAGTTGAGCCCCGCCGGAAAAAAGCCGGACGGGGGGCCGACGCACCCCACTTTGTAACTGTTTCCATGGAGTTGCAGCGGAGTTGCAGCTTCTTCAGGGGGCCTGTTCGCGGGCGGCGGCGTAGAGCCGCCCCAGGTGGCGCATGGTGCGCAACGCCGCCTCCCCGTCAGCGCCGGCCGCGGGACGGCCCTCGACGGCGTCCACGAAGGCCTTCCACTCCCGTGACCAGGACCGGTCGGGGCCGGGGAACCGCCGGATGCGCTCCTGCGGAGCCCCTCCCTCCGCGGCGCGGCGGCCGAGGACGAGCCGCTCCTCGCCGTAGGACCCGCCGAGTCCCTCGGCGACGGCGTATCCGTCCCGTCCGAAGACCTCCAGGCTGAACAGGTTCTTCCACTGGGTCCAGCTCACGTGCAGGGAGGCGATCTGGCCCGCCGTCGTGCGCATCAGGGCGAAGGCGTTGTCCTCCACGGGCATGTCCCAGAAGGCGGTCACCGCCTCGGCGCTGAAGGCCTCGAAGTCGCAGCCGAGGATCCACAGGAAAAGGTCGACGAGGTGGGCGCCCTGGTCGAGCAGCTCGCCGCCGCCCGAGACGGCCGCATCGGATCGCCACTCCCGGTCGTACCCAGGCCGGCCCCCGTGCCCGTAGCGCCCGCGCACGAACATCAGGGGGCCGAGGCTCCCCTCCCCCGCCGCCTGCCGGACTCCCTCCACCGCCGGGTGGAAGCGATGGTTGTATCCGGCTCTCAGGACCCGGCCGTTCTCGCGGGCGGCGGCCGCGACCTCATCGACCTCGGCGGCATTCCGTCCGAGGGGTTTCTCGCAGAGAACGTGCCGGCCGGCCTCCAGGGCCGCCACCGATATCTCCGCCAGCAGATGGTGGGGAGTCGAGACCACGACCAGATCGACGCCGTCGGCGGCGGCCAGGGCCCGCCAGTCGCCGTGGGCACGGGCACCGTGCTCGACAGCCAGACGCCGGGCCGCCTTCTCGTCGACATCGCAGACGGCCACCAGCCGGCTCGCCCCGTCGGCGGCCACCGCCGCCGCCCGGTGGCTCCCCGCGCGGCCGGCTCCGACCACGACGACCCGGTGGGTCATGGCCTCAGGCGCCGAACCGCGCCGCCCTCGCCGGCCATCACCGCCTCGACATCGAGGTGTTCCCAGTCGTCCCACACGGCCGACAGCAGACGGCCGCTCAGGCCCGCCGAGCGCGGCGAGACCAGGTAGAGGACGAGTTCCGCCGCCGCTTGGGGAGTGGCTCCCGGCTCCTCGGGGGCGGCTTTTCCCCGGGCGGCGGCCATCTCCCGGAGCGCGGCGGCGGCCTCCCGCGCCATGTCGGTGCGGACCTCCCCGGGGGCTACGGCGTTGACGCGCACCCCGTGGGGCGACACCTCGGCCGCCAGGGTCTCGGTGAAGCTCACCACGCCGGCCTTGGCGGCCCCGTAGGCGGTGAACCACGGCCGCGGGCTCACGGCTCCCCCGCCGGAGAGGTTCACGATCTCGCCGCGCCGGCGGGCGATCATGCCGGGCAGCACGGCACGGCAGCAGAGGAAGCAGCCGCCGAGGTTGACTCGCACCGCCCGCAGCCAGGCCTCCGGATCCGCTTCGTGAGCCGGCCCGGCCGGGCCCAGGACTCCGGCGTTGTTCACCAGGACGTCGACCCCTCCCCAGGCCCGCTCCACCTCGTCGACGGCGGCGGCGACCTGCCCGGGCACGGAGACGTCGGCGGGCAGGGCCAGGACCGGGGAACCCGCGGCCGACAGCTCCTGCGCCGCCTCCTCGACCTGTTCCCGCGTCCTGGCCAGGATGGCCACACGGGCGCCGGCGGCTCCCAGGGTCAGGGCGATAGAGCGCCCGATGCCCCGTCCGCCGCCGGTGACCAGGGCGTTCCGGCCCTCCAGCTCCCCCTCTGCGCTCATGGGCCGCCAAGGTATGCGAGATCTCCCTTCGGGGAAAGACGGGCCGCGTTGCCTGTGTGCTCCCATCCCTTACATTTTACAACCACTTCGGACCACCCAGCCCTTCACGGATCACCCCCATGTCCCTCTGCGCGACCCAGGCCGACCCGCGCGCGATCTGCCGCCGCATCAACGAGAGCGCTCCCACCGAGTACATCTTCGAGGGCGACCGCTCGAGGCTCCATCCAGAGAGCCGGCTGCCCTGGCGGATCTCGCCGGAGCCGTTCTGGCTGACCGCCGACCAGCACGCCTTCCTGCTGCGGCTGGGGCCGGCGCTGCACGCCTTCAACCGCGCCGCCAATCTCCTCTACCACCAGAGCATCAGGGGCCTGCGGCCGGACTGGGTGCGCGCCTACCTCGACGCCGGCAAGCCGGAGCGGACCGTCGACCTGGGCCGGCTCAACCGCGTCAAGTCGCACCTGCCCGTGGTGATCCGCCCCGACCTCATCGTCACCGCCGACGGCGTGCGCGCGGCGGAGCTCGACTCGGTCCCCGGCGGCATCGGCTTCACCGCCCAGCTCACCGCCGCCTACGCCGATCTCGGCTACGAGCTGGTGGGCGGCGCCCACGGCCTGGTGGAGGGATTCTGGCGGGCCGTTGCGGGGACGGCGAAGAGCTGCGACGAGCCCGTGGTCTGCATCCTCGTCTCCGACGAGGCCGAGGCCTACCGGGACGAGATGGAGTGGCTGGCCGGCGCCCTCCGGGAACGTGGCCGCCCCGTCCACTGCCGCCACCCGCGGGAGCTGCACGTCGACGACGACGGCGTGCTCATCGACGGCGTCGACGGACGGCTACGGGTGGACGTGGCCTACCGGTTCTTCGAGCTCTTCGACCTGCCCAACATTCCGAAGGTCGAGCTGGTCTCCTACCACGCCAAGAAGAACGCGGTTCGCGTGACCCCGCCCATGAAGGCCTATCTCGAGGAGAAGATGTGGCTCGCCCTGTTCCACAATCCGCGCCTGGCCGCCTTCTGGGAGCGCGAGTTGCCCGGCGACGCACGTGACCTGCTGCGGGACGTCTTCCCCCGCACCTGGGTCCTCGACCCCACGCCGGTGCCGCCCCATGTCATCGTGCCCGGTCTGCAGGTCGGTGGACGTCCGGTCAGCGGCTGGGAGGAACTGCGCCACCTCAGCAAGAAGGAGCGCGAGCTCGTCATCAAGCCCTCGGGGTTCTCGGAGAAGGCCCAGCAGAGCCGCGGCGTCACCGTCGGCCACGACGTGCCCGAAGAGGACTGGCGGGCCGCTCTCGACGAGGCCCTGCAGTCCTTCCACCAGTCGCCCCGGGTGCTGCAGAACTTCCACAAGGGCGCCCGCCTGCCGGCCCGCTACTACGACTTCGAGTCCGACACCATCGAGAGCATGCACGGCCGCGTCCTCCTGCGCCCCTACTACTATGTCGTCGGCGAGGAGGTGCTTCTCGCCGGCGTGCAGTGCCTGGTCTGCCCCTCGGACAAGAAAGTCCTGCACGGCATGACCGAGGCGGTGCTGACGCCCGCCGCGGTGGCGCCGGCTTCGGAGGACGGTTGAGCGGCCCCATCCTCATCGACGGCGCCCCGGTCGAAGCGGACCCCCGCGGCCCGGAGGCCAAGCTCGCCGACCTCGAGGAGCTCCTGCGCCCCTTGGGACGCGTTCTGATCGGCTACTCCGGCGGAGTCGACAGCGCTCTCCTCGTCGTCGCCGCCCACCGGGTCCTGGGCCCGGACGCCATCGCCGTCACCGCCGACTCCGAGAGCTACGCCGAGGGCGAGCTGGAGCTGGCGGCGAAGGTGCTGCGCCCCTTCGGCATCCGCCACGAGGTAGTCCGCACGGGCGAGCTCGACAACCCGGACTACACCGGCAATCCCGTCAACCGCTGCTACCACTGCAAGGGCGAGCTCTTCACGCACATGTCCGCGCTGGCCGGTCGGCTGGGGGTCGACAACCTGCTCTTCGGCCACAACGCCGACGACCGCGGCGACTACCGGCCGGGGGCCACCGCCGCCCGCGAGTTCGGCGTGCGGGCGCCGCTGCAGGAGGCGGGCCTGACGAAGCGGGACGTGCGCGAGCTGGCCCGTCGCATGGGCATCCCGGTGTGGGACCGGCCGGCCCTGGCCTGTCTCTCCTCCCGGTTCCCCTACGGCACCCCGGTCACCCGCGAGGGACTGCGCCGCGTCGATGCCGCCGAGAAGCGGGTGCGGGCCGAGGGCTTCGGCTCCCACGTCCGCGTGCGCCATCACGAAGAGGTGGCCCGCATCGAGCTGCCGGCGGACGACCTGGGGCGGCTGCTCTCCGACCGCTCCCTGCGACGCCGCTTGCGCGCGGGGCTCCTCGATCTCGGCTATGCCAGGGTTACGGCCGATCTCCGCGGCTTCCGCTCCGGCAGCCTGAACGAGGTGCTGAGCGGCACCGGGGGCGGCGGCGACCCGGCGGCGGCCGTGCGCCGGGAGGCCTGCGGCCTCGGCTTGCTCCCCTGCGAGTGCGGGGAGCAGGGCCAGGTCCTGTGGATACGCCTCTCGGAAGAGTCCGGGGACCGCCTTGGGGAGAACTCGCTGCGCACCGCCCTGGTCTCCGCCGGGGAGCGCGCCGGGGCCCGCTACGTCGCCCTCGACCTGACTCCCGCCTCTTGATCCGCGAGATCGTCCACTACGGCTCGGAGGTGCTGCGCCGCAAGGCCCTCCCGGTGACCTCGGTCGACGCCGAGGTGAAGGCACTGATCCAGGACCTCTTCGACACCCTGGCCGAGGCCGACGGCGTCGGCCTGGCGGCGCCCCAGATCGGCGTCTCCCGCCGCGTCATCGTCGTCGACATCTCCGCCGCCGAGGCCGATCAGCCGCCCATGGCCCTGGTCAACCCGGCCATCGACACCGCCGAGGGCACGGCCACCGCCGAGGAGGGCTGCCTGAGCATCCCCGATCTCTACGGCGAGGTTTCGCGGTTCACGGAAGTCACCATCTCGGCCCTCGACCACGAGGGGTGCGCCTTCGAGCTCTCCGCCGAGGGATTCTTCGCCCGCGTCCTGCAGCACGAGATCGACCATCTCGACGGCCGGCTCTTCATCGACCGCATGCCCCCCCTCAAGCGTCAGCTGTTGCGCGGCGCCCTCAAGCGCATCCGCAAGGAGGGCGAGGAGTGGGACCGACGGCACTCGCCGCACTGACGGCGCGTTGACAGACGCAGGGACCGCCGTTAGCTTTTTGCACTTGCCCTACTGCACGGGATCGTAGTTCAGCTGGTATAGAACGCCGGCCTGTCACGCCGGAGGTCGCGGGTTCGAGTCCCGTCGGTCCCGCCAGACACACAAAGGCCCCGGATGCTCTCATCCGGGGCCTTTCTCTTTGGGTGGAAGGCCCGCTCAGCCCAGGGCGCGCCAGACGAGGGCCACGACGAAGCAGAGGACGAAGCCCATCACCAACGGCAGCAGGGCCGACACCGTCGTCCACCTAGCGTTGCGGGTTTCCTTGTAGATCGTGTAGATCGTCGTCGAGCACGGATTGTGGACCAGGCTGAAGAGCATCAGGTTCACCGCCGTCAGCAGGGTCCAGCCGCCGGAGACCTTCAGGATGCGGGCCGTATCCGCCTCCGAGTCGAGCTCGAACATCACCCCCGCCCCCGCCCCCAGCTCCGGCGTCCCGACGCTCAGATAGGTCAGCATGAGGATCGTGGGAATGATGATCTCGTTGGCGGGAATGGCGATCACGTAGGCCAGCAGGATCACGCCGTTGAGGCCGATGAGGGCGCCGAAAGGTCCGGTGAATTCGATGAAGTGCTCGGCCAGGCTGGCCTCGCCCACGGTGATCTGGGAGGACAGCCAGATCATGGCGCCGGCGGGAATGGCGAAGATCACCGCCCGCCACAGCACGATGAGGGTGCGGTCGATGATCGAGGTGTAGATGGTGCGCAGGATCTGGGGCGGGCGGTAGGGAGGCAGCTCGAGGCTGAAGGCGGAGGCCTCGCCCCTGAGGACGGTCCGGGACAGGCCCCAGGAGACGGCCAGGGCCAGGAGGACTCCGGTCACGGCCACGGCCACCACCGCCGCCGCCGAGACCAGGCCCGCCAGGTGCGCGGGCACGAGCCCCCCTATGAAGATGTTGGCCACCAGGATCTGCGTCGGCCAGCGACCGTTGCAGAGGGAGAAGGTGATGATGGCGATCAGGCGCTCCCGCGGGCTGTCGATGACGCGCGTGGAGACGATGGCCGCGGCGTTGCAGCCGAAGCCCATGGTCATGGTCAGGGCCTGCTTGCCGTGGGCCCCGGCGCGCCGGAACAATCCGTCGAGGTTGAAGGCCACCCTCGGCAGGTAGCCGAAGTCCTCCAGCAGGGTGAAGAGGGGGAAGAAGATCGCCATGGGCGGCAGCATGACGCTGACCACCCACGCCATGGACAGGTACATGCCGTCGATGAGCAGACCGTCCAGCCACCAGGGGGCGCCGATGGCGGCGGCCCCGCTCTTGAGGGCCGGATGGATGGTATCGACGAGCAGCACCGCGAGCATGGCGGAGGGATAGTTGGCGCCTTCGATGGTCAGCCAGAACACCACCGTCAGCATGAGCAGCATCAGCGGGAAGCCGAGCCAGCGGCTGGTGACGAAGCGGTCGATGGTGCGGTCCAGATCGAAGCGGCCGCGCTTTCCGGCGCGGGTCACGGCGCGGTCGGCGATGCGCGCCGCATCCGTGTAGATCGACTCCACCAGCTCGTCGTGGAAGTTGCGGCCGGCCTCCCAGCGCAGGGAACCGGCGCGGGACAGGATCGTCTCCGGGTGCGCTCGCCGCTCCATCAGCTCGCCTCCACACGGACGCCGCCGGCCTCGGAGGCAGCCCTCTCCAGGTGACGCCCGAGGTCGGCGATCTCCCCGGAGCGCACGGCCTCGACGATGCGCGGGTCGCCCTCCAGCAGCCGCAGAGCCACCCAGCGCGCGTTCGGCAGTCCGGGAAAGGCGGCCGACACCTCGGCCATCAGCGCCTCCACGGCGGCCTTCAGCCCCGGGGGCGGCTCGATCCGGTGAGGCCTGCAGGTCGTCCGTCCCGTGGCCACGTCGGCCACCGCCTGCAGCAGCTCGGGGATGCCCTGCGAGCGCCGGGCAACGGTGGGCACCACCGGTACTCCGAGGTCGCGTGCCAGGCGCCGGTCGTCCACCTCCATGCCCCGGCGCTCGCCCTCGTCCATCAGGTTCAGGCAGAGGACGGCGCGGTCGGTGATCTCGAGGACCTGCAGAACGAGGTTCAGGTTGCGCTCCAGCAGGGTCGCGTCGGCGACGATGACGGTCACGTCGGGACTGCCGAAGAGGAGGAAGTCCCGCGCCACCTCCTCGTCGTCGCTGGTCGAGAGCAGGGAGTAGGTTCCGGGCAGATCGACCAGCTTGTAGCGGTCCCCCCCATAGGCGAAGCCGCCCTCGGCGCGCACCACGGTCTTGCCCGGCCAGTTGCCGGTGTGCTGCCGCAGCCCCGTGAGGGCGTTGAAGACCGTCGTCTTGCCGGTGTTGGGGTTCCCCGCCAGGGCGACCACGTAGTCCCAGTTGGCCATGTTCACCCCCAGCCGGATCAGGTTGGCGGCGTGATGGGCCGGGCAGGCCTCGCAGGCTCCCGGGTCGACGGGTCTATCGGTCATCTCCAATCCCTCTCTCGGGGTTGTGCGCCCGTGGGCGTGTCCGGCAGGTCGCGCTCGACCTGGATCTGCCCGGCCTGCTGCCGCCGCAGGGCCACCGTCGCCCCGCGCACCTGGTAGGCCACCGGGTCGCCGGTGGGGCTGACCATCTCGACGCGGACCTCGGTACCGGGCAGCAGGCCCATGTCGAGCAGACGCCGGCGCTCCAGACCCTGGCAGGCGGGCGAGATGCCCACCACGCGGGCGCGCTCTCCGCGGGCCAGGTCGTCCAGGCTATCGAAGGGCCCCGGCATCTCCCCGTCCACGGCGTGGACGAAGACGTTGCCGGCCACCACCGGCGGCAGGCTGTGGGACCGGCCGTCGGCGATGAGGCGGATCTCCTCGTCGCCGGCGCTCACCAGCTGCACCCGGGTGCCCGGGTGGAGGCCGGCCTCCGTCAACTGGCGGTAGACCTCCGCGGGCTCGTCCTCGACGTGCTCGATGCGGGCCAGCTCGCCCTCGCCGAGGGCCGGCAGCGGCACCGACTGCCGGGGCGGCACCTCCCCCTCCGCGGTGGGGATCGGGTCCCCGTGGGGATCGTACACCGGGTGGCCCATCTCGCGGGACAGCTTCTCCGTCTCCTCCGCCGAGATGTGATGCTCCCGCCGCTCTGCCTCCTCGTGCCAGCGGGACCGGCTGACGCCGGTGCGCTCGGCGAGGTAGCGCTCCCAGAGGCGGTGGATACGCACCATCCTCAGCGCCTCCTCCCGGCCGTAGCGAGTCAGCGCCATGCCGTGCTCCAGGGTCGAGACGAGGCCGAGGGACTCCAGGCGGATGAGGATCCCGGCGGCCCGGCTCCGGGGCACCTCGAGGGCGCCGGCGAGGCTCTCGACGCTGGCCGTCCGCTTCTGGTACTCGCAGTCGTAGAGGTGCTTGAGCCCGTCTTCGAGCAGAATCCGCTCCCCCATCCCCTGCAGCCGGCGCCACCGGCGCAGCCAGCGCCCGGACCACAGGAGCAGGGCGAGAGCGGCGGCCAGGACTGCCGCCCAATAGACAGGGGTTGATGATTCCATGACTGCGAACTTTATTTCTAGGCGAGGCTAAATCGCCTCGGCCCCATAGGATAGACCTGGCCTCCGGTGCCCGTCAAG
>CAZEHQ010000009.1:0-32369 GCA_964512165.1 uncultured Gemmatimonadaceae bacterium | reverse complement strand
GCCTGGTGGGGGGCCGCCGACAAGGATCGACCGATGCTCAGCGATGCGGTGCAGGACTACCTGAAGGCGATCTTCAAGCTCTCCCGGGCTCCGGAGGCGGCCGGCATGGTGACCACCTCGCACATCGCCGGGCGCCTGCGGGTATCGGCGGCTTCGGCTACGAACATGATCAAGAAGCTGGCGGAGATGCGGCTCCTCGACCATCACCCGTACCAAGGGGTGGAGCTGACCCCCGCGGGCGAGAAGATCGCCCTGGAGATCGTGCGTCATCACCGCCTTCTAGAGCTCTATCTCCGCGAGGCCCTGGGCTACGAGTGGGACCAGGTCGACGCCGAGGCCGACCGCCTCGAGCACGTCATCTCCGAGGACTTCGAGGACCGCATCGACAAGGCCCTCGGGCATCCCACCGTCGGCGCCCACGGCGAGCCGATCCCCACCAAGGACGGGGAGATCGCCGACCACCACTACCAGCGGCTCTCCGACCTGAACGCGGGGCAGCGCGGCCGCATCCGGCAGGTGAGCGACCGGGACCCGGAGTTGCTCCGCTACCTCGACCGCAGCGGACTCGTCCTCGGCACCGAGGTCCGCGTCCGCGACCGGGCTCCCTTCCAGGGGCCGATCCTCCTGGACGTGGGCCGCTCCGGCGAGCGGCACATCGGTCTCGACGTGGCCGCGGCGATCTACGTCGACGTTCTGCGGTAGCAGGGTGGAACCCTTCTTCACAC
The DNA here is from genome assembly GCA_964512165.1 of uncultured Gemmatimonadaceae bacterium. GTDB lineage: Bacteria > Latescibacterota > UBA2968 > UBA8231 > UBA8231 > UBA8231. The sequence goes on along the minus strand of CAZEHQ010000009.1, from coordinate 31,644 downwards.
CCGCCTCGGAGGAGCACGTGGCCCGCGAGAAGGGCAGGGCTCGGGACCTCCGCAGGAGTCAGTGGTGGAAACGCCGGCTGGGCGACGGGAGGTGCCACTACTGCCGCCGGTCGACCCCGCCGCGGGAACTCACCATGGACCACGTGGTGCCCATCGTGCGCGGCGGCACCAGCGGGAAGGGCAACGTCGTCCCCTGCTGCAAGGAGTGCAACAGCCGCAAGAGGGACCTGCTGCCCCTCGAATGGGAGGAGTATCTCCAGGGCCTGGAAGGGCGGGGCTGAGCAGGGGGTCCGCTCTCCCCCGGCACTCAGTGGTAGTGGAGGATGGGGCGGATGGCGGCCTCCACCTCGGCGGCCACCTCCGGCGGCACCCGCGGGTTGAAGGGGCCCCCCTCGCCGCCCTCGATGTCGTCGAAACCGCCCAGGTGCATGGCCTCCACCACGGCGGAGTAGTTGTAGCGGCGGTCGTCGCGGAAGCGGATCTCCTCCAGCGGCGCCAGCTCCTCCTCGACCTTGCGGGCCCCCTCGTAGTCGCCGCGGCGCTGGGCGTTGTTGATCTCGTCCGAGGCCCTGGCGAAGACCACGTTGATCCCCGAGGTGTGCCCTCGGGCCCCCTGCTGCGCCGGTCCCGTGCTGCGGTCGCCGATCCCCCAGATGACGATGCCGGCGCCGTCCCGGACCCCTTCGACCATGGGTCTCACGTCGTCGGGGCGGGTACCGATCTTGACCCCCAGGAAGTGGGGCGAGTCGTTCACAAGGCGCATGGCCGTGGGCGCCTGGTTGGACTGGCGCAGGTAGTAGAGGAACCGGGCCCCGTGCTCGCCTCCGAGCCGCTCGGCGAGGGCCATGTAGCCGTGGTAGATGCCCTCCGGGTCGGCTACGCCCGTCAGCGGCATGATCAGATACGCGTCGGGCGGGTTGGCCAAGCGGCACTGGGCGGCGATGAGCCGCTCGGCGTCGGCCTGCGGGTTGGGCGCCACGCCGGAGATGAAGATGCCCCTCCCCGCCACCCGGGCCGCCGTGAACTCCATCAGGCTCAGCTGTTCGTCCGTGTCGATGTGGTGGACGAGGCTGGTGCCGGCGATGGAGACCACCCGTGCGCGGTCCCCCTCCAGCGCCCTGGTGCCGAGGAGGTACTCGATGTTCTTCCCGTGGGCCTCGTAGTCGATCCGCCCGCCCTTGAAGGGGACGATGGGGATGGAGATGACGGTGTCGAGGGCGTCGATCAGATCTTCGGTGCTCAGGGGCATGCAGGGCTCCGGTCGTTGAGTGAGTGTTTGGCGTGCTGCGGCGGGCGCGGTAGAGGGTACGGAGGCCCGCCGACGGCCGTCAACGATCCACCCGGAAGGGGGACATCTCCCGGCCCGGGTCGCCCGTGGTGATCCACCGGGCCAGGACCCGCCCCGTGAGGGGCCCCATGAGGACGCCGTTCCTGTAGTGGCCGGTGGCCGCCCACAGGCCCTCGACACCGGGCACGGGGCCGATGAGAGGGCGACCCCGGGGGGGCTTGGGGCGCAGGCCGGCGCGCTGTTCGCGCAGGATCGGGGGTCGGGCGAGGACCCGCCCGCACAGGGCCGACAGCTCCTGGAGCGCCGCCGGTGTGGTGCGCGCGTCGAACCCGGTCTCCTCGACGGTGCCGCCGACGAGCAGGCCTCCCGGGGCCGGCAGCACGTTCCCCCCGGAGCAGCGCAGCACGTGGCGCACGGGATCTCCGGAGAAGAGACAGCTCTGACCCCGCACCGGCCGCACCCGCAGCCGCCCCGCCTCCGGGCCGCCCAAGTCCGCGGACCAGGATCCGGCGGCGATCACCGCGGCATCGAAGGTGGCTCGCCTGGAACCTCCGCCCTCGTGCAGGTCGCACTCCACCCCTCCGGGCGCCGGGCGCAGGCCGCCGACGGCGGCGCCGAAGCGGTACCGGGCGCCCCTGGCCTCGGCGGCCCTCTGCAGGACCGATGCCAGGGTCGGCGGGTCGACCCGCTGGTCGCCGGGGTAGAAGGCGGCCCCCGCCGCGGACTCCGACAGGGCGGGCTCCGCCTCCCGCAGCCGGCCCTCTTCGAGCCACTCCCCCCGGACGCCGCGGGACCGGTTCTCCTCCAGGCGTGAGCGCAGCGCCTCGGCCTCGCCGCCATCGAGAGCGAGGTCCAGTCCACCCAGGGGCCGCCAGCCCGGATCCAGGCCGGTCTCTTTGCGCAGTTGCGCGCTCAGCCTCTCGTGCAGGGAGTGGGCGTCGCGATAGAAGGAGGAGAACGGGTCCCGTCCCCCGGTGGGCCGGGTCAGGATCCCGAGGGAGGCCCGCGTCGTGGCGGAAGGTGAGGGGTCCCGGTCGGCGACGACCACGGAGACACCGGCTCGGGCGAGGTAGTAGGCCACCGAGCGCCCGACGATGCCGGCGCCGGCCACCAGGACCCGGGCGCGGTCCCCGGCGCTCACGACGCCCGCCGGAACCGCCTCAGCCTCCGGCCGCGGGCCTGCGACCGGCCACGATGGGCGGCAGATGGGTCACCGGACAGCCCCGGGCGCCGCGCACGGAATAGCCCATGTCGCCGAGGACGCAGCCGATCTCCGATTCCAGGCGAAGCAGGTAGTCGCGCTCCTCGGCGCTCAGCAAGGTCCGCGGCGGGCCGGCGTCGAAACCGCGCACGGCGACGCCGGTCCTGAATCCCTCGGGGAAGTTGACCCCCTGCAGCATGAGGTTGATCAGGGGCAGGAGGCGGTACTGAAGCTCCCTGGCCCGCTCCAGCTCTCCGGCCACGGCGCGGTCGTAGAGCTCGACGATGACCTCGGGGACGATGCCGGAGGTGGCGGTGGTGCCGCCGTCGGCGCCCATGACGATCGACGGCAGCAGGATCTCCTCGCAACCGTTGAGCACGACGTAGTCGGGCCGCTGCGGACGCAGGCGGTGAATGGTGTTGAGGATGCGCGGCAGGTCGCGGCTGGAGTCCTTGGTGCCGAAGATGCGCTCGAAGGCGAGGAGCCGCTCCATCGTGTCGAGGGGCAGCTCCTGGGTGAACTGGGGGATGTTGTAGAGCAGGATGTCGAGGGGCGAGTGGCGGGCGATCTCGGCGAAGTACTCGTAGAGGCTGGTGTCGGAGATCCTGTAGTAGTAGGGCGGCACGAGGGAGATGGCGTCGGCGCCGAGGTCGGCGTAGTACTCGGCCACCTGCAGCACGTCGCGGATGTTGGCCTCGCTGGCGCCGGCCAGGATCGGCACCCGCCCCTGGTTGACCTCGGCGATGAGGCGCACCACGTCGCGGCGCTCCTCGCTGGAGAGGCGCACGAACTCCCCCGTGCTGCCGTTGGGGTAGAGTCCGTGGATGCCGGCGTCGATGAGCCAGGCGATGTAACGCTCCATCTCCCCGTGGTCGATGCGGCCCTGCTCGTCGTAGATGACGATGTTGGCGGTGAAGATGCCGCTGAACCGGCGGCTGCGCCCGGTCCCGCCGGGAGACGCGGCCACGCTGGAGGGAGGGGCTTCCGGCCGGGGGCCCGGTCCGGCCTCCGGGCGCGGCACGACCTCGATCCCCCGGGCCCGCAGCAGGTCCCTGGCGGAGGGTGTGAGCTTCGAGCCCGGTGAGATCTCGACCTTCCGGTCCTCCTCTCCGAGGCGGGTCTCGAGCAACCGGGCCGTGACCACGGGATCGTCTATGCGCACCATGTCCCGGGAGGCCTACCCGTGGGGGAGGCCCATCTCCATCTCGTCATAGGGCAAGGGGATGGCGTGGGCCGCGACCAGCTCGCCGTCGCGGCCGGAGGTTCGCCGCGCCACCTCGAGGGCCGCGTCGACGGCCCCCGTCTCTCCGCGGACGACGCAGGCGGTCAGGAAGTAGCCCACCTTGTAACGGCCCTCGTAGGTGACATCCGCGTTCTTGAGCATCTCGTCGAGGGCCTTGACGAGACCGGCGGTGGTGCGCGTCTCCACCAGACCCAGGGCGCGGCCGGCCAGGGTGCGCGGACCGGGGGACTCGCCCGCCCGGGCGAAGCAGGCCACCACTTGCGGATCCGGACCGCTGATCACCACCTGCCCCTCCAGCTCCGCCGTCTCCCCGGCCCGGCGGGCGCCCTCGGCGACGGCGGCGCCGACCTCGTCCAGGGACCCGCGGGCAATGGCCGCCACGCGGCCGCCGCTGGCGATCGTCAGCCGCGCCAGGTCGACACGCCCTCCCTTCACCATGCCGTCGACGGCGGCCACCGAGCCCGCGTATCCCGTGGCCTCGACGATCCCGAGAGCGGCCGCGGTTGGTGTGTCGCCCGGGGGAAGGGAGGGCAGCAGGACGCCCACTTCGGCCTCCGGTTGGGGCAGCACCAGGGAGGCGTGGAACTCCCCCGCGCGCCGGGCCGCTTCCTCCCCGGCCTGCACGGCCGCCTCCACCGACCCCACCGAGCCGCTGACGGCGGCATGCACCAGGGCGCCTCCGATGAAGGCCCAGCCGTGGAGCTCGACGGCGCCGGCCTTGACCATGGCGTCGGCGCCGGCGGCCAGTGGGACCAGGCCCCGCGTCTCCAGGAGGCCGACGGCCTGGAGGCCGGGCCCGGGCTCGAGAGCGGCGCCGAGGTGCGGCATCGGCTCGAGGGCGGCGGAGTCGGCCCCCGGTACGAGGGCCGCCGTGATCACCTCTCCGTGAGCGGCGGCCGCCTCCCGACCCGCGTCGAGGGCGGTGCGCGCGTCGGCCGTGGAGCCTTCGACGATGACGGTCAACCAGCCGGAGCCGATGCCGTGGCGTCCCGCCAGGCGCACGGAGGCCGCCTTGTGCATCGAGTCGACGGCTGCCGCCAGGGCCGCCATGCCCCTGACCTCCAGGATGCCCAGGGCGCGTTCCATCAGCCTGCCCCGGCGGCCGGACGGAAGAGGAGGAAGGCCCGCAGCACCGACGGCAGGGGGCGCGGGATCACCGCCGCTGCCATGAACCACTCGCTGCCGTCCAGGCGCTCGCGGCCGCGGCCGATGGCCTGTTCGACGGCGTCCACGGCGCCGGTGATCAGGCTGCAGACGACGCGGTTGTGCACGGTGAGGACGTTGGCCACGGCCACATCGGCGGCCTTCGCCATGGCGTCGTTCACCTCCACGTGGACGCCGTACCCCCGCGTCTCGATCAGGCCCAGGGCGCCGGCCTCGACCTCGCCCGCGGGAAGGGGGCAGCCGACGAAGCCGGCGCACTCGGGCTGAGGCTGATCGAGGCAGGCGCCGACCACGTGGCCGGTAACGGCGCCGGCCGCCGCCTCGCCTGCGCGCAGGGCGGTGCTGACGTCACCGAGGGAGCCGCGCAGGAAGAGGGTGGTGAACCCGCCGATCGACTCCCAGCCCATCAACTCGACCCGCGCCGCCTTGCAGGCCGCGTCAGCGGCGACGACGATACCCGCGACTCCCTCGACCTCGATCATCCCCATGGCGTCGGACACGGCTTCAGTCCTCGTTCAGCCGGCGCATGATCTCGTCGGTCAGACGCTGCACGAGCGCCTCCTCCTCGCGGTCGGCCGCGGCGCGGCGATTGCAGCCGCCGCAGCCGCCGTTGGGCCGTCCCGCCGCCTCGGCCCGGTACACGGCGCACTCGGAGCAGGAAGAAGGCTCCACGAAACCTGAGCCGAACTCCTCGGTCTTGCAGCCGTAGGGGCGGTCGGGGTGATCGCAGCGTCCACGGGCCAGGACGCCGCCCTCGGCGCCGGGAGGCAGGACCTCGGGGACCGCCTCCGCCGGCGCCGGACGGAAGCCGCCCGGTCCGGGCGGCTCGACCCGGGTCAGCCGCACCCCGTGGTTGCGCAGGTAGTCCCACCCGGTGGGCGTGACCACCGCCTCGGTTGCCACCGACACCTCCTGCTGGCCCGCGTGGCGGGCGCGCAGGATCTCCTCGGTGACAACCGTTTCGGTGATGTGCAGCCGGCCAGCCACCGTTCAGATTCCCGGTGCGCCCTCGAGCTCGTCGATGGACCGGGGGATCACCGCCGCCGCCCGTGCGCTCATGTGCGGCTCCCTCCCCCATCCTGCTTCTCCAGCACCACCTTCCCGGCGTTCACGAGGTCCACGGCGTTGCCTTCGTCGGTGTCGACGTGGACCTCCAGCTTGGAGGCGGCGTCGACGCGCACGATCACGTCCTCGAGGGCTCCCGGCTGACCACTGTCGACGACCAGGCGCATGCGATCTCCGGGGGCGACCCCGTAGAACGACGCCTCCCCGGGGTTCATGTGCACGTGGCGCGCCGCCCGGATCACGCCCTGGCGCATCTCCAGGCCGCCGGCGGGCCCCACGAGGTAGCACCCGGGCGAGCCGTCGATGCGGCCGCTGAGCCGCACCGGGGCATCGATCCCGAGGAAGCGCGCGTCGGAGAAGGCGAGCTCCACCTGGCACGCCTCGCGCAGCGGCCCGAGGACCCGCAGGTTGGAGATCATCTGCTTGCGCGGCCCGAAGATGGTCACCGTCTCCTCGGCGGCGAAGGCGCCGGCCTGGTACAGAGGCTTGAGGACCGTCAGCTCGGCGCCGCGACCGAAGAGGGTCTCCAGGGCGGTCTGATCGAGATGGCAGTGGCGGGCGGAGATGTTGGCGATCAGGCGAGGCGCCTCGCTCCGGGGACCGGCGTCGACAACGGGACGGCCCGGCCGGCTGCGCAGGAGGGACTGGCGAACCAGCGCTTCGACCCGGGTCCTGTCGACGGCGGCGACCACCCCCCTCACCCGGCCCCTTCGACGACGCGTCCCAGGTCGAGGCGCTCGCCGTCGGCGCTCAGCCCTTCGAGGATGGCGACGATGGCGGCGTCGGTGGGAACCGCGCCCAGCTCCGGGGCGGTGCGGGCCGAGCTGCCCATGACGACGAGGACGATCTCCCCCGTGCCGGCGCTCACGGCGTCGACGCAGACGAGGCTGCGGCCGGTGGAGTGAAGCCCGTCCGGGCGGACGGTGAGGACCTCGGCGAGGAGCAGCCTGCGGCCCGACAGGTTGTCGAGCTTGGCGCTGGCCACCACCGGACCCTTCACCTGGGCGAGGAGCATCGATCAGGTGATGCGGAAGTAGTCCACCAGGGCGCAGCGGCGCCGGCGGGTGAAGGTGCGGGCCGTGGTCAGGCCCTCGCCGGTGGGACCGGCGATGGAGTAGGTGGAGAACCCTTCGCCGCCGACACCGAGACCGGCATAGGAAGGTCCGTTCTTGACGAAGACGGTGGTGTCCACGGCGCGCGCCATGTTGTGCATGCTCTCCACGTTCCGGGAATGGATCATGGCCGTGTGCCGGTAGCCGTGCTCGGACTCCACGGCGGCGCGGATGCCCTCGTTCACGTCGCGCACGCGGACGATGGGCAGGAACGTCATCATCTGCTCCACCGTGACGAAGGGATGGTCGGCGCCGGTCTCGCCGATGAGCAGCCGCACCCGGTCGTCGAGATCGAGGCCGATGGCCCGGCCCAGGACGTTGGCATTGCGGCCGATGAACTCGCGCTCGGGGTGAGGCTTGCCGTCCCCGCCCCGGGGGAGGGCGGCCCTGGTGAGGGCGTCGACCTGACCCGTGTCGAGCTCGACGGCGCTGTAGGCGACCATCTCCGCCTTGAGGCCATCGGCCACGTCGTCGACGACGAAGCACTGCTTCTCGCCGATGCAGAGGATGTTGTTGTCGAAGGCGGCGCCGTCGACGATGTCGCGCGCGGCCTTGCGGATGTCCGCGGTCTCGTCGACGACGACGGGGGGGTTTCCGGGGCCGGCGACGATCGACTTCTTGGGGCTGGCGAGGGCGGCCCGGGCCACGGCTGCCCCGCCGGTGACGAGAATGACCCGGACCCCCCGGTGGTTGAACAGCTCTCCGGCGCTGTCGATCGTCGGCTCGGCGATGCAGGCGATCAGGTTCTCCGGCCCTCCGGCGGCGGCGATGGCGTCGTTCAGCAGCTGCACGGAGTGGGCCGACACCCCCTTGGCCCCGGGGTGGGGGTTGAAGACGACGGAGTTGCCCGCGGCGATGATGCCGATGGCGTTGTTCACCAGGGTCGGCACGGGATGGGTGGAAGGGGTGACGGCGCAGAAGACGCCGTACGGCGCCATCTCCTCAACCGTCAGGCCGTGGTCTCCCGTCCAGGAAACCGCTTCGAGATCCTCGACGCCGGGAGTGAGGTCGGCCGCCAGGTGGTGCTTCTGCACCTTGTCCTCGAAGCGGCCCATGCCGGTCTCTTCGAGGGCCATGCGCGAGAACGTCTCGGCGTGATCGCGGGTCGTCTGCCGGATCGCCTCGACGATCTTGCGGCGCAGCTCCAGGCTCTCGTCGACGAGGGCCTTCTGCGCCCGGCCAGCGGCGGCCACCGCCTCGTCGGCGGAACGGAACAGCCCGGACCCGGACCCGCCCGCGGACGAGGCGACCGGGGCGGACTCGGACCCGACGACCTGCTGCACCACCTCCTCGACGATGCGGCGGACCCGCTCTTCGCTCACCTTGGACACGTCGGTCCCGTCAGATGCCGGCGGCGCTCTTGAGCTTTTCGATGGGCCGCGGGATCACGTGCACGCTGCGCAGCTCCCCCACGCCCTGGGCCGCCTGGGCCCCGGCGTCGACGGCCGACTTCACCGAGGCCACGTCCCCCTCCACCACAACCGACACCAGGCCTCCGCCCACACGCTTCTGGCCCGCGTAGCGGACGTCCGCCGTCTTCAGCATCGCGTCCAGGGCCTCCACCGCCGCCGCCAGACCCCGCGTCTCCACCATCCCGAGAGCACTCATGACCGTCTCCTCCTCAGCCCAGGTAGAGGGAAAGGACCGCTTCGGAGGGACGGGCGATGACGTGGCGAGTCAGGAGCTCGCCCACTCGTTCCGCCGCCTCCGCGCCCGAGGTGACCGCCGACTGCACGCTGCCCACGTCCCCCGTGACCAGGACCGTCAGGTAGCCGCCTCCGATCTCCTGCACGCGGACGACCTCCACCTCCGCGGCCTTCTCCATGGCGTCGGCGGCCTCGATGGCCCCCGTCGAGCCGCGGGTCTCCAGCATGCCCAGGGCACGGACGCCGCTCACCTCCCCGCCTCCCTTCGACGGCAGGATCACCCCCAGATCGGAATGAGGGCGGGGAATCACGTGCACGGCGCGCACCTCCCCGACCTTGGAGGCCTCCTGGGCGCCGGCGTCGACTGCCGACTTCACCGCCGCCACGTCGCCGCCGCAGAAGAGGGTGGCCATGCCCGAGCCCACCCGGTCCCAGCCCAGCAGCTCCACCTTCGCCGCCTTGGATATCGCGTCCCCCCCGGCGATGATGCCCGTGAGCCCCACGGTCTCCAACATGCCAAGAGCCTCTGTCATTTCTCTCCTGCCTGCTCAGAAGCGGTATCGATGTGAACCCGGTCGATTCGCCCGATGATGGCGGCGTCGGCCGGAACCCCGTCTTCGAAGGCGTTGCATGCCTCGCGGGAGACCTCTACGACGACCAGGTCTCCCTCCGCCATGGCCTGCCAGCCGACGGCGACCTCGGGATCGCCCACGCCCCGTAACTCGCGGTCCACGTCCTGCACCAGGTGCAGGCTCTTGTCGCGGTACGGCTCGACCGTCCGCGACAGAACCACCTGGCCGAGAACGCGGGCGAGCTTCACGTCGCCCCTTCGGCGCCGTCGACGATACCCACGACGACGCTGCGCACGGGAGGAAACTCCAGGCCCGTCACCTCGCTGCCGGCGGCGCCCGAGTCGGCCACCAGAACGCGGCAGCCGGAACCGGCGCCCACGGCGTCGACCGCCAGTTGCAGGGCGGCGGCGCCGTCGCCGTCGTCGACGACCAGGATCCGGCGGTGGTCGAGGGCCGGATGGCGCTCACCGGCCACCACGTTGCCGATGACCCGCGCCACTCTCATGCGGCGGCCTGGGCGAATCGACGGCCGCCGGAACTCACCGAGTCGACGATGCCCACCAGAACAGCATCCACGGGCAGGTCTCCCATACCCGGGCACTGACGGGCCGAGCTGCCTTGCACCAGGAGGACGATCTGGCCCTGGCCGGCGCCCACGGAGTCGACGCAGACCAGGTGCCTGCGCGTGGGGACGGCCTCCCTGCCATCGATGGTGAGCAACTCCACGAGCAGCAGTCTCCGGCCCTCGAGAGTGGCGGCCTTGGCCGAGGCCACCGCCTGCCCCTTGACCCGCGCCAGGACCATGTCGCTCAGGACACGGCCGCGGGCTCGTGCAGAGCCAGGTTCCTGAGTCCCGTCCGGATGTCGTCGCCGTCGTATCCGTAATACCCGGCGATGCGCTGCACCACGTCGTCCATGAGCACGTCGGGGCAACTGGCGCCGGAGGTGACCACCAGGCGCGCGGGCAACTCCTCCGGGAGCCACATCCCGGTCTCGACGACCTCCTTCCGGTGGATGTCGTAGTGACGGATGCGCTCGCGGGACAGCAGGTCGGCGGCCGAACCGATCAGGTAGCTCGGCATCACCCGTTCGCAGATCTCCACCAGGTGGGAGGTGTTGGAGCTGTTGTAGCCGCCGACGATGACGGCCAGGTCCGGCTCGCTGTCGAGGAGCGCCCGGGTGGCGTTCTGGTTCCAGTTGGTGGCGTAGCACAGGGTGTCGGCCGTATCCGCAAAGTGACGGTCGAGGTCCTCGGAGCCGTAACGCTCGGCCATGGCGTCGCGGAGGATGGCGGCCACCTCCTTGGTCTCCTCGGCCAGCATCGTCGTCTGGTTGACGACGGCCACCCGCGCCAGGTCCCGATCGGGGTCGAAGCCCTCCGACCACTTGCCCTCGAAGGCCTCGCGGAACTCGCCGACGCCGGTGCGGCCGGTGATGAAGGCGGCCACCCTCAGCGCCTCCTCCCGGTCGAGGACGACAAGGGTCCTGCCGTACTGCTGGGTGTGGGAACGCGTGGCCTGCGTCTCCTCGTGCCGGTACTTGCCGTGGATGATGATCGTGTAGCCCTCGCGGGCGAGCTCCTCGCCGCGGGTCCAGACCTTGGAGACGAAGGGACAGGTGGTGTCGTAGTGCTCGCGAAACTCCTCCGACGCGGTGTCGATGCCGCTGCGCTGCAAGGAATCCTCGATCTCCCGCGTCGTCCCGAAGGCCGGTATCAGGACGACGTCGTCGGAGGAGATCTCCTCTTCGGGGACGAGGCGCTCCCCGTTCTGGTCGTGCATGAAGCGGACCCCCCGGCCTTCGAGGTCGTCGTTGACCAGGGGGTTGTGGATGATCTCGCTCACCAGGTTGAAGCGCTTGTCGGGATGCCGATCCATGGCGGAGAAGGCCATGTGGATGGCCCGCTCGACGCCGTAGCAGAACCCGAAGTGGCGTGGGACGAGGACTTCGAGCTGTCCGACGGTCAGGCGGGTCGGCGCCAGCGAGCGTTTGCCCTCGTTCTCCCGGAAATCCTTGATCCGCTGAATCACGGGGCCGGCGTAGTGATTGGGCACCCGATCGAACTGCTTGAAGGCCATGGCGCAGGAATCTATGGACCCCCCGGGGAGTGTCAAACCTATATTGGGCTCATCAAACGATGACCCGTCCGGTTCCATCCATCACCGCCATCGCCCTCGTCAGCGGGGGCCTCGACAGCTGCGTCGCCCTCGCCGAGGCCGTGCATCGAACGGGCGGCGAGGTGGCGGCCCTGCACGCCGGCTACGGCCAGCGGACCGAGAGCCGCGAGCGCCGCGCCTTCCTGGAGATCGCCGATCACTACGGTCTCGAGCACCGCCGGGAGGTCGACCTCCGCTACCTGCGGGAGCTCGGCGGTTCGAGCCTGACCGACCGGACGATCCCCATGCCCGGGGAGGGCCTTTGCGGCGACGAAGTACCGTCGACGTACGTCCCCTTCCGCAACGCCAGCCTGCTGTCGGCGGCCGTCGCCTGCGCCGAGGTTCTCGGCGCCCCGGAGATCTACTGCGGCGCCCACGCGCCCGGCTCGCCCTACCCGGATACGCAGCCGGCCTTCTTCGGCGCCTTCGGCCGTCTGGTGGAAGCGGCGACTCCGCCCTCGGTGCGGATCGGCGTGCGCACGCCCCTGCTCCATCTCGACAAGGCGGCCATCATCCGCCGCGGGATGCGGTTGGGAGCACCGCTGGACCTCACCTGGTCCTGCTACCTCGACACCGAGTCCCCCTGCGGCGACTGCCACAGTTGCCGCCTCCGGTCCCGCGGCTTCGCCGCCGCGGGCCTTCCCGACCCCCTGGAGAGCCGATGCTGATCGGATACGTGAGTGACGAGCGCTACGTGGCCCTGCCGGACACGCTTCTGGAGTTCACCGGACCCGCCGGAGAGGTGGTGCAGGCGCGGTCCGGCGCCTCCGGCGCCGTGTACGCGGATCTGCCGCCGGGGCCCTGCAAGGTGGTCCTCGCCCGCCAGGGCTACGGCAGCAAGCGCGTGAGCATCAGCCTCGTCGAGGGCCGCCCCCGTCACTTCCGGCTCCTCGCCGACGGGCTGCTGGGCTATGCCTGGCCCAAGTGGGTGCGCGGCGGCGAGCGCTCCGAGTTCCGCGTTCACAGCCACGAGGCCTACAAGCTGGAACTCTTCCGCTACGGCCGCGAGAAGGAGTTCGTGCGCACCATCGGCTGGTACGACGAGCACGGCCCCCGGGCGAACGTGCAGATCACCCCCGACGGGGACTACACGCAGACCGGCGTTCAGTGGAACCGACACGGCTACACCAGCCCCCGCCATCCGCAGCAGGTGGCCGCGCCGGAGCGCAGCGGCCTCTACTACTTCCACGCTTCCACCGAAAGAGGCCACTTCTTCTCCTTCCCGTGGATCGTGGCGCCCGCCGCCCCCGCAGCCCCGGTGGCGGTCCTGGCCAGCAACATCACCTGGAACGCCTACAACAACTTCGGCGGGCGCAGCAACTACATCCATCCCGACCGGGTGCCACCCACGCCGACGGTCAACGCCCGCCTCGACCTGGACCGCTACACCGACCCCGACCACGACACCTACGGCGCCGAGGACTACGCCCCCCTCTCCTTCGACCGCCCCGAGCCGGTCAACCACATTCCCCTCGAGGCGCGGCTCACCGGCCCCATCGAGGGGCGCGCGGCCTGCCACCTGGCCGAGGCCGAGTGGCGGCTCCTCGGATGGATGGAGAGGCAGGGCTTCTCTTACGACCTGTGGGCGGAGACCCAACTCCACTACGGCCAGCTGCGGCTCGACGACTACCGGGTCCTGCTGATCAGCACCCATCCCGAGTACTGGTCCGAGGAGATGTACCGCGCCGTGAAGTCCTGGGTCTTCGAGCGCGGCGGCAAGCTCATGTACCTGGGCGGCAACGGCCTCAACTGCAGGATCGAGATGCTCGACGGAGCAACGATGAAGGTCTTCAACGGCAGCGCCCGGGAGCTCGCCCGCCGCGGGGCCGAGAGCCGCTTTCACCTCCAGGTCGAGTCGGAGGCCAACCTCCTCGGCGTGGTCTTCTCCGAATCGGGCATCATGACCGCGGCGCCGTACCGGGTCATCGACGCCGGCCACTGGACTCTCGCCGGCACCGGCCTCGCCGAGGGCGACCGCTTCGGCCAGGCCAGCCTGCACATGAGGATTCCCGGCGGCGCCTCGGGACACGAGACCGACAAGACCTCGCCGAGCTCCCCCGGCAACGTGCACCTCGTCGCCAAGGGGATGAATCCCGACGAGGGCGGCGGCGAGATCGTGCACTTCGACACCGGCAGCGGCGGCGAGGTGTTCTCCGTGGGCTCCATCACCTGGCCCGCCTCGATCCTCGTGGACGACGCCGTCTCCCGCATCACGGCGAACGTCCTGACCCGCTTCCTCGCCTGAGGCACAACTTGCCGGCCCGGAGGGCTTGGCCTAGTTTCCCGGGGGATGCCCCATCCCGAGGAACTCCTTGAAATCTTCCCGAACCCCGAACCGGGTCGGGAGTACACGATCGACATCGACTGTCCCGAGTTCACCTCGGTCTGTCCCCGAACCGGCCAACCGGACTTCGGTACCATCCATATCACCTATGTCCCCGGCGACAGCTGCCTGGAGCTCAAGTCTCTCAAGCTCTACCTGCAGTCCTATCGCCAGCAGGGCATCTTCTACGAAGCCGTGACCAACGCCATCCTCGATCATCTCGTGGCCGCATGCGCACCCAGGCGGATGACCGTGATCGGCGACTACAGCGCCCGCGGAGGCATCACCACCAAGGTGACGGCCGCCTACCCCTGACCTTTCGGGGGCCGTGGCGCCGCGGCTTCGCCATCCATCTCATTCGGAGCGTATTCCCATGGCAGAATCCAGGGATGAAGAGGAGGTCGTCGCCGGCGAGGGCGAGGGCCAGCAGGGCAAGGAGAAGCCCTGGTATCCTTACATCACCAAGACCCAGTTCGAGAAGTTCCTCTCCCGGCTGCAGAGCAAGATTCCCGAGGAGATCGACCGCGACTACGTGCGCGCCATCATCCGCACGCCTTCGATGATCTACCGCTTCCTCCGCGGCGTCGAGGCGATGGGTCTGATCGACGCCGAGCAGCACCCCACGGAGCGGCTGAAGAGCCTCGTGGAAAAGGAATCCCGCCGGCAGGCCGTCGGCGAGGTCCTCGACGACCTCTACCCCGAGCTGCTGGGCCAGTACCGCGACAGCAACGGCGAGATGACCGACCGCGACATGGTCGCCTACTTCCGCCGCGAGACGGGGATGGGGAACGACTCGGCCAACAAGATGAAGATGTTCTTCAAGTATCTGCTCACCGAGGCCGAGGGCGGAGAGCCTGCCCCCGCCGCCGAAGAGTCCGAAGAGTCCGAAGAGTCCGAAGAGGCCGGGGAGGCCGGGGAGGCCGCCGAGTCCGAAGAGGCCGAAGAGCCCGCCAAGGTCGACGCCGAGAGTGCCCCGGTCCGGGAGAGCCGCGAGCCGCCGGCGCCGAGTTCCGGCAACGGGCGTCGCGGTGAGGCCCGGGCTCAGCAGACCGACCGGCGGTCCCAGGGCCGGGGTGGAGAGCGCGGCGACCGGGAGCGTGGAGAGCGCGGCGACCGGGAACGCGGTGAGCGCGGTGAGCGCGGTGAGCGCGGTGAGCGCGGTGAGCGCGGCGAGCGTGGAGGCGGGGAGCGCGGCGAGCGTGGAGGCGGGGAGCGCGGTGAGCGTGGAGGCGGGGAACGTGGCGACCGGGAGCGCGGCGACCGGGGAGAGCGGGAGCGCGACCGGGAACGGTCCGTGAACAGCAACCGCCCCCTCACCGAGGCGCAGCGCGCCTACCTCGACACCCTCAAGTCCGTGTTGCGCGTCAACGTCGACGGCGACTGGGACGACGACATGATCCGCCTGGCCTTCGATCGGCTGGAGCGGTTGTTCGACCGCGTGCGGCGCAACTAGAGAGACTGGCCAGAACCACCGCAGCCCCCGTCTCGTCCTGGGCGAGACGGGGGCTGCTGCTTTTGGGCGATCCTCCTCTACTCCTCCCACACCCCCATGGCCGAGAACTTCTCGACGCGCTGATCGATCAGGTCCTGCGGCTGCAGCGGACGCAGTTCGGCCAGGGCCTCCTGGATGTGGTTCTTCAGGCTCGAGGCGACCTGGTCGTAGTCGCGGTGAGCGCCGCCGAAGGGCTCTGGCACGACCCGGTCGATGACCTTGTGCTCGATCAGGTCCGCCGCCGAGAGCCTGAGAGCCTCTGCCGCCTCCTCCTTGCGGTCGCGCGTGCGGAAGAGGATGGTGGAGCAGCTCTCGGGCACGATCACCGAGTAGACGGCGTGCTCCAGCATCAGGATGCGGTCGCCCACGGTGATGCCGATGGCCCCGCCTGAAAAGGCCTGGCCGATGATGGCCACCACGATCGGAACGGGCAGGTGGGACATCTCGTAGAGATTGCGGGCGATCGCTTCCGCCTGCCCCCGCTCCTCCGCTTCGACGCCGGGAAAGGCACCCGACGTGTCCACCAGGGTCAGGATCGGGCGCCGGAACTTGGCCGCCATCTGCATCAGGCGCAGGGCTTTGCGGTAGCCCTCGGGATGGGGCATGCCGAAGTTGCGCTGCTTGCGCTCGTCCACGTTGCGCCCGCTCTGGATGCCGACGACCATCAGCGGCTCCCCGTCGAGGCGGGCGGGCCCTCCGACGATCGACTTGTCGTCGCCGTGGTAGCGATCGCCGTGGAGCTCGACGAAGTCGGTGAGGATCCGCCCGATGTAGTCGAGGGCGTAGGGGCGCAGTGGATGGCGGGAGATCTGCACGCGCTGCCAGCGCGTGAGGCGGGAGTAGATCTCTCGGCGAAGCCTCTTGACCCGCTCCTCCAGGGAGCGGATCTCGCGGCTCAGGTCGAGGCCGTCCGTCTCGGCCTGGGCCTCCATGTCGCTGATGCGTTTCTCGAGCTCCACGATGGGGCGCTCGAAGTCGAGGTGGAAGCTGTCGTCACTCATGACCGGCGCCCGGGTTGGGGGAAGGGTGGAGGTCACTGGAGGAGACACCGGTTTCCTGGCTCTTCTTCACCCCAGCTTGGTCAGGGCCTCGCCGAGACGGTCCATGGCGCGGTGGAGATTCTCCATCGAGGTGGCATAGGAGAGGCGGAAGTGCGCCTCGGTGCCGAAGCCCGGCCCGGGCACGCAGGCGATCCGGGCCTCGTCGAGGAGGTAGTCGCACAGATCGGTGACGTCGGTGATCACCCGGTCCGCGGTCCCCAGCCCGAAGCAGTAGGAGAGGTCGGGGTAGACGTAGAAGGCGCCCAGGGGCAGGGCGCAGGTGACGCCCTCCAGCCCATTGAGGCGGTCGACGACGAAGCGGCGGCGGCGGTCGTACTCGAGTCGCATCTCCTCCACCACCTCCTGAGGTCCCTCGAGGGCGGCCACGGCCGCCTTCTGTGAGATCGAGGAGGGATGGGAGACGGTCTGGCTCTGGGCCTTGTCCATCAGGCCGATCACGTCGCGGGGGCCGGCGGCGTAGCCGATCCGCCAGCCGGTCATGGCATAGGTCTTGGAGACACCGTTGACGATGATGGTGTGCGCCTTCAGCGCCGGGCTCAACTGCGCCATCGACACGTGCTCCGCCCCATCGTAGACCAGCTTCTCGTAGATCTCGTCGCTGAGAACGTAGAGCCCGTGCTCCAGGGCGACCTCGCCGAGGGCGGCCAGCTCCTCCCCGGAATAGACGGCGCCGCTCGGGTTGGACGGACTGTTGATCAGGACCATCCGGGTCCTCGGCGTCAGCGCGGCGCGCAGCTTCTCCGGGGTGAGCTTGAGGCCCTCCTCGTCGCGCGTCTCGACGATCACGGGATCCGCGCCGACGAGCTTGGGCTGCTCGGTGAAGGTCACCCAGTAGGGCGTGGGGATGACCATCTGGTCGCCGGGGTTCAGCACCGCCGCCACCGCCAGGGCCAGGGAGTGCTTGGCGCCGTTGTTGACGACCACCTCCTCCGGGGCGTACTCCAGGCCGTTGTCCCTGCCGAACTTGCCGCAGACGGCGGCCTTCAACTCCGGAATACCCGAGGGCGGAGACGTGTACTTGGTGAACCCCTCGTCGAGGGCCTTCTTGGCAGCCTCCTTGATGTGCTCAGGAGTGTCGAAGTCCGGCTCGCCGGCGGAGAGGGCGATCACGTCGACACCCTCCCTCCGGAGGGCCGCCGCCTTGGCCGAGGTGGCCATGGTCGCCGAGGGGGCGACGCGCTGGATGTAGGCAGACAACCTCTGATTCATGTGGTGTACTCCGCGTTGAGTCGAACGTATTCGTAGGTCAGATCGCTGGTGAATATCTCGGCCCGGGCCTCCCCCGCCTTCAGATCGATCTCGATGTCGACCTCCTCCGACTTCATGGCGGCGCTCAGGGCCGCGGCGTCGAAGTCGATGCCGGCGCCGCCGCCGTAAACCGGCCGGCCGCAGAGGGACACGGCCACCGCCTCCGGATCCAGATCGACGCCGGCGTAGCCCACGGCGCAGAGGATCCGGCCCCAGTTGGGATCGTTGCCGAAGGCCGCCGTCTTCACGAGGCTGGAGTTGGCCACCGCCAGGCCCACCGCCCGCGCCTCGGTCTCGCTGCGTCCGCGCAGGACGCGGACCGTGATGAGCTTGCTGGCCCCCTCTCCGTCGGCGGCGATGGCCCGCGCCATGCTGCGGCAGACGTGCTCCATGGCTTCGGCCAGTCTCCCGAAGGCCGCCTCCGACAGGCCGCGCGAGCCGCCGACCCCGCCCATGGCGGCTCCGTTGGCCAGGGCGATCACGGTATCGCTGGTGCTCATGTCGCCGTCGACGGTGCAGCAGTTGAAGCTGCGCCCCACGGCGCGCACCAGGAGCTGCTGCAGCCGCGCCGCGGGGACGGCCGCATCGGTGGTGATCAGGGCGAGCATGGTGGCCATCTTCGGGGAGATCATGGCGGCTCCCTTGGCGACGGCCCCGACCGTCGCCGGATGGCCGTCGAGGTCGACGCGGACGGCGGCGTGCTTGGCCACGGTGTCCGTCGTCATCATCGCCTCCGCCGCCTCCACCCCGCCCTCCCCGGACAGTCCCGCCACCACCCGCGGGATTCCCGCCTCGATCCGCTCCATCGGCAGCGGCACTCCGATGAGGCCGGTGGAGCAGACGAGGACATCGCTGGTGGACAGGCCGAGCCGTTGCGCCGTGGCCTGGCACATGCGCACCGCGTCGGCGCGGCCCCGGTCGCCGTTGCAGACGTTGGCGATGCCACTGTTGATGATCACCGCCCGGGCGCGGCCGTCGGCCAGGTGCTCGCGGCAGACCGGGATCGGCGCCCCCTGAACGCGGTTGGTGGTGTACACCGCGGCGCCGGCTGCGGGCCTGTCGGATACCGTCAGGGACAGGTCCCTGCTCCCCGAGGGCTTGATGCCGCAGGTGACGCCGGCGGCCCGATACCCCCGGGGGGAGGTGACGCTGCCGCCTTCGATCTCGATCATCGCCCCTCCTCGCGCATGAGCTTGCAGTGCAGGCTGTCGGCCAGGGCGATCCAGCTCGCCTCGATGATGTTCTCCGACACGCCCACGGTTCCCCACACGTCGTGGCCGTCCGAGGACTCGATGAGCACCCGGACCCGGGCTGCGGTGCCGTCACTGGAGGACATGACACGCACCTTGTAGTCCTCCAGATGGACGGCCTTCAGGTCCGGGAAGACCGCCTCCAGGGCCTTGCGCAGGGCCCGGTCCATGGCGTTCACGGGACCGTCCCCTTCGCCCACCGTGTGGTGGACGCGCCCGTTCACCTCCACCTTGACCACCGCCTCCGCCACCTCGGGCTCGCCCTCGGCCTCCTTGCGGCTGGAGACATGGAAGCTCAGCGGCCGGAAGCGGTCGCGGTAGAGGCCCATGCAGCGCCGCGCGAGCAGCTCGAAGGAGCCCTCGGCGGCTTCGAACTGGTAGCCTTGGTGCTCCAGCCGCTTGACCTCGGTCAGCACCTCGCCGACGGCGGGGTCCTTCTTGCTCAGCTCGGGGAAGAAGCGTCCGAGCTTGGCCACCACGGTGCTTCCCCCCGACTGGTCCGAGACCAGGTAGCGGCGGCTGTTTCCGGTCGCCTCCGGATCCTCCTGCTCGTAACAGCGGGGGTCCTTGTTCATGGCGTCGATGTGCACGCCGCCCTTGTGGGCATAGGCGCTCTCGCCGACGAAGGGCTGGCGGTGGTCGTGGGCGACGTTGGCCGTCTCGGAGAGGAAGCGCGAGAAACCCATCAGCTGCGCCACCCTGTCGCGGCCGATGGTGGTCCGCCCCATCTTCAGCTCGAGGACGGGGATGACGGTGCACAGGTTGACGTTGCCGCAGCGTTCCCCGTAGCCGTTGAAGGTGCCCTGCACCTGCGCCGCCCCCAGGTCGACGGCGGCGATGGTGTTGGCCACGGCCAGGCCGGCGTCGTTATGGGTGTGGATCCCGAGTGGCGCCCCGACGGCCGAGGCCGCGGCCTCGTACATGCGCGCCACCTCCCCGGGCAGGGTGCCGCCGTTGGTGTCGCACAGGACCAGGACCCGCGCCCCTCCGCGCTCGGCGGCGCGCAGTGTCTCCAGGGCGTAGCCGGCGTCGTCGGCGCAGCCGTCGAAGAAGTGCTCGGCGTCGAAGGTCACCTCGCGGCCCCTGGCCACCAGGTAGGCCACCGAGTCCTCGATGAGCCTCAGGTTCTCCTCCCGGGTCGTCTTCAGCACCTCGGTGACGTGGAGGTCCCAGCTCTTGCCGAAGAGGGTGACGCTGTCGGTGCCGGCCTTGAGGAGCGTGTTGAGGGTGGCATCCTCCCCGGCGGGGTTGGCCGGCCGCCGGGTGCTGCCGAAGGCGGTCACCCGGGCCCGCAGATCCAGCGCCTTCACCTGCTCGAAGAAAGCGAGGTCCTTCGGGTTCGTCGGATTCGGCCAGCCTCCCTCGATGTAGTGGACGCCGAGGTCGTCCAGCCGCTGGGCGATCTCCAGCTTGTCCTGGAGGGAATAGGTGATCCCCTCCGCCTGGGCCCCGTCCCGCAGCGTCGAATCGTAGATCTCTACCGAGGACATGGACCCGGGTCAGGGAGACGCGGCGGTGACCGCCCCGGCCACCATGTCCCCCACCTCGCTCGTGGAATACCCCATCTCGCCGGCGCCCATGCCCTTCAGTTGCTGCAGAGTCGACACGACGGCAGCCTCGAGGATAGCGGCCCCCTCGTGCTCGCCCAAGGTGTCGACCATCAGCTGGCAGGCGCCGATGGCGGCCATTGGGTTGATCACGTTCCGGCCCGTGTACTTCGGCGCCGATCCGCCGATGGGCTCGAACATCGACACCCCTTCGGGATTGATGTTGCCCCCCGCGGCGATGCCCATCCCTCCCTGGATCATGGCGCCCAGGTCGGTGATGATGTCGCCGAAGATGTTGTCGGTGACGATCACGTCGAACCACTCCGGGTTCTTGACCATCCACATGCAGATGGCGTCCACGTGAGCGTAGTCGCGCCGGATATCGCCGTAGTCGGCCTCGCCCACTTCGTGGAAGGCCCGTTCCCAGAGGTCGAAGGCGTAGGTGAGGACGTTGGTCTTGCCGCACAAGGTGAGGGTCCGGTCCTTGTTGCGGCGGCGGGTGTAGTCGAAGGCGTAGCGCAGGCAGCGCTCGACCCCCTTGCGGGTGTTGATCGACTCCTGCACGGCGATCTCGTCGGGAGTGCCCTTCTTGAAGAACCCTCCCGCGCCGGTGTAGATCCCCTCCGTGTTCTCGCGCACCACCACGAAGTCGATCTCCTCCGGCCCCTTGTCCCTGATGGGGGTCGGCACGTTCGGGTAGAGCTTCACCGGCCGCAGGTTGATGTACTGGTCCAGCTCGAAACGCAGCCTGAGGAGGATCCCCTTCTCGAGGATCCCCGGCTTCACGTCGGGGTGTCCGATGGCCCCGAGATAGATGGCGTCGAACTGCCGCAGCTCGTCCACGGCGGAGTCGGGCAGGGTCTCCCCGGTCCGGAGGTAACGGTCGCCGCCGAAGTCGAAGTCGGCGCTCTCGTATGAGAACCCCACCCTCTCGGCCAGGGCAGCCAGGGCCTTCATCCCCTCGGCGACCACCTCGGGGCCGGTGCCGTCCCCTGGCAGGACGGCGATCTTGTACGATTTCACTCTGCTCTCTTTCTGTTCCGGCGGCCCGGCCGGCGCGGTCCGACGACCGCCATGCCGACGAGGGCCCACACTCTTCAGGACTCTCCACCAAAGGACGACAGGTACGGCAGCCTCCGCGCCGTTCGTCCGATCTCGTCTCCGGCCTCCAGCAACTGGCCAAGGGCGTCCCAGGTCCCGGTGGCCAGCTGCTCGCGCGGCCCCTCGGGCATGGCGGCTGCCATCGACTGGCCGCCGAAGCGCGCGCTCTGCGCCTCCAAGTCGACCTCCACCACCAGGGCCGGATCGTCTTCCACGGCCCCCATGAGGCGCTCCACGTCCCTTTCCGAGGCCCTGAGGCACGGGAGGCCCAGGGCCGTGCAGTTGCCGAAGAAGATCTCGGCGAAGGAGACGGCGACGAAGGCCTCGATGCCCCAGCGCATCAGGGCCTGGGGGGCGTGCTCCCGCGAGGAGCCGCAGCCGAAGTTGGCGTTGGCCACGAGGATGGAAGCGCCGGCGAAGCGCGGGTCGTCGAAGGGGTGGCCGGCGGCGGCGCGGTCGTCCTCGAAGGCGTGCTCTCCGAGACCGTCGAAAGTGACGGTTCGCAGATAGCGCGCCGGGATGATGCGGTCCGTGTCGATATCGTTGCCGCGCACCGCTACCGCCCGGCCCCTGATCAGGCGGCGGATGCTGGAGGAGGTCTCGGCACTCGACGTCATCTCACCCTCCGTTCAGCAGGGTGCGCACGTCGGTCACCCGTCCGCTCACCGCGGCGGCGGCGACCATGGCCGGGCTCATCAGCAAGGTCCGCCCCGTGGGACTCCCCTGGCGGCCCTTGAAGTTGCGGTTGCTCGACGAAGCGCACAGCTGCCGCCCCTCCAGCTTGTCCGGATTCATGGCCAGGCACATGGAGCAACCGGCCTCGCGCCACTCGAAGCCGGCGGCCCGGAAGACCTCGTCCAGGCCTTCGCGGCTGGCCTGCTCCCCCACCTTCTGCGAGCCCGGGACGACGAGGGCCTTCACGTCGGCGGCGGCCCTTCTCCCCTTGACCACCTTCGCAGCCTCGCGCAGGTCGGAGATGCGCGAGTTGGTGCACGAGCCGATGAAGGCGACGTCCACCGGGGTCCCCGCGATGGGCTGGCCGGCCTCGAACCCCATGTAGTCCAGGGCCTCGGCAACCGACCCGGCGTCGGCCCCGGCCTCGCCGGGGGCGGGCAGGCAGCCATCGACACTGCAGGACTGCCCCGGGTTGATGCCCCAGGTGACGGTGGGGGCAATCCCGGCGGCGTCGATCTCCACCACGTCGTCGTATTCGGCGCCGGGGCCGGAGGCGATGGAGCGCCACCAGTCGACGGCGCGGTCGAAGTCGGCTCCCCGGGGCGTCTCCGGACGGCCCTGGAGATACTCGAAGGTGGTGTCGTCGGGATTGACGTAGCCGCAGCGGGCGCCGCCCTCGATGGACATGTTGCAGACCGTCATGCGCTCTTCCATCGACATGCGGTCGAGAACCCCGCCGCCGTACTCGTAGGCGAACCCGACGCCCCCCTTCACGCCCAGTGAACCTATGACGTGGAGGGTCAGGTCCTTGGCGTACACGCCGGGGCCGAGGGCTCCGTCCACCGACACGCGGCGCACCTTGGGACGGGACATGGCCAGGCACGTCCCGCACCTGGCTGGTGCCGATGCCGAAGGCGATGGCCCCGAAGGCGCCGTGGGTGGAGGTGTGGCTGTCGCCGCAGGCGATCGTCATCCCCGGCTGGGTCAGCCCGAGCTCGGGCCCGATGACGTGGACGATGCCCCGGCGGGGATCGTCCATGCCGAAGAGAGGGATCTCGAAGTCGGAGGCGTTCTCTTCCATGGCCACCATCATCCGCTCGGCGAGATCGTCGAGGAAGGGGCGGTCGCTCATGTCGGTGGGGATGATGTGGTCCACCGTGGCCCAGGTGCGCTCCGGGTGCATCACCCGCAGGCCGCGCTCGCGCAGCATCTGGAAGGCCTGGGGGCTGGTGACCTCGTGGATCAGGTGCAGCCCGACGAAGAGCTGCGTCTGTCCGGATGGCAGCTCGCGAACCGTGTGGGCGTCCCAGACTCTCTCGAAGAGGTTCCTCTTCCCCATCTGCCTCGGTCTCCTTGCGGAAGGCCGGCCCTCAGTGAGCGCGGTCGGGGGCCTTCTGGTCGAGCCGCACCTGCCGCCCCCGGCGAAGCTCCAGGCGGTTGATGGCGTCCACGTAGGCCCGGGCGCTGGCCTCGATGATGTCCGTCGAGGTGCCCCGTCCCGTGGTCTTCAGGTCGCCGTCGCTGACGCGCACCGTCACCTCTCCCATGGCCTGGCTGCCCCCCGTGATCGCCTGGATCGAGTACTCCTCGACTTTGGCCCGGGTGTTGGTCACCCGGTTGATCGCCTCGTACGTGGCGTCCACCGGTCCGTCGCCCCAGGCCGACTGCTGCACCCGCTCCTCGCCGTCGACGCGGATGCGCACCGTCGCCGAGGGCACCGTGCCCGTGCCGCTCACCGTGTGCAGGTACTCCAGCGCGAAGCGGCCGCCCTCGTCCTCGCGGATCTCGTCCTCGACGATGGCCATCAGGTCCTCGTCGAAGACTTCCTTCTTCTTGTCCGCCAGCTCCAGGAAGCGCTCGTAGATCTCGTCGAGGCGCCCGGCGTCCAGCTCGTAGCCCAGTTCCTCCAGCCGATGGCGCAGGGCGTGCCGGCCGGAGCGCGCCGTGAGGACGATGGAGGTCGCCTCCCACCCCACCTCGGTGGGATCCATGATCTCGAAGGTATCGCGGGACTTGAGCACGCCGTCCTGGTGGATGCCGGAGCTGTGGGCGAAGGCGTTGGCGCCGACGATCGCCTTGTTGGGCGCCACCGCGATCCCCATGAGACGGCTCACGAGGCGGCTCGTGGACAGGATCTCCCTGGCCACCACCTCCGTGCGCAGGCCGAAGTAATCGGCCCGGGTCTTCAGGGCCATCACCACCTCCTCCAGCGAGGCGTTGCCGGCGCGCTCCCCCAGGCCGTTGAGGGTGCATTCCACCTGGCGCGCCCCCGCCTGGAGGGAGGCCAGGCTGTTGGAGACGGCCATGCCGAGGTCGTCGTGGCAGTGCACGCTGATCACCGCCCGGTCGATGTTCGGCACCTCGCGACGCAGCCGCCGGATGAGATCGGCAAACTGCTCGGGCACGGTGTAGCCCACCGTGTCGGGGATGTTGATCGTCGACGCCCCCGCCTCGATGGCGGCCTGCACGATCTCGGCCAGGTAGGAGAACTCCGCCCGCGTCGCGTCCATGGGCGAGAACTCCACGTCCTCCGCGTACCCCCTGGCCTGGGTCACGGCCTTCACCGCCATGTCGAGAACCTCCGAGCCGCTCTTGTGCATCTGCCGCGCCAGGTGCGCCTCGGAAGTGCCCACGAAGGTGTGGATGCGCGGCCTGGGGGCATCCCTCAGGGCCTCGCCGGCGCGGTCGATGTCTTTCGGGACCACCCGCGCCAGGGCGCAGATCGCCGGCCCTTCCACCTCGAGCCCGACGCGCTGCACGGCCTCGAAGTCCTCGTTGGAGGAGATCGGAAAGCCCGCCTCGATGACGTCGACCCGGAGGCGGGCGAGCTGATGTCCGATCTCGAGCTTGTCGCGCAGGGTCAGGGACGCCCCGGGCGACTGCTCGGCGTCGCGCAGGGTCGTGTCGAAGATGATCACGCGATCCTCGGACTTGGATGGTGCCATGGCCTTGCTCCGTCAGATGCCGGTGGGCGCGCCCTCAGGACCCGTTCCCGGGCTCCCCCAGCCAGCTCATCATGCCGCGCAGGCGGCTGCCGACCTCCTCGATCAGGTGCTCGGCGTCGCGGCGTTTCCTGGCGTTGTAGTTCGGACGGCCCACCTGGTTCTCCAGCAGCCACTCCTTGGCGAACTGCCCGTTCTGAACTTGCGCCAGGATGCGCTTCATCTCCCGCCGCGTCTCCTCGGTGACGACGCGGCCCCCGCGGGTCAGGTCGCCGAACTCGGCGGTGTCGCTGATGGAGGAGCGCATGTTGGCGATGCCGCCTTCGTAGATCAGGTCGACGATCAGCTTGACCTCGTGGAGACACTCGAAGTAGGCGACTTCGGGCTGGTAGCCCGCCTCCACGAGGGTATCGAAGCCGGCCCGGATCAGCTCGGTGAGGCCGCCGCAGAGCACGACCTGCTCGCCGAAGAGGTCGGTCTCGGTCTCCTCGCGGAAGGTCGTCCGGATGACGCCGCCGCGCGTGCAGCCGATGCCCTTGGCATAGGCGAGGCCGATCTCCTGGGCGCGCCCGGTGGCGTCCTGCTCGACGGCGAGCAGACCCGGAACGCCGCCCCCCTCGCTGTACACCCGCCGCACGAGATGGCCGGGCCCCTTGGGAGCGACCATGAAGACATCGGCGTCGGCGGGCGGCACGACCTGCCCGAAGTGGATGTTGAAGCCGTGGGCGAAGGCGAGGGCGTTCCCGGCCTCCAGATTCGGGCGGATGTCGGCCTCGTAGACGCTGCGCTGCACCTCGTCGTTGATCAGGATCATGATGATGTCGCCGGCGGCGGCGGCCTCGGCGACGGTGGCCACCTTCAGTCCCGCGCTCTCGGCCTCGGCCCGGCGGGCGCTGCCCTCGCGGAGACCGACGACGACGCCGACGCCGCTCTCCTTCAGGTTGAGGGAGTGGGCGTGTCCCTGGCTGCCGTAACCGATGACGGCGACCGTCCTGTCGCTCAGCAGCTCGAGGTTGGCGTCGTCGTCGTAGTACATCTGCATCGCTACGCTCCTTGCCCCGGGAAGGGGCGGCGGCCGCGGCCGCCTTGTGGGGTCACCGGAGTGGGCACAACTCCGTCACCGCCCGTGAAATCGCTTCAGAGGCTCCGTCCGGCGTCTTCGATTGAGGTGCGTGAGAAGGGAAGCGGCGGAGCCTAGTCGATCGGCCCGGCAAGGAGAAGGCCGGGGATCGGGCGATCGAGCGGAATGAGCGACAGGGAACGCAGGGAGAGACGGGCCCGGGGTGTCGGGTCTCGACGTGGGCTCGGGGCGCTCGATGCGATGCTCATGGGAAGGCCGGAACCGGTATCTGGTGGAAAGCGCGCAATATAGAGGGGACCCGCAAGGATGTCAAGAATCGCGGTGACAGCCGTCCCCCTGGAGCCCGTCCCCGGGAGGCGGGCCTGGCGATGCCGCCGGTAGGGTCACCCCCCGAACAGCTTCGGAAGCTGGTTGCTCAAGGTGACGATGGTGAAGTAGCCGAAGAATGCGCTGGCCCACACCATCGCCAGAAAGCGCACGACGGGGGTGCGCAAGGTCCCGCCCAGGACGCGGCTGTTCATCCACAGCAGCAGCAGCGAGTAGATCAGCATGACGCCGCCGTTCAGGGCGGCGCTGAGGACGAGCAGCACAAGCGGCTGCGCCAGGCCGGGCACGACCAGCCCCGCCAGCAGGATGGCGCACCCGAGCAGGATCTGGCCCCAAAGGAGCAGGAAGTAGAGGCGGCTGTCGGTCCAGGTCTCGCTGTCGCGCAACCAGTTGACCTTGATGATGTCCGTCGAGATGCGGGCGCAGGCGTCGAGGAGCCCCAGCTCCGTCGTCAGCAGGATGGCGATCCCCATCCAGTGGAAGGCGTGCTGCATCCACGGCCCGTAGCGGTCGCCGATGAACCGCCCCTCGGCGCGGATGAAGCCGAAGCCCTTCTCCAGCCCCGGGGTCCCCTGGGTGGTGGCGTAGGCGATGAGGGAGAGCATCATCAGGGAGAGCACCGACAGCAGGTAGAAGTTGAGCAGGTGCTCGCGGTTGGCGGCGCCCCACCAGTCCTTCCACCGGCGCAGGTTGTCGGCGCCGTGTTCGAAGTGGGCGCCGATGCCGGCCACCACCTCGGCGCGCCCCGTGAGGGGACTCGTCAGGCGGCCGGCGTAGCGCCCCATGGCATAGCCCTTCTCGCGCACGTAGTTGCTCTGGGCGAGGTTCATCGTGCCGCCGGCGCCGGCGAAGGCAAGCGCCCCGAGGAGCAGGGGCAGCTCCATGCCCTCGGGGATGTGGCCCACGTTGGCGATGCCGCGCGCCATCTCCCCCACGTGCACCAGATCGACCACGAGGAAGGCGAGGATCACCATGAACAGGAAGATGAAGGCCACCAGGACCTTCTGAAGCCGCTCCACCGTGTTGTAGACCACGGGGCCCAGGGTCAGGGCGGCACCGATGGCCAGCAGACTGAGGATGGAGATCAGGGTGCGCGCCTGCTCGCCCCCGCCGATCTCCCAGGTGAGCATGGTCGCCGCTCCCGCCGCCCACCCCGGCCACATCCAGGGGATGACGTTGCAGACGAGGAAGACGGCGGCCCAGCCCTTCCACAGGCGGCAGAACCCGGTGATCGCCGACTCGCCCGTGGCCAGGGTCCAGCGCTCGATCTCCATGTTGATGAAGTACTGGGTGGTGACCCCCACCATGCACGCCCAGAAGGCGACGAAGCCGAAGCGGTAGGTGATGTAGGGCCAGAGGACGAACTCGCCGCTGCCGAGGGAGAGTCCGAGGAGCAGGACGCTGGGCCCGAGGAGCCTGCGCCACGACGGCGCCTCCGGCAGATCCTGGTAACGGGCCGGTGGCAGCCGATCGCTGGGGATGACCTCGTGGGGGACCGGCCGGGACCCGCTCACCGGTGGCGGCGCTCCCGGAAGGCGACCAGCGGATGCTCGCGGTCGGCCATGGGCATGGCCACCCGGGCGCCGGTGATCTGCGACTCGTAGGCCCCGAGGATCATCTCCAGGGCGGCCACGGCGCCCGCGGCGCTCGACAGGGGCTCGCGGTCCTCCTCGGCCGCCTCGATCAGGTCGGCGACGGCGCGCTGATTCCCGGCGGGCAGCGGGTCGTCGGGCAGTCCCTGCAGCGGCTCCCAGCCCTGCCCGGCCTCGGCGGGGCGGAATACCGGATGGGGGTAGATCATCAGCTCGGAGCCGCTGCCGCCGCGCACCGAGATCATGCCCTCGCTGCCGATGATCTCCATGCCGTACCGCTGGTTCGAGCCGGCCTGGTCCTTGCGCGAGTCGAAGAACCCGGCCACTCCCGACTCGAAGGCGAAGTAGGAGTTCACGCAGTCCCCGGCCACCGGACCGACGGGCTCGCCCGCCTCGCGCACGTCGGCCGGGGCGAGCTCCCGGCCCTCCACCGTGACCTGCGCCGACATCCAGCGCACGTCGCCGACGAAGAACCGCATCATGTTGAAGAGGTGGGTTCCGAGGACGATCATGTCCTCGCCGCCGCCGCGGCGGTCCTGCTTGCCGTGGGCGTGAATCGCCTGGACCTCGCCGATGCGCCCCTCCCGCAGAATCCGGCGGAGTCCCTGGATGCGGGGCAGGTACACGGCCTGGTGGGCGACGGCGACCTTGAGCCCCGCCTCCCGCGCCCTGGCGACGATGGCGTCTCCCTCGGCCAGGTTCCACGTCATCGGCTTCTCGCAGTAGACGTGCGCCCCCGCTTCGAGGCAGGCGATGACCATCTCCAGGTGGCAGTCCGTCCAGCGCGGGCAGACGCTGACGATGTCCGGGGACTGCTCCCGCAGCATCTCCCGGTAGTCCGGGTAGGCGGCGGCGGCCCCGGTCTCCGTCTGCGCCCTGGTCCGCCCTTCGTCATCGGGATCGGCGACGGCCACGAAGTCGACGGCCGGGTGGTCGGTGTAAGCCATGTGCAGGCCGTGGCCGTAGTTCCCGCGGCCGGTGCGGCCGATCGCAGCCGCTCGATAGCGTCGAGTCACTTCACGTCTCCTGGTGGGATCAAGCGCGTCGAATTCGGGCGCCCAAGGGTAGTGCCGGGCGCCTTGACCCGCCAGAAGGCTCCCGCCATCTTGCCCGGGTGGCACTGAGCGTCCTCCAGACCTACGACCGGCTCCTCCGGCACTACGGCCCCCAGGGATGGTGGCCGACCACGGCGCGTGGAGGGGTCCGTCCCGTGTACCGCCCGGGCACGGCCGGCGCCGTGCCCTCGCCGCGGCAGCAGTGGGAGATCGTCGTCGGCTCCGTCCTGGCGCAGAACACGGCTTGGAGGAACGCCTCCGCGGCCCTGTCGGCGCTGGTCCGGAGGCGGGTCCTGAGCCTCCGCCGCATGGCCGCCCTGCCCCGGGCCGAGCTGGCGGCCACCATCCGCAGCGCCGGCTACTTCAATCAGAAGGCCCGCAACCTGCAGGAACTGGCGGCCCATCTGCTGTCGGTGAGCGGCGGCCGCATCGAACCGTTCCTCTCACGGCCGGCCCCGGAGCTGCGGGCCGAGCTGCTCGCGCGGCGCGGCGTCGGTCCCGAGACGGCGGACAGCATTCTGCTGTACGCCGCCGGGCGCCCCTTCTTCGTCATCGATGCCTACGCCCGGCGCATTGCCTCCCGCCTCGCGTGGGTGCCGGAGACGATCGCCTACCACCCGCTGCAGGAACTCTTCGAGTCGCGCCTGCCCCGGGACCCCGCCGTCTTCAACGAGTACCACGCCCTGCTCGTGCGCCACGCCGTCACCCACTGCAGGGCCCGGCCGCTCTGCGAGGGCTGCTGCCTGCGGGACGCCTGTCCGGCGGGCGACGCCTTCGCTTCATCGGGAGAGATACCGTGACCGCCCTGGACTGTCTCGGGGGACAGCGCCCCCTGGCGACGGAGGAATTCGCCCGCCGCGCCCACGCCTATGCCATGAACCCGAACCGCAACCCGGTGAAGGAGGTCCTCGACAGGCACGGGTCGGTGGAGGAGACCCCCCCCCTGGTCGGGATCTTCAACGACGTCCCCTGGTACCAGGTCCGCGAAGACGAGGTGCACGCCTGGGCGCGGGCCGGCCTGTCGTGGATCGTCAACGACGCCGAGCACCTCCAGCGGGAGGGCTGGTACGGTCGGCAGCAGAACGCCATGGAGGGGCGCGTGGGACTGCTCCAGGTGCAGCGTCTCCACCGCGAGGCCTTCAGCGCCCACGGCGACGTCTTCCAGCTGGGGGCGCGGGCGACGATGAAGCCGTACGGGACCACCCTCGAGGAGGCGGAGAGGTTCTTCCGCGCGGTGAACTTCCCCACGCCGGGCGAGGCCACCCGCGACGACCGCGGCGGCTATCCCGTGCGCTACGGCGATCGCAAGTTCGCCTTCACCCCCGATTCCCTGCGGGGCCAGGAGACCGAGACCCAGGGGTGGATCCAGTTCGAGACGGCCGAGTACATCGTCGACCGCGAGGTTCGCGACCGGGTCCTCGACCTGATGCAGAGCCAGGGCCCGAACAAGGCCTGCGGTTTCGTCGGCCCCTTCGACGCCATCCTGCGCCAGGGCGAGATCCCTGAGATCGAGGAGGCGATCGACGCCCTCTTCCGGGCGGCCTCCCGGCGGGGCATTCACATGGGCCGTGTCGTGGGCTCCGGGTCCATGGAGGACCCCGGCGAGATCGAGGACAACATCGTCCGCGCCATGGAGAACGGCGCCCGGCTGATCTGCGTTCACCCCTTTACCAGCGACCTGGTCTTCCGCGGAGCGATGAACGTGACCGAGCCGTTCTTCAAGGCCTCCGAGCGGTGCGGCTTCTGATCCTCCGATTGCGCCCCCCGGGGATCCTCCGTATGTTGGCAGGCCCCCGAAGTGCAGCACGACGTTCCCTCGCACCCCCCTCCCTCTGACAATCGACGGACGAGCCGGCTGCCGCTCAGGCGCCTTCGGCCCGTCGATCCTCTCCTCGGTCCCGGCTGCCGCACCGTTTCCGCGGACGATCCGACAGCATGACGTGCCCTCTCCTGGTGGCTTCAAGGAGAGGAGATCGGCACCCACCGGACATCGACCCGGCCCAGCCTGCCGACATCACCGGAACTCCGAGTCCAGGAGATCGGTCGCGGCCGGAGGGCGCGGTTCGTCGAGAGCTCACCGCGGTCTCCCCGACCGGAACGGAGAGGGCCTGGCGCGACGGCGCCGGGCCCTCTTTCGCGTACCATGCGTGCCTACCGGGAGACGAACTTCGGGCGGCCGAACCCGTCGTTGACCACCAGGCTGCGCGCGGGGATGTCGGCGTGGTCGGGGATGACGAGATCGCTCTCGAGACGGTTCTCGAGGATCGTCCCGTCGCCGATGGTCACGTCGGATCCCAGCAGGATCCTCCCCGGCGTGGCCTCCCCCGCCCGCACCGTGCCGATGACGACGGAGGCGTTGACCCGGCACCGCGGTCCGGTCTCGACGAGACCGTAGATCTCCACGCTCGGCCCGATGATCGAGTGGTCTCCAACCCTCACCGGGCCGAAGAGGTCGGCATCGGTGCCGATGAAGACGAAGTCCCCGATCTCCGGGTGGCGCCGG
>CAZEHQ010000008.1:1770-44328 GCA_964512165.1 uncultured Gemmatimonadaceae bacterium | reverse complement strand
GTCGGACAGCACAAGTGGTTCCTCCGAGTACTCCAGAATGCCCTTCAGGCTGGTGTCCGCGGCCCTGGCGAAGGCCTGATTGACCTGCTCGCGCGTCACCTCCGCTGACAGGTGTGCGGTGAAGTCCACGAGCGACCCGTCCGGCGTGGGCACGCGGATCGACAGCCCGTCGAGCTTGCCCTGCAACTCCGGGAGGACCTTGCCGACGGCCGCCGCCGCCCCCGTGGTGGTCGGTATCATGTTCACGGCGGCCGAGCGAGCCCGCCTCAGATCCTCGTGCGGCAGGTCGAGGATGCGCTGGTCGTTGGTGTAGGAGTGGATGGTGTTCATCATCCCCTGCACGACGCCGAAGCTCTCGTGCAGGACCTTGGCCATGGGCGCCAGGCAGTTGGTCGTGCAGGAAGCGTTGGAGACGATGGCGTGTCCGGGCTGCAGTGCGTCCTCGTTGACGCCGATCACCACGGTCAGGTCCTCTTCCCTGGCCGGGGCCGAGATCAGCACCTTCCGCGCACCGGCGGAAAGGTGGGCGGCGGCGGACGAGCGCCGGGTGAACAGGCCCGTCGACTCGACGACGATCTCCACCCCCAGCTTCTCCCAGGGAAGGCTCGCCGGATCGCGCTCGGCACAGACCGGGACTCGCTTGCCGTCGACCACCAGGTCCGGCCCATCGGCCGCCACCTCGCCGTCGAAGCGGCCGTGGGTCGAATCGTACTTGAGCAGGTGGGCCAGCGTGGCGGCGTCGGTCAGGTCGTTGATGCCGCGCACGTCGAGGCCTGCCTTGCAGGCGGCGCGGAACACGAGTCTGCCGATCCGGCCAAAACCATTGATGCCGACCCGAATCTCTGCCATGGATTCCTTCTCGTCCCGGGAACGGTTTCGCCGGTAACCGCCGACCGATCCGGCCTCGACCCTCGGGGCGTCTTGTCCAGGTCGAGAGGATTGGCGCTGGCGAGTCGGAAGACCGTCCGGGGAGAAGCGTCGTGGGCGGACGCCGGTGAGTGGAGTGCGGCGGGAGCCGCGAGTCTTCCGTTTGCCGTTTTAGGGTAAGCAACCATCCCCGTGCCGGCAAGGCAGCCCGAGGGCCAACTTGCCGTCCAGCCCCCGGCCCGCTATCCTATGGCGTTTCCCTCGTGACCGACCTTCTCACGCAAGATCACGTCGCCCGATTCCGCCGCGACGGCTGGTGCCTGGTGAGCCCCTTCTTCGACGCTCGCGAGGTTCGGGCCTTGGCGGCAGAGGTGGCGCGCTTCCGCCGCCAGGGGTTGCTGCGCAACGTCCGCACCGACGGCGATGGCCAGACCCATTCCGAGTCGCGCGCCAACCTTCAGCTGATCCCCCTCCACGACAAGAGCAACCTGATCCGTGCGCTGCCCTTCGCGCCCAAGGTCTCCGGCGCCGTGAGCCGTCTGATCGGTGATCCCTTCATCCTCCACCTGGATCAGCTGTTCCTCAAGCCGGGCCGCACCGGCACCGGGACCCACTGGCACCAGGACAACGCTTACTTCAAGATCGACGATCCGCTCAAGGGGACGGCCATGTGGGTCGCCGTGCACGACGCAACCTTGGCCAACGGGACCCTGCGTCTGATTCCGGGCAGCCACCGGCACAGCTACGCCCACGAACGCGACCCGTACTCCGACCACCACATCCATTGCTCCCCTCCGGACGCCGAATCCGTGGCCGTGGAGGTCCCCGCGGGGGGCGTCGTGTTCTTCTGTTACGGCGTCGCCCACAGCACCGGCGACAACGCCACCGACGAGGAGCGCGCCGGCATGGCCTTCCACTTCCTCCACGGCGACTACGCCAGCGCCGACCTGATCGAGGCCGGGCGCGGCCACCGCCCGTGGATCACCGGCCCGGAGGCCAGCGGCGGGCTCCGCGAATACGGCGTCGATCTCGGCAGCCGCGCCTTCGAGGACGAGGTCGGCAAGGTGGAAGCTGCCCCCTGAGCCATGCGCCGCTTCCCGCCCCAAACCCTGACCCGCATCGCCCGCTCCCTCTTCGAGGCCGCGGGCTGCTCCGCCGAGGACGCCGCCACCGTGGCCGACCACCTCGTCGAGTCGAGCCTCTTCGGCCACGATTCGCACGGGACCATCCGCATCTACGAGTACGTCGACCAGATGGCCGACGGCACCTTCGACCCCGCCGGACGGCCGAATGTGGTGCGTGAGCGCGGGGCCATGGCCGTCCTCGACGGCGGCGGCGCCCTCGGCCAGGTGGCAGGCCGCCACGCCGTCGCCAAGGCCGTCGAGCTGGCCCGGGCCCACGGAATCGGCAGCGTCGGACTGCGCAACTGCTCCCATCTCGGGCGGATCGGGGCCTACACCCTGGCCGTCGCCCGCCAGGGCCTGGTCGGCATGGCCTGGGTCAACGCCGGGCGCCTCGGCCGCCAGATCCCGCCCTACGGCGGCATCGACGGCAAGCTCTCGACCAACCCCGTCTCCTTCGCCGCTCCGCGCCGCGGCGCCGACCCGATCCTCGTCGACATGACCACCTCGGTCGTCGCCGAGGGCAAGATCCGCCTCGCCCACAACCAGGGCGCCCAGGTCCCCGAGGGATGGATCACCGACGCCGAGGGCCGTCCCACCACCGACCCCGCCGATTTCGTCGGACCCCCCCAGGGCGCCATCCTGCCCCTGGGCGGGGTGGTCGCCTACAAGGGCTACTGCCTGAGCATGATGGTGGAGATTCTGGGAGGCCTGCTGTCCGGCGAGGGCTGCGCCGCGGGCGAGGTGGAGATGAGGAGCAACGGCCTCATGCTGATCGTGTGGGACCCCGCCTTCTTCTGCGAGGACGGGGACTACGACCGCGAGGTGGAGGGCCTGGTCGCCCACGTTACCTCGAGCCGGGTCGACCCGAAGGTGGGGCGGATTCAGCTGCCTGGGTCGCCCGAGTTCACCACCGCCGCCGAGCGCCGCCGGACCGGTATCGCCATCGACGACACCACCTGGTCCCGCATCTGCGACCGGGCACGCCGCCTCGGCTTCGATCCCGCGCCCTGGGAAGGGGAGGTCTGCGGGGACGGCTGATCCACGCCCAGAGGGCAGGGGAACGCCCGGGCGCTAACCGAGACCGCGCTCTTCCAGCCGGGAGATGCGCTGTTCCAAGTCTCCCATCAGGCCCTTCCTCCGGTAGCTCGGCAGCCGGCGGCTCAGGGTCCCCTGGTCCCGCTCCAGCGCCAAGAGGGTCCTTTCCAGGGACCGGATGTCCAAGGAGAGCCGCCGGGGCCGGAGGCTCCGAATCTCCGGCCGGCCGGTGCTCTCGCACAGCCGGCGCAGCCGGGCCGCCAGCTGCTCCACCTTCCGGGCACCCGAGGCCAGATACACGATAACCGCCGCCACGGGGATGAAGACGGCCATGGAGATGGCGGGGACGAAAAGGGGAAAGGCGAGTGCGGGAAGCAGTTCGCGAAGAGCATCCTCTGACATAGCCATGGCACCGTTCTGCGGGTGACCGATCGCTCAGGGCGTCGGCTCGGGCTCCGGGGGCGGCACGAGCCTCCGCGACGGCATCGCAGGGTACGCCACCGGCAGGTCCCAGTCCAGCCGGCGCTCGGGGTCGGAGCCTAGACCTTCGATGATGAGGGAGACCCGCCGACTGTCGGCCGTCAGGATCGGGGTCCGGCGGTCGGCACCCCGATTGAGGAAGTACACCCGGTAGACTGCCGTCTTCTCGAGGTGGTCGTGGCCGGGGCGGTCGAACTCGTATGGATAGGCCCCGGCGGTCCCGCTCGGTGCGTGACGGACTCCCGACTCGTCGATAAGGAAGGTGCGTTCGCCGATATCGGCGATGTAGGGGTGCGCCCCCGACTCCTCCCCGTCGATGTAGATGGTGAAGACCAGCCGGCTGTAGAGGCCGTACCCCCAACGCTCGTCGTAGACCGGCCGCAGCAGGGGATACTTGCTGTCGTAGAGGATGCCGAGGAGCCGGCGCACGTACTGACCGCGCCAGGTGTCGAACTGCGCCTTCTGAAGGGGATTGGTGACGTCGAAGTCCGGGTTGACGTAGACCAGATACTGAAGGTAGAGGCTGTTGACGTCGGTACCGTCCGTCATGGGGTAGGGCGCGTCGATGTAGGCGTAGATGAACTCGCGCAGTCGGCTGGTGACCTGCTCCTGCCCGAGGCCGGCGATCTCGGCCTCGGCATAGATGCGGGCGACTTCGTAGGCGAAGATCCGGAAAGTGGCCTGAACGAAGATCCCGTCGGCGCCGGTGTGGCTGCGGTTGACGAGGCGCCAGACGCGGTCCTCGGTCTGCTCGAAAGGCCCCGGGCCGTCCTGGGGAGCACAGGAGGCCAGCAGGAGGGACCCGAGGAAGGCAAAGAAGAGCTTCACCAGGACCGGGGTGTGTCCGGAGGACCGGGACCCGGACCGCGGCAAGGGCGATGCCACCGGGGGCATCCTCTCGGCGCTACTCCTTCACGACCCAGAGCTTGACGGTGGCCTTCACCCCGGTGTGGAGTTGAACCGGCACGGTGTATACACCCAGGGCGCGGATCGGCTCCTCCAGCTCGATGTTTCGACGATCGACGTCGTGGCCCTGCTCCTTGAGCAGATCGGAAATGTTCTGGGCCGTCACCGATCCGAACAGGCGATCTCCCTCGCCGACCTTGACCTGCGCCGTGAGCGACGCCTTCTCAAGCCCCACGGCCACGTCCTCGGCCGCCCGTTTCTCGCGCTCGGCGGCGGCCTCGTGCTGTCGGCGCCGGGACTCGAAGAGGGCCACGTTGGCGTCGGTTGCCAGCAGGGCCTGCCGCTTGGGTATCAGGGCATTGCGGCCGTAGCCGTCGGCCACGGTCACGATCTGGCCTGCGGTCCCCAGGGTGTCCACGTCTCTGAGCAGTATGACCTTCACTTGTCCACCTCCTCGGATTCTCGTTCGCGCCGGTGTCCGATCCGGCGCCAGTCGAACCAGTTGTCCGCCAGTCCCGAGAACGCCAGGGCCATCACCGAGAAGCTGGAGGTGAAGGCCAGCAGCGCGTACACCAGGACGACGAGGTAGCGCTGGGCGCCAAGGCGCCACAGCAGGTGCCGGACCAGCCCAAGGCCCTGGGCCGCATACAGCAGCATCATGACCAGCGCGGCGTTTACAGCCAGCCCGCGAAAGGTCTCGCCGCCGATCAGCAGCAGGATCAGGGCGCCGATCGCGACCCAGATCAGCTCCTCCCACATCCGCCAATGGCGCAGGGGCACGGCGGGCGGCAGGGTGGTGCCCGCCCATGGGCACACCGCCTGGGCGAGGCGGTAGCCGCAGACGGCGATCAGCAGGATGGAGAGATAGGCGACCCCGGGCAGCAGGACCAGAACCATCTCCACCAACTGCTGAAGCATCTCCGGGTCCCCCAGTTGGGCCTCGGCGGCGCTTCCCTCCAGGAAGCGGGTGACTTCCGACGACACCTGCTCACGCTGGCCGTCCCCCGCGAGAAAGCCGCCCGCCTGGGCCAGGCCGAGGACCAGCCCAGGGAGGGAAGCGAAGGCGATGGTCTGGCCGTAGCCTCGGCCCCTTTCGACCTGCACCGCTGCGAGCCAGCCGATCAGCGGTGCCGGCGCCAGCCCCATCGCCCATTGAAAGGCACCGCTGAAGGACAACAGCATGGGCAGGCAGGCGGGCAGGGCCAGGCTGCGGACCCCAAACCGC
Source organism: uncultured Gemmatimonadaceae bacterium (assembly GCA_964512165.1). Classification (GTDB taxonomy): domain Bacteria; phylum Latescibacterota; class UBA2968; order UBA8231; family UBA8231; genus UBA8231. The sequence goes on along the minus strand of CAZEHQ010000008.1, from coordinate 38,691 downwards.
CGCGCGCCGATAAGGGTTGCCGCCACGAGGACCAGACTGGCCAACAGGGACAAGGTTCAGTTCCCCGTGCCGGGCAGCGGCCGGCGGCGCCGTTTCAGGCGGCCTCCTCTCCTCCGTCCTCCCCGCCGCCCGGGCCATCCCGGGTGGCGGCCTCGGCGCTCTCGGCCGGTGCACGACCGTCCCGATCGGGACGGGGCGGGCCGTCCTCGCGGCGGTCCCGGTCACGACGGGGCCCGCGGCGGTCCCGGCCTCGGTCGGGAGACTGGTAGATGTAGACGTTCTCGGGCGCCAGTTGCGGCACGCTCAGGAACTCGCCCGGAACGGCGATCACCAGGTGGCGGAGCACGGACTCGTCCAGCTTGAGGTCCTCCTCAACCGGCCCGAGGCGCTCACTCTCGGCCAAGAACTGGTAGAGGACGTAGAAGCCCTGTTGCCGCTGCCGAAGGGCGATCGACGTGTAGGCCAGCTTGCGCAGGCCCCACTTGACGACCTGCACCACCTCGGCGCCCGCCGCTTCCAGGCGTTTCTGGTAGTTGTCGACGGCGGCTTCCAAATGCGTCTCGCCGGATTGTGGATCGAGGATGAGGACCAGCTCGTACTTCTTAGCCATTCGCTTGTCTGCCTCGTTTCGAGATCAGAATAGGTTCAGCCCGTACTCGACGAACAGCGGGGCCAGGACCAGGGAGATGACGGACATCAGCTTGATCAGGATGTTCATGGAAGGTCCCGAGGTGTCCTTGAAGGGATCCCCCACGGTGTCGCCGACGACGGCCGCCTTGTGCGGCTCCGAGCCCTTGCCCCCGAGATGGCCCTGCTCGATGTACTTCTTGGCGTTGTCCCAGGCGCCGCCGCTGTTGGACATCATCAGCGCCAGGAGGACGCCGGATACCGTAGCCCCGGCCAGCATGCCGCCGAGAGCCTTGGGGCCCAGAAGGAATCCGACCGCCACCGGGGCCAGAACGGCCAGCAGGCCCGGTGCGATCATCTTGCGCAGGGCGGCCACGGTGGCGATGTCGACGCAGCTCCGGGTGTCGGGCCTGACCGTCCCCTCCATCAGCCCGGGAATCTCCCGGAACTGCCGGCGCACCTCCTCGATCATCTGGAAGGCGGCGGCGCCGACGGCGGTCATGGTCATGGCGGCGCCGAGATAGGGGATCATGGCGCCGATGAACAGCCCGATGACGACCACGGGAGCGGTGACGTCGACGATCAGTTCCTGCCCTCCCATGGCCTGCTGCACGGTGTTGTTGTAGGCCGAGAACAGGGCCAGGGCGGTGAGCGCCGCAGATCCGATGGCGAACCCCTTGCCGATGGCCGCCGTGGTGTTGCCGAGGGCATCGAGCCCGTCGGTGATCCGGCGCGTGTCCTCGCCGAGGCCGGCCTGCTCGCTGATGCCGCCTGCATTGTCGGCGATGGGGCCATAGGCGTCGACGGACATGGTCACGCCCACGGTGGCCAGCATGCCCACGGCGGCGATGCCGATGCCGTAGAGGCCGGCGAAGTGGAAGGCCAGACCGATGGCGAGGGCGATGAACAGGATGGGGAAGGCGACGCTCTCGAAGCCCAACGCCAGCCCGCCGATGATGTTGGTGGCCACCCCCGTCCTGGACGACTCGGCGATCTCCCGCACCGGCTTGCCGCCGGTGTAGTACTCCGTGAGCAGCCCGATGACGATGCCCGTCAGGCTGCCGAAGAGAACCGCCAGGAAGGCGCCGGTGCCGAGGCCCAGCAGGTCTCCGGTCCACCAGGCGCCGGCGACCATGAGCGCCGCCGAAAGGAAGGTGGCGTAGCGCAGGGCGGCGCCGGGGTCCGTGTTCTGGAGGATCCGCACGGCCAGCACGCCCGCGAGGCTGGCGCCCAGCCCCACCATGATGACGGTGAGGGGAAAGGCCATGGCGGCCAGACGGGCCTGGTCGGCGGCCAGCCCCGGCGCCAGCGTACCCAGGGTCGCCACCGTGGCGGTGGCGGCGATGGCGATGGTGGCGATGACGGAGCCGACGTAGGACTCGAAGATGTCGGCGCCCATGCCCGCCACGTCGCCCACGTTATCACCGACGTTGTCGGCGATGACCGCAGGGTTTCGGGGATCGTCCTCCGGGATGTTCTGCTCCACCTTGCCCACCAGATCGGCGCCGACATCGGCCGCCTTGGTGAAGATTCCCCCGCCGACGCGGGCGAAGAGGGCGATGGACGAGGCCCCCATGGCGAAGCCGTTGATGACGGCGGCGTTGGAGGCGTCTTCCCAGACGCCGAACAGTTGCGCGAGCAGGGAGATGCCGAGCAGCCCGAGGCTGGCGACGGCCAGCCCCATCACGGCACCGCCGGCGAAGGCCATGGACAGGGCCGGCCCCTGGCCTGCCCGGTTGGCCGCCTGCGCGGTGCGGACGTTGGCGCGTGTGGCCGCCTTCATGCCCGAGAATCCGGCCAGGATCGAAGATCCCGCTCCGGCGAGAAAGGCTACCGCCGTACGCGCCCCCACGCCCAGCCACAGGGCGACGAAGACGACGGCGACGAACAGGAGAAGGATGGAGTACTCCCGTTTGAGGAAGGCCATCGCCCCCTCGTGGATGTCGTCGGAGATTTCCACCATCTCCGACGATCCGGCATCCCCCGCTTTGAGGCGGACATATATGACGAATGCGACGACCAGACCCGCCACGCCCAGCCAGGGGGCCGTCGTCGTCCACGCTTCCATGAGCCTACCTATCCTCCTCGTCCCTTTCGGATACGACGGACGGCGGAGCCGCCCGCTCCAGTGCCGGACATCCGTTGAAGCGGTTCATGGCCGCCTCGATGCCCTCCGCCAGCCAGCAGCGCGCCGCCGCGCAGCCTCGCTCGACCAGTCCCGACACCTCTTCGCCGGGTGCGAAGGGGGCCAGCACGAAGTCGATGTCGCTCTCGCCCGGCGGCACCGGCCCGACGCCCAGCCGCAGCCGGGGAACCTGGTCCGTCTGCAGGACCTCCAGCACCGCCGCCAGTCCGTTGTGGCCGCCGTCGGAGCCGCCCCGCCGGAGCCGCAGGCGACCGAAGTCGAGGAGGAAGTCGTCGAGGACTACCAGAGTCTCCTCCGGCGCCAGCCCTCCGCGCTCCTGCAGCATCCGAACCGCCTCGCCGCTGCGGTTCATGAAGCTCTGGGGCCTGACCAGCAACACCTCCTCGCCGGCGATCCGTGCCCGAGCGGTCTCGGCGGCCTCCTCCCTCGTCCACTTCCCCCGGCCACCCAGGAGACCCTCGGCCACGCGAAAGCCGATGTTGTGCCGGGTGCCGGCATAGCTTGGGCCGGGATTGCCCAACCCGATGACGACTGGCATCGGTGCGGTCGACGGGGCTCAGTCCTGGCTCTCGGTTCCGCCCTCGGAGGCGTCGCCGCCCTCGGCGTCCCCGGCCCCTTCCTCGCCCTCGCCCTCGCCTTCGCCTTCGGCGGCCTCCCCCTCCTCGGCTTCCTCGGCGGCGGCGGCGGCCTCCTCTTCCTCGATGGTCAGCCGTGGGGAGAGCACGCTGACGATGGTGACTCCGGCATCGGTTACGATGCGCGGTTCCACCTCGAGCAGGTCGCTCACGTGGATGCTGTCCCCGATCTCGAGGTCGCTGATGTCGATCGACACCTGGGAGGGAAGCTCGGAGGCGATGCAGCACATGGTGATGGAGGTCAGGCTGTGCTGCACGGCACCGCCGCCGACCCGCACTCCCGCCGGGGTGCCCGTGGTCATCATGGGCACGGCGACGGTCAGTTCCTCGTCGGGATCGATGCGCAGGAAATCGATGTGCATGACGTCGCCGCGCACCTTGTGGTACTGGATCTCCCGGACCACGGCCCGCTCCACCTTCCCGTCGTCCTTCTCGTGGAGCATGAAGATCGAGTTCTGACCTCCACCGAAGAGAGCGCGCTCCAGATCATGGGCGACGATCTTGAAGGCCAGCGGCTCCTGCTTGTGCCCATAGAGGATGCCGGGAAGCATGGCCTGCTCGCGCCGCAGGCGACCCACGGGACCCTTGCCCCGCTCCTGGCGGGGCTCGATGGTCAGTTCGATCGTGTCGCGCTGAGAGATCTGCAAGGCAACCGCCATGGCCTACCCTCTTCGAAGTATTGGCTGCCCGGCGAGGACTCGAACCTCGATAGACGGAACCAAAATCCGTTGTCCTACCAGTTGAACGACCGGGCAACCTGCCCGTCCGCCGCTCATGGAGACGGCGGACAAGGCGTACACAGAAAGACCGGAAAACCCGCTTCGCGCAACCCCCTGGCGGCGCGATTCGCGGCGGTCCGGTCGTCGTAGATGCCGTAAACGGTGGCACCGCTGCCCGACATCGAATGGGCCAGCGGGTCCGTGGCGGCCAGCGACTGGCTGGCTCGGGCGACGATGGGTTTGGCGCGTTCGACGAGCGGCTGAAAGTCGTTGTGCAACACCGACCACAGCCGACTCGCGTCGACGAGCCCGCCGCGTACGTGCTCCAGGAACGTACGATACGGATCGGGTTCCGACAAGTCGTCGGGGCGGTCCCGCCTTTGCCGGTCGAGCTCCGCGTACGCCCAGGCGGTGTCGACCGGAACCCGGGGACAGGCGAGGACGTACCACACGGGCTCCATGCTCCACCGGAGAGGCAGGAGCCGCTCCCCCCGGCCCTCGACCAGGGCGGTCCCGCCCTGGAGGGCGAAGGGCACGTCGGAGCCGAGTTGTCCAGCCATCCGCGTCAACGCCCCCAAGCCCAGCGGGCGAGATGCGGCGCGGTCCAGGCCCCTGAGCACGGCGGCGGCGTCGGCGCTGCCACCGCCGAGTCCGGCGGCGGCGGGAATCGCCTTCTCGATGTGCACGTGCCGGGGTACGGTGCCGGCCTCCCGCAGGTAGAGTTCGGCGGCCCGGTAGGCCAGGTTCCCGGGGCCTTGGGGCACCGCCGGATCGGAGCAGGTCACCTCGAGACGCCGGGCAGGGCGCATGTACAGCCGGTCCGCGAGGCTGACGGTCTGGAACAGTCCGATCAAGTCGTGAAACCCGTCCTGCCGCTGCGACAGCACCCGCAGGCCGAGGTTCAGCTTGGCCCGGGCGCTCTCCACCAACTCGCCACCAGAGGACGTAAGTGATTGCTTTGACACGTCTTGACCCTGATCTGAAGGACTGGTATACTCGCGGATCAGATTGAATATAAGGCTCCCGTCCGGGCGCCTTCATCCGTAGAACCTGCCGCCATGGCGGCCCTGCCTTCACCCTCGAGCATGGATCGATCCCCGACCAGGCACCGCCCGGGCGGTGCCCTTCCCGCTCTTGTCTGCCTCACCCTTCTGGGGGCGGTCCCCGCATGGTCCGACGCCGATGACGAGTGGCAGCTGGCCCGCAACCTGTACCGCCAGATGGCCGACTACGCCACCGCCGCCCAGCTCTTCGCCGACTTCATCCGCAACCACCCCGGCCACGCCAACGTGCCCGATGCCCGGCTCCTGCTGGCCCGCTCCTATGCCCGCAGCTCGCGCTGCGCAGAGGCCGTGCCGGCCTTCGACAGCTTTGTCGAGCGACACTCCGGGCATCTCTCGGTGGCCGAGGCCAGGCGCGAACGCGCCGACTGCCTGCAGCGGCTGGACCGCTTCGAGGAGGCCGCTGAAGCCTTCGAGGAGGTGCAACGCCTCTACAGCGAGAGCGGGTTCGCCGCCGGGGCCCTCCTGCAAGCCGCGGGCAATCACCTGCGCGCCGGTGACCCGGCCAACGCCGTGCGGCTCTACGACGAGCTCCTGTCCGAGTATGGCGGAACTCGCGCGGCGCGCCAGGGACGGCTCCAACTGGCCAGGGTACGTTTTGCCGCCGGGGATCCGGAATCTGCCCAGGAGTTGCTGAGCGAGGTGCGGAAGGCCGCCCCGGCCAGCGAAGAGGCCCGGCACGCCCTGCTCCTTGCCGGTCAGATCCACCTGTTCCTCGGCCGCACGGCGGCGGGCGCCACCGCCTTCAGGAGGCTGCATCAGGCCTTCCCCCGCAGCGCCGAGAGCGACTCCGCCCACCTCGTCCTGGCCAGTCACCACATGGACCGAGGCCGCCATGACGAAGCGGTGACGGCCTATCGGAAGGCGGCCAGCGCGATCCGGGATCCTCGTCGGAGGGCCAGGGCCCAGCTCGGATACGCCGACGCCCTGCGGGTCTCGGGGCGGCACCGGGAGGCCCTGGCGCTCTACGAGCCGCTGTCGCAGGCCGGCGCAACCGGCGTGGACGACCCGTTGCGCGGCCGCGCGATGCTCGGACGCGCGATCTCTCTCGGACAGACCGGGCGCTTCGCACCCGCGGTCCGCCTGTTCCTGGACCTCGTGCAGAGCCCTGCCGGCGGGGCTGCCCCCCCGGCGCACGCGGCCGCGGCCGTGCGTCAGCTCGGGGCCCTCTACCGCCGGCAGGGGGATCTCCCCCGGGCCCGCTCCTGGTTCCTCCGCTATCTCGACGACGCCGAGCGCCTGGGGGCCGCTTTCCCGGAGTCGGAGACCGAGCGCGACCTCACCCGCCTACACCTTGCCCAGGTCTACGACGCCAGCGGCTACCATGACGAAGCGGTCCGGCTGTTCACGGCCCTGAGTCGAGACTCCGGTCCGGTGGCCGCGGATGCCCAGTACGGACTCGCCGACGCCTACGACGGCGCCGGCGCCCGCAGACTGGCGGTCGCCGAGTACCGCAACTTCCTCGAGCGTTTTCCGCGCCATCTCCGCGCCCCCCGGGTGAGGCAGCGCGTCGATTATCTCGACGGTTACACCATCACCGACGCGGACGGCCTCGCCCTGGCCCTGCAGCAGAAGTGGATCGACGAGCTGACCGGAGTGCCCCGCCGGCGCATCCTGCTCGACGTGGCACGCATCCTGCGCGACCACCAGGACTTCCCCGGGGCGGTGCGGGCCTGGGGCATCTATGCGGCTTCCTACCCGGACGACCCGTCCGCGGCGGAGGCCCGGTTCCATCTGGCCGACTGCCTCTACCGGCTCGCCCGCCAGCGCCAGCTCGAGGGGCGGAGCGCCGCCAGCGACTCCCTGTACGCCCTGGCCTTGGAGGAAGACGCCCTGCTGGGGGACAGCGGGGCCGGGGAGTGGTCGAGGATGGCCCAGCTTCGTCGTGCGGAATCGATCGCCGACTCCGCGCCCGAGGACCGGAGACAGGGCACGCTGGAGGACGGCTACGCCGCATTCCTCGAGCAGAACCCCTTGTCCGAAGACACCCGGCAGACCCGCGCTCGGGCCCTGATCGGCCTCGCCGACGCACGGCTCGAGGCCGCCCAGGGCGATTCCGGCCGGCTGGCTCGGGCGGACTCGGTGTACGCCCGTCTGCTGAGCGAGGCCGGCGACACCGAATGGGCGCCCCACGCGCGCTTCGGCCGGGCCGTCGTGCGCTTTAGGACGGGAGAGATCGAAGGGGCGGTCGACGCCTTGAACGCGCTCCTGCCCCAGGTCTCCGGCAGCGGTCTGCAGCCGCGCGTACTGGCCACCCTCGGGAGCGCCCTGGCCCGCGGGGGCAGGTTCGAGGAGGCGGCCATAACCCTCGGCGAGCTGCAGGCCTATCCCGACTTCGAGGGGCGGCGGGAGTCGCAGGAACTCCTGGCCGACATCCACTTCCGCCTCGGAGAGCCGCGCCGGGCGGGCGAACTGCTCTCTTCCCTGGCCTCCACGGATCCCGAAGGCGACATGGACGGGTCGCTGCGCTCCCGACTTGCCCGCGCCCATGACCTGGCGGGGGACCTCCCGACGGCCCTGGCCCTCTACGAGCGCCTGCTCGCCGAGGGTGCCGGTTCCGCGGATTCCCTGCAACTGGCGAGGGGCCGGCTGCTCGCCCGCCTCGGCCGGGCCGACGAGGCGGTAGCTGCGTATTCGAGGGTCCGGGGCCCCGCGCGCGCCTCGGCGGACCTGGGCGCCGGGGAGCTCCACTTCGAGGCGGAGCGCTACGGCAGGGCCTGGACCCTGTACGCGCCCCGGCTCGAGAGCGACGAAGCCACGGCAGACGACGTCGGCCGCGCCGTGGTCAGCCTCTTCGAGCTGGGCAGGACGAAGGAGGCCGAGAGCTGGGCCAAGCGACACCGGGAGCGCTTTGGCGAGGACGGCGTGTGGCCCTACCTGTTCCGTCTGTACGAGGGCCGGGCGCTGCTGAAGGCCGGCAAGTGGGAGTCGGCGCGCAAGCACTTCGCGGAGGTCGCCAAGGACGCCGCCAGGAAGCCCGCCCAGGCCTCCTGGGGCCGGGACCCGGAGAGCCTGCTGGCGCGCATGGCCTCCGATCCGGCCGGCGCCGGCGCCTACCTCGCCGCAACGGCGGAATGGGAACGCATGCGTTCCGAGCCCAGTGAGGAGAGCACCGCGCAGGCCCTGAAGGCCCAGTCCGACTTCGCGGCCGGTTACCCGGACTCACCCTTCTCGGCCGATGTCCATCTCCGGCTCGGGTCCTTTCACCAGACGCTGGGCAAACTGCTTCCGGCGGCGGGCGCGTACCGCCGCGTCCTCGAGTCGCCGCGGGCGACCCGGGCGCAGCGCCAGGAAGCCGCCTACAAGCTGTTGCGCTGCTACTCGCGGCTCTACCAGTGGGACGAGGCGCTGCGGGTGGCGCGGCGCATCGAGAGAGAGTTTCCCGGGCACCCGAGCCGCCAGGACGTTCAACTGGAGATCGGATACATCCTCAAGGAGACGGGCCAGTACGGAGCGGCCATCTCCTACCTGGAGGAGGTGCTGGCGTGGGCCAAGGGAGAGGACGCGGCCGAGGCCCGCTACTACATCGGTCAGTGCTACCAGAACATGAGCGAGTACCGGATGGCGATTCAGGCCTTCGCCCAGGTCGCTTTCCACGGCGCCGATGCCAGCGTCAACTGGATCAATTCCGCGGACTTCCAGCGCGCCGGGTGCCACGAACAGCTTGGAGAATTCGACCAGGCGCGCAGCATCTACCAGAGGATCATCAACCGCGAGGGCGCCGGCAGCGACTACGGCCGCCTCGCAGACGAGCGCATCCAGGGGCTTCCTGGAGGCACCCCCCGCTGAGGGCCGCTCTCGCATGATCCGCAGAGAGTCGCGCCCACCCCGGCAGAGCCGGGAGTCTTGCCGGGGGCGTTCGATCTCCAGCCGCCTCTTCTGACTCGCCATGGCCCGCACCCGCTACCTGCTGCTCACGCAAGACCCCGGACTGGCCGCAGCCTGCAGCCGGGAACTGCGGGCCGGGTCGGCAGAGGTCGTCGAGGTGCGCGATGCCGGCAGGCTCTCCGCGCTCCTCGACCGGGGCGCGGGTCTCGTCCTCGTCGATCTCAACCTCCCCGACCTCAGCCTGCGGTCGATCGCCGAGGTGCTGGCCGAGCACCGGGAGCTGCCGGTCGCCGTCCTGGCCGCGGGCTCCACTGCCGCATGGGACGAGCTCTCCCGGGGCAGCCCCCTCGAGCAGGTGGTCGAAGTGCCGGTCGACGGCGGCCTGCTCACGGCGGCCGTCGACCGCCTGCTCGAACGCAGCCGCTTCCTGTGCGAACATCTGGTCGGCAACTCCGAGGCCATCCGGACCCTCCGCGAGCAGATCCTTCTCGTGGGCCCGACGCCTGTGACCGTCCTGATCACCGGGGAGAGCGGCTCCGGCAAGGATGTCGTAGCCCGCGCCCTCCACCACTTCAGCGGCCGCGACGACAAGCCCTACAAGCCGATCAACTGCGCCGCCATCCCCGAGAACCTCCTGGAGAACGAGCTGTTCGGCCACGAGCGCGGCGCCTTCACCGACGCCCGCTCGCAAACGCGGGGGATCTTCGAGCAGGCCCACAAAGGCACGGTGTTCCTCGACGAGATCGGAGAGATGGCCCGCTCGGCGCAGGTGCGGCTGCTGCGCGTCCTCGAGGAGCGGCGCGTCACCCGTATCGGCGGCGACGAGTCGATCGAGGTCGACGTGCGCATGCTGGCGGCCAGCAACAAGGACCTGCTCTCCTCGGTGAGCCGCGGCGAGTTCAGACGCGATCTCTACCACCGCTTGAAGGTCGTCGAGCTCTACCTGCCACCGTTGCGCGAGAGGCGCGCTGACATCCCACTGCTCCTCGAGCACTTCGTCGAGATCTACAGCCGGGGTCAGAAGGACCGCACCCGTTTCCACGGGTTCACCCCGCGGGCCCTCGACCTTCTCGCCCAGTACGACTGGCCCGGAAACGTCCGCGAGTTGCGCAACCTGGTGGAACATCTCGTCTTCCTGGGCCCGGCCGGCCGGGTCGATGCCGACGACCTGCTCCCCCATCTGGAGCGGGCGCCGGACCTCGGTGTGAACCTGCCCGTTCCGACCTTGAAGACCCCGGACCAGTCGGAGCGCGAGTTGATCTATTTCGCCCTGCTCGACCTCAAGCGGGAGGTTGCCGACCTGAGGCGAACCATCGAGGAGGGCAGGGAGACGGCCGTACCTCGTCCGGTGCGCCCCGTGTACCAGGTCGACGAGGACGCGGAGCCAGGCGCCGCCTCCGACCTGAGGGAAGACGATGACGGAGTGCTGTCGTCGCTGAAGGAGCTGGAGCGAGACGCCATCGCCCGGGCCCTGGAGCAGGTGGGCAACAACCGCCGCAAGGCGGCCGAGCTTCTCGGGATCGGCGAGCGCACCCTCTACCGGAAGCTCGACAAGTACGGGTTCAAGTGACCGGCTCGGCGATCCGGAGACTGGCGACGGCGTGGCTGCTGGCCTGCACCGCATCCGTGCCGGCAGCGGGTCAGTCCGGACTGGAGCGGTTCGAGGACCTGAGCCGCTCCTTCCGCTCGGTCTACGACCGCGTCGCTCCCGCCGTGGTTCTGATCCAGACCTCGGGAGAGCTGCAGCGGCTGCCGCGGTTCCACCCCCCGGTCCCCCCCCGCGGAGACGGAGACGGGCTCAGCGGCCTCGGCTCGGGGGTGATCGTCTCGGCCGGCGGCCACATCCTGTCCAACCACCACGTGATCAAGGGGGCCGACTCGATACGGGTAACCCTCCACGACCGCCGGCGCTTCCCCGCCCGAGTGGTCGGGGTGGACTCGCTCATCGACATCGCCCTGCTGGAGATCGACGCTCCCGCCCTGCCTGTCGCCTCCCTCGGCCGGTCCGAGGACCTGCTGATCGGCGACTGGGTGCTGGCCATCGGCTATCCCCTGGGCATGGGGACCACCCTGACCCACGGCATCGTCAGCGCCCTCGGCCGTCGGGCCCGGGTGATCGAGGACGACTACGGCATCGAGAGCTTCATCCAGACGAACGCGGTGATCAACCCCGGCAACTCCGGTGGACCTCTCCTGGATCTGCAGGGACGGGTGGTCGGCATCAACACCGCCATCTCCACCCGGACCGGCTTCTTCATGGGCTACGGCCTGGCAGTCCCCATCGACCTGGCCCGGGAAGCGATGGACGACTTCCTCGTTTACGGCCGGGTCGTGCGGGGCTACCTCGGGGTGGAGATGAGCGATGTCGACGACGAGTTGGTCCGGCGCGAGGATCTGGACCTGTCGCCGCCGCGAGGTGTCTACATCACCCGGATCGAGCCGCGCGCACCCGCCGACCGCAGCGGCCTGTCGGTGGGAGACGTGGTGCTCGCCATCGACGGACAGCCGGTGGACCTGACCAACGAGGTTCAGACCCGCATCTATGGCCGGGATCCGGGGGAGAGGGTGGAGCTCACCGTCCTCCGCGCCGGCCGGCAGCAGCGGGTTCCGGTGGTCCTCGGCGAGCGGGAGGAGAGCCTGCTCCTTGCCCGCGGGCGGCGTCTGGCGCGGCATCTCGGCCTGACCCTGGGATCGATGGCGGGCGATCAGGCCCTCCGTCTCGGCTTCACCCGGGAGGAGGCGCGCAGACTGAAGCTGCCCGAGAGCGCCGGTGCGGTGGTCATCACCGGGGTCGAGCCCGGAAGCCCGGCGGCGCGGCTCGGACTGGAGGTGGACGACGTCATCACCGAAATCGACCGGACCGCCGTCGTCTCCCTCGATCAGTTCGTTCGCCACCTGGCGCGATTGAAAGCGGGGGAGTCGGCTCTGCTCTGGCACTGGCGCCAGGGCCGGGGCATCGACGTCCGAGCCCTTCCCATCCATGCCGTTGAGGAGGACGAGCCATGACCGGATCCCCGGTCGATCTGAACGGAGCCGATGCACTGCTGATGGTGGGCGACTCCGAGCGCAATGCGGACCTGTTCTGGGCGACCGGATTCCGGGCGCCCGATCCCTTCATCTACCTGGCCTCGGCCGATGCCGCCTGGGTCGTGGTCAAGGACCTGGAGCTGGACCGAGCCCGGGAGGAAGTGCGCGGCGCGGAGGTGCTGGCCGGCTCCAGGTACGACGCCCCGGGCGCCGAGCCGGCGGCGGGCGGCCAGCTCGGCGAGATCCTGCGCAGCCTGCAGTTGCGACGCCTGTTGGTGCCCCCCGACTTCCCGGTGCATACCGCCGACGAGCTGAGGGCCGCGGGGTTTGGCCTGACCGTCGCCGAGCCTCCCCTGTTTCCGCAGCGGGCGATCAAGTCCGAGGAGGAGGTGGCCGCCATCGCCCAGGCGCAAAGAGGGGCGGAGCGGGCCATGGAGGCGGCCCTGGCCATGATCCGGGAGTCCTCGGTACGGGACGATCTGCTCGTGGGACCGGAGGGGCTTCTGACCTCGGAAGCGGTCCGGCGGCGCATCCACCACGTCCTGCTCGACTGCGACTGCCACGGCGAGCACACGATCGTAGCCGGCGGCGAGCAGGCGATCGATCCCCACCAGGGCGGCCACGGCCCCCTGCCCGCCCACCAGCCGATCATCATCGACATCTTTCCCCGCCACTCCGTGAGCGGCTATTTCGGCGACATCACACGCACCGTCGTCCGGGGCCGGGTCTCCGCGGAGGTGCAGCGGCTCCACGAAGTCGTTGCGGCGGCCCAGCAGGGGGCTCTGGAGAGCATCCGCGACGGGGTCGACGGGGCGGAGGTGCACCAGGCCGTGATCCGCGGTTTCGCCTCCGCCGGGTACGAGTCCGGAGAGATCGACGGCCGCATGCAGGGGTTCTTCCACGGCACCGGCCATGGTCTCGGCCTGCAGATCCACGAAGCGCCGTACATCTCCCGGCCTTCCTGCCGACTCCGGACGGGACAGGTCGTCACCGTGGAGCCGGGCCTCTACTACGCCGGCCTCGGCGGCTGCCGCATCGAGGATCTGGTAGTCGTCGAGGACGGCGGCTGCCGCAATCTCACGACCTTCCCAAAGACCCTTTCCGTCTGACCAGGGCGGCTCCTGCGAGCGCGCCGGTTGCTCCATTTGCCGCGCCTGTCAACCTTGAGGATCTTCAACAGGCAATATCCTCCTTCCCCCGGCCCCTGATCGAGTGCCGCCATGAGATGGGCCTTCGCCCTCGGTTCCGCCGCCGCCGCCGCCGGCGTCATCGCCCTCCTCGCCCTGGGCATCCGCCAGTCGGCGAGCCGTCACATGACCCTCGACGCCCTGCTGGCCGAGGCTCACACCCTCACCGAAGGGCGCCGCATCCAACTCGGCGGCTGCACCGTCGTCCCCGGCACCATCGAGTGGGACGAGTATCGCCACCGGCCCCGATTCCAGATCACCGACGGCGAGCGCCGGCTGGCGGTCCGCTACACGGGCAACTCGGTGCTTCCCGACACCTTCCAGGATCGCGCCCAGGTGGTGCTCGAAGGCCGCTTCGTTCCCGCCCAGCAACGCTTCGAGGCCGAGGTCGTGCAGGCCAAGTGTCCATCCAAGTACGAGGGCCAGAGCTACGACGATCACCCGGAGGCGTTGAAGCCATCCGGCAGTATCTGACCCCGCCGGCATGGTCGACATCGGCTACTTCGCCCTGTGCCTGTCGCTAGCGGCGGGCGGGTACGCGGCACTTGCCTCGGTCCTCGGGGCGCACCGCAACCACGAAGGCCTGATCCGCTCCGGCGAGAACGCCGCCCTGGCCGTTTGCGGCCTCTACACGGTCTCGGTGGCGGGGTTGTGGTACGCGATCCTGACGCACGACTTCGAGGTCCAGTACGTGGCAGAGAACACGAACCGGGCCCAGCCCCTACAGTACGTGGTCGCTTCGCTGTGGGGAGGGCAGAACGGGTCGATCCTGTTCTGGGGCTGGATCCTGTCGCTGTACACCGCCGCCGTGGTGCTCCTCAACCGCCACCGCTACCGGGCCCTGATGCCCTACACGATCGCCGTTCTCGGCGCCTCCTGCTTCTTCTTCGCCCTTTTGAACATCTACGCCGCCGACCCCTTCCGGAGGCTGCCCTTCACGCCTCTCGACGGCAGCGGCCTGAACCCAATCCTCCAGCACCCCTACATGGCCATCCATCCCCCGATGTTGTACGCGGGCATGGTGGGCATGACCGTCCCCTTCGCCTTCGGCATCGCCGCCCTGGCCTCGAGGCGCCTCGACAACTCCTGGCTGTACGCGATGCGCCGGTGGCTGCTGATCCCGTGGATGTTCCTCGGCGCCGGGCTCCTGCTCGGCGGCAAGTGGGCCTACGTCGAGCTGGGCTGGGGGGGCTACTGGGGGTGGGACCCCGTGGAGAACGCCTCGCTGATGCCCTGGCTGGCCGCCACGGCGCTGCTGCACTCGGTGATGATCCAGGAGCGCAAGGGCATGCTGAAGGTCTGGAACATGGTGCTCCTGTTCTTCACCTTCGGCATGACGATCTTCGGCACCTTCCTCACCCGCTCCGGCATCGTCTCCTCCGTCCACGCCTTCGCCCAGTCGAACGTAGGTCCCTACTTCGTCGTCTTCCTGGCCCTGATCGTCGCCGGTTCCGCCGCTCTGCTGGTAACCCGCCTGGACCACCTCAAGGCGGAGCACCGGCTCGAGTCCTTCGCCTCCCGAGAGAGCGCCTTCCTGCTCAACAACTGGATCCTGCTCGCCCTGCTCTTCGCTGTCCTCTGGGGAACCCTCTTTCCGGTGATCTCCGAGGCGTTCACGGGCGAAAAGATCACCGTGGGGGCGCCCTTCTTCGACCGGGTGAGCGTACCCATGGGCCTGGTGCTGCTCTTCCTCACGGGCGCCGGCCCCCTCTTCGCCTGGCGGCGAACGTCGATGGAGAGCCTCCGCCGCAATTTCGGGATTCCCGGCGTCGGCGGACTCTTGGCTCTCGGCCTTGCGGCGGCCCTCGGTGTACGAGGACTCTACCCCCTCGTGTCCCTGACCTTGTGCGGTTTCGTCGCCGGCTCCGTGGCCTTCGAGTTCGCCCGGGGCATCGCCGCCCGGCGGCGGACCTCCCGGGAAACCCTCCTGACCGCCGGGGCCCGGCTGCTGGCCAAGAGCCGACGGCGCTACGGGGGCTACCTCGTGCACGTCTCCATCGTCCTGCTCTTCGTCGGCTTCACCGGCAAGGCTTTCACCAGCGAGCGGGAGGTCGTCCTCGAGCCCGGCGAATCCACCCGGGTCGGCGAGTACACGGCCACGCTTGAGACCCTGGCCTTCGGCGACGACCCCAACCGGTCGGTGCAGGCAGCCGCCGTCGGCCTCGAGCGGGACGGGCGCTTCCTGGCCACCCTCGTGCCGGAGCGCCACTTCTACAAGACCGCTGAGCAGAACACCACCGAGGTCGCCATCTACTCGCGCTGGCTCGAGGACTTCTACCTCATTCTGGTGGGTCCGTCCTCGGACCTGGCCTCTGCCAAGTTCCAGATCTACGTCAACCCCCTGGTGGCCTGCGTCTGGTTGGGGGCGGCCCTGCTCGTGGTCAGCGCGCTGTGGACGATGTGGCCGTCGGCACGCGACCGGCGCATGGCCCGCCTCGACCGGGACACCTCGCGCACCCAGCCGGGAGACGATCCTCGTCGCAGAGGGGCGGCGCCGGCGGTCATCCTCCTGTGCCTGGCCGCCCTCTGCGCCCCGGCCCGAGCGGCTCCGCCGCCGGAGCAGGTCAAGGCCATGGCCGCGGACCTCGTCTGCCTGTGCGGCACCTGCAACCGCGAGTCCCTGGCCACCTGCCTGTGCCAGTTCGCCATCGCCGAGCGGGAGAGCATCACCCTGCGGCTGGAGGAGGGGCAGGGCCGCGAGGAGATCGTTGCCGCCTACGTGGACCGCTTCGGTCCCATGGGGTTGGCCAATCCGCCCGAGGGCTACGGCTTCGTGTGGGTCATCCCCTTCCTGGTGCTCGCCGGCGGCGCCCTCGGCGTTCGCCAGATCCTCTCCCGCTGGCGTCGGGGCAGCTCCCCGGAAGCAGCCCCGCCCGGCGCCCCGGCCAGTCCGCCATCGCCCCTGGACGAGCAGTTGCGGCGGGAGCTCGACGGCTTCGATGGCTGACCCGCGGTGAGCCTCGTCATCCCCTTCGCCTGCCTGGCCCTGCTGGTCGTCTTTGTCGCCGCCGTGGTCCAGCCGGTACTGGCCGCTCCCCTGGCCTGGCGCCGCCAGACGGGCAGCGCCCGCCGGCGCCTGGAGCTCACCGAGCGCAAGGAGCAGCTCTACGCCTCCATCAAGGAGCTCGAGTTCGACCACCGGGTGGGCAAGATCTCGCGGGACGACCACGACTCCCTCCGGACGGAGCTGGAGTCCCAGGCCGTCGAAGTCCTGTCCAGGCTTCGCTTGCTCGATGCTCAGGATCCGGACCGGGGCCTGCACCTGCGCATCGAGGAGGACGTCAGAATCCTGGCCGCCCACAGGGAAGAGGCCGCCCGGCCGTGCGCACCATCCGGGCCTTGTCCCGACTGCGGCCGGGCTCGGGAACCAGGGCACCGATTCTGTCCGGACTGCGGCTTTCGGCTGGGCGATCCTTCCCCGGCCCCATGACACGGCTCCTCCGTCCCTGGCCGGTCGCGGTTCTGTCCGCCCTGGCGGCGGGCATGTCGGCACCGGCCTCCGCGGCAACCGTGAGGGGATACGTCCTGGACGTGCTTCGCGACGAGCGCGTGCCCGGGATCGAAGTCGCCTTCCTGGTCCCGGACGAAGGCGGGGGAGTCGCCGAGATCGCCCGGCGCACCACCGACGAGACCGGCGGCTTCTCCTTCGCCGCCCCCTTTCTGTCGGCGGGCACCCCCTTCTCCCTCACCGCCTACTTCGGCGACCTGGAGCATGGCACCCGGAACCTGGTGGTGGGCAACCAGGACCGGGTGATCCTCGAGGTCTACGAAGGCACCGACGACCCCTCCGGCATCCACGTCGCCGCCCATCACCTGTTCCTCTCGGTGAGGGAGCGCGGCCTCGAGGTCCTGCAGTTGGTGCAGGCGGAGAACCACGGATCGGCCACCTACGTGGGCCGCCTGGCAGGGGAGGAGCGCCGGGTGCTCGAGCTGGCGCTGCCCGCGGGCCATCGCGGCCTGCAGGCGCACGCCGGCGCCATCGTGCGCGCCGGGCCGACCCGGGCCTTCGACTCGCGGCCTCTGCCTCCGGGCTCGACCCAGGCCGCCTTCACCTTTCAGATGCCCGCGGCGGCCTTGGATAGCGGCGGCTACGAGCACACCGTCATCTACCCGACGGATCGCCTGGAGCTGTTCCTGCAGCCTCCGGAGATCTCCCTCGGCGCGCCCTTCCAGGACCTGGGCCGAGTCACCATCCAGGACCGGGACTACCGCCACTTCCGCCTCGAGGGTCTGGCCCCCGGCCGCACCGTAACTGTGCCGCTGCCGATCCGGAGGCCGCTGCGCTGGGCCCTGAAGTGGGCCATGATGGCCCTCGTGCCGGTGGTTCTGATCACCGTCGTCGGCCTGGCCCGGACGACGGCCGGCCCCGCGGAAACACCCGACCCGACCCCGGAGGATCGCCAGGAACTGGAGCAGCGCCGGCGGGAACTGCTGGCCGAATTGTCACAACTCGACGCGGTTCGAGATCCCCCGCAAGGGCCGGACTCGCAGACCCGGCCGCGGCAGCTGGCCATGGTCGAGGCCGTCGAGGTCTACCGGCGTCTCGGCCTGGACGCCGAGGACGCCTGAGACTCACCGTGCTGCTCCGCGTGCAAGAGCTGCGCAAGCACTACGGCGACACGGTCGCCCTCGACGGCGTCGACCTGGCCGTGGACCCCGGCACCCACCTGCTCCTGGCCGGGGCCAACGGCGCCGGCAAGACCACCTTGCTGCGTTTGCTGACCGGCTTGACGGGCCCGTCGGCCGGCCTTGTGCGGATCGACGGGGAGGACCCGCGGCGGTCCCGGTTGCGGCAGCGGCTGGGGCTGCTCTCCCACCAGACGCAGCTCTACGACGATCTGACGGTGAGGGAGAACCTGCGTTTCTTCGCCCGCCTCTACGGAGCGCCGCCCGGCGCCGCCGATGCCGCCCTCGATGGAGTGGGGCTGGCCGGGCGGGCCGACACCCGGGTCGGCGTCCTGTCGCGAGGCCTGCAGCAACGGGCGGCCCTGGCGCGCGCCACCCTTCACGGTCCCGAGGTGCTGCTTCTGGACGAGCCTTTCACCGGTCTCGACGGACCCGCCTCCACAGCGGTGGCGGCCAGTCTGAGCGAACGGGCCGCCTCCTCCGAACACTCCACCGTGGTCGTGACCCACAAGGTCGACCAGGTGGCCGCCACCACCAACCGCGTGGTCGTGCTCCACCAGGGCCGCGTGGCCCTGGACGCCGAGTGGTCCGGCGATGGCAAGGCCCTGCAGGCCTTGTGCGACCGCCACCTGGAAGACCCGCCGTGACGCTGCCCGGGACCGTGGGGCACGCCTGGATCCTGCTGCGCAAGGACCTGTCCGCCGAGTGGCGCACCAGGGAGCGGCTGAGCCCGATGGTCTTCTTCGTTCTGCTGGTGATGCTGGTCTTCAACTTCAGCTTCGAGCTGGGGGGCGCGGCCTTGTGGGAAATCGGCCCCGGCGTGCTGTGGTCGTGCTTCGTCTTCGCGAGCCTCTTCGGGCTGCAGCGCACCTTCGTCAACGAGACCCGCAACGGCTGTCTCGACGCATTGCTCGCGGCGCCGGTGGAGCGGAGATCGCTCTACCTGGCCAAGATGGGAGGAAACGTGCTGTTCCTCCTGGGCGTGCAGGTACTCACCTTGCCCTTCTTCGGCCTCTTCTTTAACCTCAGCCCAGGCTTCTACCTGCTGCCGATCGCCGTCATCTTCGTGCTCGGATCCGCCTGCGTGGCCTCCGTGGGCACCTTGTTCGCCGCCATGGCCGGGCACTCTCGCCTGCGGGAGCTGCTGCTGCCGCTGCTCCTGCTTCCCATCCTCCTCCCGGCGCTGATTTCCTGCGTGACCGCCACCGGCGCGGTCCTGGCTTCGGCCGCGCCGGGTCGGGTCGGAACGGTGTGGCCCGAGGAGCTGACCGTCCACGTGGCCGTGCTGGCTCTATTCGCCATGGTCTTCACCACCCTCGCTCTGATGCTCTTCGATCTGGTCATCGAAGAGTGAGACCCGACGCCAGTCCATGATCATGAACACGAGCCACCCGCCTCGATACGACGGGCTCGTCGGCCTGGCCGCCACCGTCCTGATGGTGGTGGCCGTGGCTGCGGTGTTCCTCTACGCGCCGGACGACAACAACCCGCAGATGGGCGGCGCCTGGCCGTGGTTGCAGCGCATCTTCTACTTCCATGTCTCCGCCGCCGTCTCGGCCGGGCTGGCGTACTTCCTGGTCTTTCTCGGCAGCCTTCTCTACCTGATCAGTCGCCGAGACCATTGGGACCGCTTCGCCGGCGTCAGCGCCGAACTGGGGGTGATGTTCTCCCTCTTCGTCCTCGTCAGCGGCCCCTTGTGGGCCCACCCTGTCTGGGGCGCGTTCAGGCGGTGGGACCCCCGGCTGACCCCGATGCTGGTCACCTTCACCATCTACGTCGCCTATCTGATGGTGCGCTCCTACGCCGAGCCCGGCGAACGGAGCCAGCGCTTCGCCGCGGTCTTCGGCATCGTCGCTTTCGTCAATGTCCCTCTCGTGCATCTCTCCGTCCACATGTGGTCCGCGGCGCAGCAGCTGCATCCGCCGGGGATCGAGCTGGGGCCGGCCATGTCTCACACCAAGTATCTCTGCTACGCCGCCTTCGGCTGCCTGTTCCTGCATCTCATGCGGCTTCGCCTCAGCCAGGAGCGGCTGGCCGCCCGCCTGCGGCAGCTCCTGCGTCAAGCAGGGCCCGGCTGAACACGAAGGAGGGATCGCATGGAGACCACCGGCCTCATCCACCTGGGCGCAGCCTACGGTGCCTTCTTCCTCCTGCTGGCCTTCTATGTGAACCGTCTCCGGCGGAGGGACCGCGAGTTGTGGCGCCGCCTGCAGGAGCTGGAGGATCGCCTGGAAAAAACGGCGGACGGCCCCCGACGCGCTCCGGATGCTCCGGCGCATCTCTAATATCCATAGGCACTTACGCTTGAATTGACAGTGCTTTTTTGAGCGTCCTATATTGACGCCTCCTTCCCACGATGCAGGTCGGAGATTGAACCATGGTTGAAATGGAAGTTCACCAGGTTCAGGTATCCTCCCGGGCCTACCAGCGCGTCCTCCTGCGAGCCAAGGAGGGTGCCGGCAACCTCCACATCGTCATCGGACCTGCCGAGGCGCGGGCCATCTCCCTCGCGCATCGCGGCCAGCAGGCCCCGAGGCCTCTGAGCTACGACATGGCCAGGTCGTTGTTGGATGAGGCCGGCGCCAGCATCCGGCAGGTGGCCATCACCAGTCTTCAGGACGGCATCTACTACGCCGAGATCCACCTCGCCGACGACGAGGGGGGTGAGCATGTGGTCGACTCGCGCCCGTCCGACGCCATCGCCCTTGCGCTGCGCACCGGCGCTCCGATCTTTGCCGACGAGAGTGTTCTCGATGAGGAGGAGGCCTCGATCGACGGCGAGACGGGGGACGCAGGCCAGCCGCAGTGCCTGGTCAGCCTCGAAGAGCTCCTCGCCGACTCCGAGCCCGGCATGACGGAGAAGCAGCAACTGGAGAAGCGGCTTCGCATGGCCATCGCCGAAGAGGCATACGAGGAGGCGGCGCGCTTGCGGGACCATCTGAATGCAATCCCATGACGGGCATCTGAGGAAGCCAAACGACGAGGCTCGATCCATGACGGAGAATCGCAGCAGACCCCGCAGGGCGCTCGTCGAGATGAAGGTCCTCAAAGTCAGCCCCTATCTGCGCGCCGAACAGCCATTGATGTGGCTGTGCGAGAAGGACTCGCCCCAGCCCCGGTTGCTGCCGATCGCCGTTGGCGAGTTCGAGGCCGCGGCGATCCAGATGCAGTTGAGTGGCGACCGGCCTCTGCGGCCGATTCCCCACGACCTGCTCGCATCGCTTCTCGGGGAGCTGACGGTCCCGGTCCGCCGCGTGGTTATCCACTCCGTTCAAGGCCAGGCCTTCGTGGCATCGACCGTGGTCGAGCGAGGTGGCCGCCTGCGAGAGCTCGATTGCCGGCCTTCCGATGGTGTGGCCCTGGCGTTGCGCACCGATGCTCCCGTCTACATCACGCGCGAGTTGCTCGATCTCGCCAGCCTCTCCTCGGCCCCCGATGGCGCCGATCCGGAGCGCACCATGTCGCGCTTCTACGAGGTCGACCCGCAGATCCTGGGCGACCGGGCACAGGCCGATGCCGCCGAGGCGAGGACCACTCCTGCCATGGACAAAGAGCGGAGCCGTCTCGCCGAACTGCAGCACCGGCTCCAGCAGGCCGTGATCCGCGAGGACTACGAAAAGGCCGCCCTCCTGCGCGACGAGATCGAGCGCGTCCGGAGCGCCCGGCCCTGAGCCTCCGGAGAGGCTGGACGGTGACTCGGCGCACCTTGGCCCTTTCCCGGCTCGGGCTGGTTCTGCTGCTCGCCTGCGGCGAGGAGCCGGATCTCCGTTTCGCCAGTCCCGCTTCCACCTTTTCCGCCTATCGCGATGCCTTGTCCCGGGGAGATGGGGATGCGGCCTGGGCATGCCTGAGCCAGAGCCACCGGGAGCGGGACCTCGGCGGCGACTTGGCGGCCTGGCGGCAGGCGATCGCCGGCGAGGAGGGCCGCCAGTTGGCGCGGGAGGTCGCCCGGCGAGAAATCTCGGAGGAACGACGCATCAACGAGCGCGTCGCCTACCTCCAGTTCGATCGGTCGACCGTCCCGGAAGGCGAGGGCCCCTTCTACTATTTCCTGCGAGATCCGGATGGCTGGAAGATCACGGTGCACACCGACAGCCTGTTTCGAGCGGAGCTGGAGGCGGCCATCGAAAACGGGCAGTTCCGCCTGAACACTCGCTGAGCGCGCGCTTCCGGAACCTGCCCCGCGGCTCCCCATGCCTCGAAGACGCAACCGAGTGCCAGGCTGATGCGGGTGTGCATGGTCCTCTTCGGGGACCTGCGATTCGACTTCCGCGTCTTCCGCGAGGCCGACGCGTTGAGGACCGCCGGTCACCAGGTCGTGCTGGTCGCCTCCGACTTCGGAGGCCGCCTGCCGGCGGTGTGGGACGACTTCGAGTTCCGCCGAGTCCCGGTGGATCGCTCGAGATCCCTGCGGCGGACATACCCGGTCTTCTGGCACCGGGCGGCGAGACTCGCCTGGGAGGCGGGTGCAGATGTCTACCACGCCCACGATCTCGACGCCTTGTGGCCGGCCGCGCGGGCAGCCGGGCGCCGTGGGGCCTGCCTGGTGTATGACTCCCACGAGTTGTTCGTCGAGCAATCCTCCCTGGTGCGGCGGGCAGGCGTGCGCGGTTTCTGGGGCTGGCTGGAACGCCGCCTCGTCCGGCGCGTCGACCGGGTGCTGACGGTCAGCGCAGCCATCGCCGACAAACTTCAACAGACCTACGACCTGGAGCCGCCGCCGGTCCTTGTCCGCAACCTGCCGCCCTTCCGCGAGCCTGTCGCCGGCGACGGCCTCCGTCAGGCCCTCGGCCTGGACGGCGATGGCGAGCCACTGGTCCTGTACCAGGGCGGGTTTCTCACCGACAACGGGCTGGCCGAACAGATCACCGCCATGAGCCGCGTGGGGGTGGGGCGACTCGTGCTGCTCGGCAGCGGTCCCATGGAGGAGGGCCTGCGCCGCCAGGTGGCGTCCTTGGGCCTGCACGACCGGGTGCGCTTCCTGCCGCGCCAACCCTTTCCCCAGTTGCACGCTCTCACCTGCGGAGCCGATCTGGGCCTGTGCGTGATCAAGCCGGCGGGGAACAGCTTTCTCTGGTCCATGCCCAACAAGCTCTTCGAGTACCTGATGGCCGGGCTGCCCGTTCTCGCCGGGGATACCCCCGAAATCCGCCGCGTGATCGAGGACACGGGAGCCGGCGTCCTCGTCGATCCGGTAGAGCCGGACGCCATCGCCGACGCCCTGCGCGAGTTGCTGACCGATGAGCCCCGCCGGCGGCAACTGGGCGAGGCGGCCGCGAGGTCCGCCCGGCGCTACTGCTGGGAGCGAGAGGCCCCCCGATTGCTGGAGGCGTACGCGCAACTGTGACCCCCCCGGAGCCCGTCGCCGGTCCCCGGCTCTCCGTGGTCCTGCCCACATATCGGGCGCCGGAGTTGCTGGCCGCCGCCTTGCGCTCCCTTGCCGCCCAGGATGTAGCGGCCGGCATGACGGAGATCGTCGTGGTCGACGATGGCTCTCCGGGTTTCGACCCCTCCCCGCTTCCCGAGCTCGCCAACCCTCTGCCGGTGCGGTCCATTCACTTCGAAGGCAATCGCGGCCGGGCAGCGGCTCGCAACGCCGGAATCGAGTCGGCACGCGGGGAGGTGGTCGTCTTCCTCGATGGAGACATGACCGTCCGCCCCGGATTCCTGTCTGCTCACGATGCCTTCCACCGACAGCGCCCCGGATGCGCCGCCGTCGGCGAAATCCGCTGGGGGCCCGAGATTCCGGACACAGCCCTCACCCGCTATTTCGCCAGCCGCGGAGTGGCCCGGTTCGAGCCGGGGCCCGTGCCCTTCAATTGCTTCGTCACCGGCAACTCCTCCGTGCCACTGGCGATCCTGCATGAGCTCGGAGGCTTCGATGAGGGATTGTCCGCCTATGGCGGCGAAGACCTGGAGCTTGGATATCGCCTCCACCTGCACGGAGTGCCCGTCCACTCGCTACCAGGGGCCCGAACCTTCCATCACAGTTGGAGACCGCTTGCCGGCACATGCCGGGCCATGGAGACCTACGGGCGCAGATCCCTGCCCCGGATCGTCGACACCCACCCCGACCTGGCTTCGGTCCTGCGGCTCGGTTTCCTGAGCCGGGGCAGGCTCGACCCACGAAGGTGGCTGCCGCGCATGGCCCTCTGGGGACCCCTGTACCACGGTGTCCGCTGGCCGGCCGAACGCCTGGGGAAGGCGCCCTGGCCGTCCATTCTGTACGACTACCTGTGCTGGGCGGGCCGGACCCGCGGCTACCTCCGGGCCCGTGGCCGGGACATGCCGTCCGGGGCGGCGCCCGAAGGGTGATCACCCGTCTTTGGCGAGAGGAATCAGCCGGGCCTACCTTGGTCGAGGAGCATGACGAACCCCGGGGAGCTGACGATGCGTATTGGAGTGAAGTGGGGGCTGGCCGGCCTGCTGGTCTGCTCCGTCGTTGCCTTGCCGACCGCGGCAGAAGAGGATGGCGCAACCATCTGGGGCCCTGACCACGCGAGCACGGTGAAAGCGATGAAACAGGTGGTGCGCGCTCTGGGCGTAAAGAGCTGTCTGTACTGCCACGTCAAGTCGGAGGGACGGGTCGACTACGAGGCCGAGACGGAGCACAAGGAGGTCGCCCGAATCATGAAGCTCGCCTTTGTCGACAGCCTGGTGGCGCGAGGCGGTGGAGAGCTGGTGATGAAGGAAGAGGACGAGACGCTGAGAATCAGCGCCCGCTACGAGCCCCGGGGCGAGGATGCCGGGATCTACATCACGATGGTGGAAGAAACCGTGGGAGGAGAGCGGGGCCGGACGGTTGAAGGCCGGGTCGATCTTCCCGGGAGCGGTCACTTGAACTGCGCCACCTGCCACGCCGGCAGCGTGCACTTCCTGGCGCAGCCGGGCAAAGGCTGAGGGCCGGGGTCAGCCCGCCAGCGCTTCCTGCACGGTTTCGCCGATCTCGGCCGGGCTTCGGCACACGCGGATCCCGGCCGCCTCCATGGCCTTCATCTTGTCCTCGGCGGTTCCCTCTCCGCCGGAGACAATGGCGCCCGCGTGACCCATCCTGCGGCCGGGAGGTGCGGTTCGCCCGGCGATGAAGCCGATCACCGGGCGCTCGAAGTGACTCCGCACGTAGCGCGCCGCTTCCTCTTCCGCAGTGCCCCCAATCTCGCCGATCATGACCACGGCCCGGGTACCCTCGTCGTCGCGGAACAGCTTGAAGGCCTCCAGGAAGCTGGTACCGATGATCGGGTCGCCGCCGATCCCTATGCATGTCGACTGGCCCAGACCCCGCTCCGTCAGCTGCCAGACCGCCTCGTACGTGAGCGTGCCCGAACGGGAGATGACCCCCACGTCGCCTGCGTGAAAGATCGACCCGGGCATGATCCCGATCTTGCACTCGCCCGGGGTGATCACGCCCGGGCAGTTCGGGCCGATGAGGCGAGTCCCGCGGTGGTCGCGCAGGTATTCGCGCACGCGCACCATATCGGCCACCGGGATGCCCTCGCTGATGCAGGCGACGGTAGCCATCCCGGCGTCCGCCGCCTCCATGATCGCGTCGGCGGCGAAGGGGGCGGGCACGAAGACGACGGAGGCGTCCGCCCCGGTCTCCGCCACCCCCTGGGCGACGGTGTTGAACACGGGCAGGCCCTCGAAGGTCTGACCCCCCTTGCCGGGCGTCGATCCGCCCACGACGCGGGTGCCGTACTCGATCATCTGCCGGGTGTGGAAGGACCCTTCGGACCCGGTAATCCCCTGGACGAAGACCCGGGTCGCTCTATCGACGAGGACACTCATGGCAGCAGGGCCACGGCCTTCTCGGCCGCGTCCTTGAGTCCGGTGCCCACGGTGAAGTCGAGGTCCGAGTCGTTGAGCATTTCCGCGGCCACCTCGGCGTTCGTCCCGGCCAGACGTACGACCACCGGAACCTGCACGGCGACGTTTTCCTGGGCCTGGATCACCCCTTGGGCGACGCGGTCGCAACGCACGATGCCGCCGAAGATGTTGATGAGTATCGCCTTGACCTTCGTATCGGCCAGCAGGATGCGGAACCCGCTCTCCACCGTCTCGGCGCTGGCTCCGCCCCCGATGTCAAGGAAGTTGGCGGGCTCTCCACCGGCGAGCTTGATGATGTCCATCGTCGCCATGGCCAGGCCCGCGCCGTTCACCATGCAGCCAATGTCCCCGTCGAGCCGGATGTAGCTGAGGCCGTGTTTGGAGGCTTCGACCTCCAGAGGGTCTTCCTCGTCCAGGTCCCGCAGCTCGGCATGGTCCTTGCGCCACAGCACCGCGTTGTCGTCGAAGTTGATCTTCGCGTCGAGGGCCAACGGCCGGCCGTCGGTGACGACGAGGGGGTTGATCTCGGCGATGGAGCATGAGGCCGAACGGTACGCCTCGTAGAGCTTGATCAGCAGTCCGGCCACGGAGCGAGCCAGGGCGCCCCCGAAACCGAGGCCGAATGCCAGCCGGTTCGCCTGGAAGGGCAACAGGCCAAGACCCGGGTGCACGGTCTCGCGCAGGATCGCCCCGGGGTTTGCGGCTGCCACCTCTTCGATCTCCACGCCGCCCTCCTGGCTGGCCATGACGACGTCGCGCCCCTGGGTCCGGTCGAGGGTGATGCCGAGGTACAACTCCTGATCGATGGTGCTGGCCCTTTCCACCAGGACCTGCTTCACCTTCCGTCCCTCGGGGCCGGTCTGATGGGTCACCAGCTGCATGCCGAGGATCTGCCCGGCGGCCCTCCGTGCATCTGCGGCCGATTCGGCGAGCTTGATTCCGCCGCCCTTTCCCCTCCCCCCGGCGTGGATCTGGGCCTTCACGACGACGTGCCCGCCCAACTCCCGGGCCACGGCTTCGGCCTCGTCCGGACTGTGGGCCACGCCGCCATCAGGCACGGGCACACCGTGTCGCCGCAGCAACTCCTTGGCCTGGAATTCGTGGATCTTCATGGTCCCGCACTCTCTCGGAGAGACGTTGCCTCGCCGGGGTCAAGAAGGCGGCGAGCCTCGCCCAGCTCCGGG
Organism: uncultured Gemmatimonadaceae bacterium; assembly: GCA_964512165.1. Lineage (GTDB taxonomy): Bacteria > Latescibacterota > UBA2968 > UBA8231 > UBA8231 > UBA8231. The sequence goes on along the minus strand of CAZEHQ010000008.1, from coordinate 11,827 downwards.
TTGCTCAGGATCTTCGGGATGAGGCCGTACCCTCCGACAGAGGGCGCCTCACAGCAAGACCAACAGCAGCCAGGCCGAGACGGCGGTGCCTGCCAGCGCCACCCCGTAGCAAAGCACGGCCACCGGCATGTGGGCGCGGATCCCTAGCTCGTACAGGGTGAAGCGGATACGGTGAGCGGCATGAAACAGGGGCATGGCCAGCAGGACGAACAGGTAAACCCTCACCAGGGGAGAATCGACCAGGGCCTGCATGCGCCCGTGAGCAACGTCCCCGGGGTCGATCCAGGCCATGGGGACCGCCAGGCCGTCCAGCAGGATATGGATCGGCACCAGCAGGGCGGCAACGACGCCGCCGGCCGAGAACATCCCCCACCAGAAGGGCTCCTTGGTGTCTTTCCTGTAGTTCACGCCGAACCGGTCACGCTCCGAGGAAGTACGCCGCCACGGCCGAGGAGATCACGACCCAGGCGCCGAGGGCGCCCGCCAGCATCATCCACCCCGGCATGGTCCTGCCGCCCAGTCGTACGACCTGGATTCTGGAAGCGGCCTGGAACCAGGTCACCGTGTGGTAGACGGCAAAGAGAAAGGCGACGCCATAGAGCGCCACGGCGGCCGGGCGGCTCAGCGACTCCCGCAGGTTCCCGTAGGCCTCCGGCCCTCTGGACAACTGGAAGAGCTCGTAGAGATAGACCAGCACGAAGAGAGCGATGAAGACGCTCGACAACTCGCGCATCATGAACAGGAAGTAGCTCCTCGACTTTAGCGACCATGTGGCCGACATCTCGGGCCGATAGACCTTGGACGAGGTGCTCGGATCGGGATGGCTCATGTCCTCTCCTTCACTTACCTCCAAAGGGCATGAGGATCGACTTGAACCACTGCTGGGTAGCGGCCACCTTCGTACGCTGAATCGCCGCCGCCGGATCGACATCCTTCGGGCAGACCTCCGAGCACTCGCCGACGAAGGTGCACTCCCAGATACCCTGGCTCGAGGCAACGACCTCGGCGCGCTCGTCGTTGCCCTGGTCGCGGCTGTCGAGGTTGTAGCGATGGCCCAGGGCCAACGCTGCCGGGCCGATGAACTCCTGCTCCCGTCCATAGACCGGGCAGGCCGAATAGCAAAGCATGCAGTTGATGCACATGCTGAACTGCTTGAACTCCTTGAGTTCCGCCGGCGACTGCAGGTACTCGCCGTCGCTGAGCGGTTTCTCTTCCTCGCGCACGATCCATGGCTTGACGGCCTTCAGCTTGTCCATGAAGTCGTCCATGTCGATCACCAGATCGCGGATGATTCCGAAATTGGCCAGGGGCTCCACGCGGACCGGGTCGGGATAGTAGTCGCGCAGGAAGGTGGCACATGTGAGCTTGGGTTCTCCGTTGACCATCATTCCGCAACTGCCACACACGCCCATGCGGCACGACCAGCGGTAGGACAGGGACTCGTCGACCTCGTCCTTGATGTGGTTGAGGGCATCGAGGAGAACCCAGTCTTCCCGGTAGGGGATCTGGTAGTCCTGTGTCGAGGGCTTCTCGTCGGCCTCGGGGTTGTAGCGCGTGACGGAGAGGGTGATCTTGGCGTCGCTCATCAGTACTTCCGTTCCTCGGGCTGCCAGCGCGTGATCGTGGCCGGGAGGTACTCGATCCTCGGGTCCCCGCCTCCCGGGTCGCGAATGGCCAGGGAGTGGGAGAGGAAGCGGCCGTCGTCCCGGGACTCGTGATCGGAGCGGGCGTGGGAGCCCCGGGACTCTTCCCGCAGCAGGGCGGAGTGGGCGAGGGACTCCGCCACGTCGAGCATGCACCCGAGTTCGAGGGCCGTGGTCAGCTGGGTGTTGAAGACCAGGGAGTGATCGTCGACGCGCACCCGCTGGTAACGCTCCTTGAGGGCGCGGATCTGCTCGCAGGCGATGGTCAGCTCCTCGGCCGTGCGGTAGATGCCGGCGCCCGACTCCATCGTCCCTTGCAGGTCGGTGCGTATCTGGCTCACCTTTTCGGTGCGGCCCTCGTCCTCGCCCAGCAAGGTGGACCGGATGCGTTCCTCCTCATCGCGGACCAAGGCCTCCAGCACCCTCGAACGGGGGCTGTTCTGTTCGCTGGCAAAACGCCCGGCGGCCCTCCCCGCGCGGGCACCGAAGACCAAACACTCGGTCAGGGAGTTGGAGCCCAGGCGATTGGCGCCGTTCAGGCTCACGCAGGCCGTCTCACCGGCGGCGTAGAGGCCGGCCATGGGGGTGGCGCCGTCGATGTCGGTGTGGACGCCCCCCATCATGTAGTGGACGACCGGGCGCACCGGAATCGGTTCGTGGACGGGGTCGATGCCCACATAGTTGCGGGTAAGCTCGCGCACGAACGGCAATTTCTCGTCGATGGCCTTCTCACCAAGGTGCCGTAGATCCAGATGCACGTACTGCCCGTGCTCACCCTCGAAGGCCCGTCCCGCCCGCATCTCGTGGACGAAGGCGCGGGAAAGGATGTCGCGGGGCCCGAGCTCCATCTTGCCGGGCACGTACTCGCTCAGATACCGGTCCCCCTCGCTGTTGACGAGATACCCCCCCTCACCCCGCGAGGCCTCCGTCATCAGGATTCCGGTGACCGGCAACCCCGTCGGATGATACTGAACGAACTCCATGTCCTTGAGGGGGCAACCGGCCCGATAGGCCATGGACATACCGTCGCCGGTCTTGATGGCGGCATTCGTCGTGAAGGGGAAGACCCGGCCCCCGCCGCCCGTGCACAGGATGACGGATCGGGCGGGAAGGGCGTGCAGGCCTCCTTGGTGAAGGCTCAGGGCGCCGACGCCGCACACCCTGCCATCGTCGACGAGCAGAGAGGTGACGTGCCACTCGTCGTAGCGGTGGATCCGGCTGTGCTTCAGCGATGTCTGGAACAACGCGTGCAGCATGTGGAAGCCGGTCTTGTCGGCGGCGTAAAGGGTGCGCTTCGTGCTCATGCCGCCGAAAGCGCGCACGCTGACTCGGCCGTCCGGGTCACGGCTCCACGGACACCCCCAATGCTCAAGCTGGATCAACTCCCCGGGAGCCTCTTTGACGAAAGCCTCGACCACCTCCTGATCGGCGAGGAAATCCGATCCCTTGATCGTGTCGTAGGCATGGGAGTCGAGACTGTCGTCGTCACGGACCACGGCGGCCGACCCGCCTTCGGCGGAGACCGTGTGGGAGCGCATGGGGTAGACCTTGGACACCAGGCCGACGTGGATGTCAGGGTCGGCCTCGACGGCGGCGATGGCGGCGCGCAGACCGGCGGCCCCGCCCCCGATGATGAGGACGTCGAGTGAGGGGGTGTTCATGTCGGGACTGTGGATCGAGTAACTGGCAGAACTACCGCGGAACCGCCACGGCCGGCCTCAGAAGCGGTGGCGACCGAAGGCGCCTCCGAAGGGGCCTGGTTCACGAAAATGGCGACCCGGTGGCCGTGCAGCACGGTCTGGATCAGGCAGTGACGGGCTCGACGCGGACTCGCTTGCGGCGGCGGCCGGCCGATTCGAAGACGACCCGGCCGTCGACACAGGCGAAGAGGGTATCGTCGCCCCCCTTGCGGACATTCTGACCAGGGTGAATTCGAGTGCCCCGCTGGCGGATGATGATGGTCCCAGCCTGGACAGCCTGGCCGCCAGCCCTCTTGACTCCCAGACGCTTGGAGTTGCTGTCACGACCGTTCCTGGAACTGCCAACGCCTTTCTTGTGTGCCATGCCGGGATTCCGTCAGTTCGGGGCAACGATGCCGTCGATCTTGAGCTCGGTGTAGTCCTGCCGGTGCCCGTTGCGGCGGCGATAGTTCTTCCGCCGCTTGATCTTGAAGACCACGATCTTTTCGGCCCGCCCGTGGCCAAGGACGGTCGCCTCCACCAATGCCCCGTCGACATGGGGGCTGCCCACGTGCGTGCCGCTGTCCGTGCGGAGGAGCAAGACCTGGGAAAGCACCTGCCTGTCGCCCTCTTGCAGGGCCAGCCTGGGGACGCGGACTACTGCCCCCTCCTCCACCTGAATCTGCTTGCCAGCGATATCGACAACGGCGTACAAGGATCCTCCTTCAGCGAACCGCGGAATCTACGGGCGGGCCCCTGATCTGTCAATTCCGGTATTCAGCGGTCACGTCGAGGTGTCGCTTCACCGAGTAGAACCGGTATTCCTGGGGTGCCATCTCAGAGTCCTCTTCGATGTCCAGGCGCGCCTTGGTGGCCTTGCGCATGTCCTTCAGGCGGTCGCCGTTGTCCGACCGCATGTATGTGGCCACTTCCGGGTGGACCCGGAGCCGGAAGCGCCGCTCCCCATTGCCCGCGTAAGCCCGGCGCAACCAGCGCTCGATCTTGGTGATCGTCGTATCGGGCCCCATGACCCTGCCTGTCCCGGCGCACACCGGACACGGCTCCGACTGAGTGTGCAGCAGGTTCGGGCGCACTCGCTGGCGCGTCATCTCGATCAGGCCGAACTCGGAGATCTGGGCGCTGATGGAGACCTTGGCGCGATCCCGGCGCACCTGCTCGATCATGGCATTCACGAGCTTCCTGCGGTTGCGCTCGTCGTGCATGTCGATGAAGTCGATGACGATTATGCCTCCGATGTCGCGCAGGCGGAGTTGGCGGGCGACCTCCCTGGCAGCTTCCAGGTTGGTATGCAGGATGCTCTCTTCCTGATCGCGCTTGCCGGTGTTTCGCGCCGAGTTCACATCGATGAAGGTGCCGGCTTCGGCATGGTCGATGACCAGCGAGCCGCCCTTGCGCATTCGGACCTCGCGTTCGGTAACCTTCTCCATCTCCTTCTCCACCTTGAAGTGGTCGAAGATCGGTTTCCGGTCCCGGTAGAGTTCCACCCGCTCTCGCAGCTCGGGGGAGACGCTCTTGAGGTACCCGATGATCTCGCGGTGCAGCTCCCGCGAGTCCACCACCAGTCGGTCGACGTTGTCGGTGAAGAGATCGCGTATGATGCTCGACGTCATTCCCAGTTCCTGGTGCACCAGGGCCGGGGCCGACGCCCGGCGAGCCTTCTTCTGCAAGCGCCGATAGGCGCGGTGCAGCTGTTTCAGGTCGCGCCGGAAGTCCTTCTCCTGCTGGCCTCGTCCTTCTGTCCGCACTATCACGGAGAACCCCTCCGGCAACTGCTTCCGCACCACCTCCCTCAGTCGTCGGCGCTCATTCCAGTTGCTGATCTTGCGGGACACCCCTACCCAGTCCCCGTTGGCCATGAGCACGACGAATCGACCAGCCAGGGCCAGTTGAGTGGTGATGCGGGCGCCCTTGGTGCCAATCGGCTCCTTCGTGATCTGCACGAGCAGTTCCTGGCCCTTCTTCACAAGGTCCTGGATCGGAGGATACTGGCGGGGGCGACGCCCGTTTCTGCGGCCGCTGTCCTCCTCCTCGTTCTCTGCCTCCACCAAGTCCCGTACCTGGAGGAAAGCGGTCCGCTCCTGCCCGATGTCGACGAAGGCAGCCTGCAAGCTCGGAAGGACGGCAGTCACCTTGCCCTTGTAGATGTCTCCGACCATTCGCTCCGCTTCCGGGCGTTCCACCCAGATCTCGGCCAGCTCACCTTCCTCGACGATGGCGATACGGGACTCGTGAATCCCTTGGTTGATGAAGATCTCTGTTCCCATTCTCACTCCGACAGGGGGACGCACGGTCCCCGTGATTTCAGTTTTTTCAGATCGTCCCCCCCTTGAGGTTTCCGCAGAAGACGCCGCTCGAAGGCGGCAGCCCTGCGGGACGACCTCTCGGGGACAGGTGCGGTTCCGCGGCCGGGAGAAGCGGGGAGGGTCACTCCGTTCCTCCGGACAGCACGCGGTCGTACTCGGTCGGATCCCGCAGCAACCTCACGGCCGCCTTCACCTGGGGATCGTCTTTCAGGGCGACGATGAGGCTCGCCTTGCGCCCCTCGACACGCAGGGCCAACTCACGCCGCAACTCGGACCGCAGGTAGCCCTCGAGGTCCGCCGAAAGGGGATCGGCCCCTTCCTGGCGCCGGACGGCCGATTCGAGGCTGTCGATCCGCGCCCGGACGGCCCCGTCCCATCCGGACTCGTCCGCCAACCGCCTCAGCCCCTCCAAGGCATGGTGTAGCTTCCGGCCGCGGGCGACCCCGGCGGCCGAGCCGGGCAGGTACTCGCGGAAGGCAGCCATCATCGCGTCGTCCACCTCCGGCGAGGGTTGGGACCCACCCTGCCCCACATAGTCCACCACGAAGTCGAAGAAGACCCGATGGCGACGCAGCTCCTGGACGTACGGCGGCGAGACCACCCCCTCGACGACGAGATCCGGCTCGATTCCTCCGCTGCCGTAGACAAGCCTTCCTCCGTTCGTCCTGAAGGATGCGCTGTCCGCGGCAACGCGGGCCGATCTCGGGAATCCCCGGCCGGCGAGGTCTCCGAGAGTTGTCTGGAGGATCTGTCCGGACAGCCTCTCGTCCAGATCGAATCGGGCCCGCAAGCGATCTCCTGCGACATCGAAATCAGGGGAGGAGAGGACCACGGACAGCAACTGGCCTCCCGGCAGACTGACGTCTCCGAAGGGGACCGGCTGCAGCAGGCCCGGCAGGGCGAGAGATTCACGGTGGATGCTGCGCCCGCTCGGGGTGAAATACAGGGCCGTGGTCAGTTTCAGGGCAGCGCGATCCTCGTCCCGCAGATCGAAAATCGTCTGGACGGATCCCTTCCCGAAAGATGTCGTCCCCACCACGAGGCCCCGGTCGTTGTCCTGCACCGCGCCGGCGACGATCTCCGCGGCGCTCGCGCTCCCCCCGTCGATCAGGACGACCAGCGGCAGACGCGGTGACGGGGGCCGACGCTCCGAGCGCTTGGTCTCCTCGCGCCGGCCGGAGCGCTCGCGCACGGAGACGATCGGGGCCCCTCTCGGAAGGAACAGGTCCGCCACTTCCGCTGCCTGGCTCAGCAGGCCCCCGGGGTTTCCCCGGAGATCGAGGATGAGGCCCTCCACCTCGAGGGCGAATATCCGCTCCAGGGCGGCTTCCATCTCCGCCGACGTCTTCTCCGAGAACCGGGTCTGGCGCATGCTGATGTATCCGATCCCCGGCAGGATCTCCTGGGCGACCGCGATGCTGCGGATCTGGATCATCTCCCGGACGATGACCACATCCCAGTCTTCGAGAACCCCCCGCCGGTCGACGGTGATCCGTACCGAGGTTCCCGGCTCTCCGCGCAGATCGGTGACCACTTGCTCCAACGAGCGCCCGAAAGTCTCCCTGCCCTCTATTGCCACGATCAGATCACCAGGCAGCAGCCCGGCCCGGTCCGCCGGGGTCCCCTCGATAGGGGCGATCACCACCGGGGTCCGATCCTTGATGCCAACCGTGATCCCCAGCCCGGCGAATCGCCCAGTCGTATCCTGGCGGAGCTGTCGCAAGCCCTCCTCGTCGAAGTACTGGGTGTAGGGGTCCAGTTGCCGCAGCATCCCTTCGATGGCGGCCCTCATGATGGCTTCGTGATCCACGGGATCGTAATAGTGCTCGATCACCCGCGAGTACACCGAACCAAAGCGGTCCCAGCTGTCATTCAGGGATTCATATCGGTCATCCGGCTCACAATTGCTCGGTGGTATATGGCCGATCAGCGCCGCAATTGCGGTCGTCAGCGCAGTCCGGCTCCAGATCCTCGGGCGCTCTGCGGTGCTCATATCGCGATTCGGCTTCTCATCGGTAGGGGAAGTGCCGGAAACGGCCCAGGAGGCACCGCTCGATGGAGGCCGCCACCTCCTGGACCCCGGGACTGGCGTCGAAGAGGAAGCAACGATCCGGATCCTCCCCTGCCAACTGGCGGTAGGCGAGGCCAACACGCTTCTGCAATGCCTCGCCCGCGGCCTCGATCCTGTCCCCCTCCGCCCCTCGGTGGTCCCTCCGCCGACGCGCCTGCTCCAAGGAGAGGTCCAGGAAGATGGTGGCGTCCGGCTCCCGTCCGCGCGTTGCTACCTCGTTGACAGCCGACACGAGCTCGCGCCCGAGCTGTCTCCCCGCCCCCTGATAGGCGAACGAAGATGCCGCATATCTATCGCTGATCACCGGCTTTCCGGATGCCAGCGCCGGCTCGATCAACTCCTGCAGGTGCTGCCTCCGGCTCGCCGCATAGAGGAGCAGCTCGGCCACGTCATCCAGCGCCTTCAGTCCCGGGTCAAGAACCACGGATCTGATTCGCTCCCCCGCCTCCGTGCCTCCCGGCTCTCGGGTCTGGACGATTTCGTGGCCCTCCGCGCGCAGCCGATCGCACAGGATCCGGCATTGGGTGCTCGTGCCCGAACCGTCCGGCCCCTCGAAGACCACGAAGAGTGGCGACTTCATGCTTTGGCGGGACAGCCCCACAGGGGTGAGATAGGGGCCAATCTGCGGCCCATAAGCGGGGCGGATATCCTTAGGGGCTCGGACTCGAATGCGATGGAGGAGATGGAGCCTTGAGCCTGTTCCGGATGTAGGCGAGGCGCTCGATGACGGTATAGTTGGTCGTGACCGCGAGCAGAACAAGGACGAATGCGAGGCCTTCGTGCCCCACCAGGCCGCCGGCCGCCAAGGCGACCAAGCGCTCCGGTCGCTGCATGAAACCAACCTTGCAGTCCTGTCCCAGCCCCTCGGCCCGGGCGCGCACATAGCTCACCATCAGCGATCCTGAAAGGGCGAAGAACAGGATGCCGCTCAGGACCCACTCGCCGCCGCGGACCAGATAGGCGCCGATGCCGAAGTAGAGGAAGATCTCGGAGTAGCGGTCCGTCGTCGAGTCCAGCAAAGCACCGAACTTCGACTCAGTGCGCCCCTCCCTGGCCACCTGACCGTCAAGGACATCGCACAGTCCGGCCACCAGCATGATGGCCGCCCCCCAGCGCAACTGGCCCATGGCGAAGGCCGCCGTGGCCACCACGTTGAAGAACAGTCCGAGCATGGTGAGCCAGTCGGGGCGGCAGCCCAACCGGATGAAGAGCTGGGCCAGTGGCCGAAGCGCGCGCCTGACGCCGGACTGGAGCTGCGAAACGATCAAGGGGGCAATTCGGTTTGCGAGTCAACGTTGCGGATGGGGAGATGTGAATATACACGCTCTCCACAGAGGGGTGCAAGGCATGCTGTCCACCTTGTGGATAGCCTCGGCGTCCCCTCGGGAGAAGGCCACACGAGGATTCCCCACCCCTTGCCCGCGGGAGCCGGAAGGCCCGGCTAACTGGAGAGATTACACAAGGATACACATGACGCGCTCCGGGCCGTCTTCGGCTCTGTTTGTGGATGAGTGCGGGTGGTGGCCCTCAAGGTGCCCTGCTTTTCCACCGTGGTTTTCCACACCTGGGTCTCATGTGTGGGAAAAGGGCTGCCAGAAGGTGTGTCGAGAGCAAGGGGAGGGCCTCGCGCCGCTTTGCTGCCCCGCTCGGCCTGGGGCCGGGGGAAGCGTGGCCAGCAGGAAGCCGTCAGGGGCCAGAACGTGAGTCACCAGTGTGGCAATCTGTTCCGGGTCAGCCACCGCCCGGGCAAGGACGACATCTGCTCGAGGCCACGGGCGCCACTCCTCGATCCGCCCGTGGACGACCTCCGCGTTTTCCAGCGAGAGTTCCCGGACCACAGCACGGAGGAAAGAGGCCCTTCGGCGGCGGCTCTCCACGAGAGTGAACCGGGATGACGGCGAAGTGATCGCGAGAGGGATGCCGGGGAAACCGGCCCCCGACCCCAGGTCCACCACGCTCTCATGGCGCACCCCGAGGATGAATGGCCGCAGCTGGAGAGACGGCACCACGTGCCTCTCCCAAACGGCGCCATGGCCGTCCTCAGACACCAGGTTCTGCTTTGCGTTCCAGCGGCCGAGGATCCGGAGGTAGCCCAGCAAAGCAGCAGCCGCGGCTTGCCGGTCCCCGGGAGCCATGTCCGAACACAGTTCCCCCAATACCGCAACATCGCAGGCATGCGGCCGACTGCTATCAGACGAGGTGCGCATGGGATGACACCGGAGGAGACGGGGCCACCGCCCGGCTCCCGGGGAGTTGTTCCACGTGGAACACCCCCCACGGAGACGCCCGGGGCCAGTGGGGGTGTTACACCTGGAACGACCCCGGTCCGCGTAAATTCCC
>CAZEHQ010000008.1:0-1760 GCA_964512165.1 uncultured Gemmatimonadaceae bacterium | reverse complement strand
GCTCCCCGTTCAAACCCCCCCCCGGGCGCGGGGGGGGGCGTGGGGGGGTTTACCGCGGCCCACGACCCGGGTCCTCTTACTTGCCGATGCAGAATTCGAGGAAGATCCTGTCCAGCACATCCTCGGCCACTGATTCTCCAAGCATCTCGCCCACTTGGCGCAAAGCCTCGCCGAGGCTTGCCGCGGCCAGCTCGTGGTTGCCCGTCGACAGATCCCCGCGGGCCCTGTCGGCCGATGCCACCACGTGAGTCAGTGCCTCGTGGTGGCGCTCCCTCAGCAACGCCGGACCATCGGGAAGATCTCGCCCGGGGAGTGCGGCCAGGAGCCGGGCCCTGAGCTCCGGGAGGCCATCCCCCCTGGCGGCGGAGACCGGGACGGCCTCTGCTCCAACGGGCAATCTCGCCAAGCGGGGCAGATCGGCCTTGCTCACCACCGCCACGGTTGCCCCCCACCGAGGGTTGGCAAGCTCGTCCTCCGGAATCGCACGGTCCTCGGAGCCGTCTACAACCGCCACCACCACGTCGGCATTCGCCGCCTGCTGACCTGATCTCCTCATGGCTGCCGCCTCGACTCGGTCCGCTCCTTCGCGAAGTCCCGCCGTGTCGACGAGGCGGATGGGCTCTCCCTCCCAGACGAGGGTTGCTTCCACCCAATCGCGCGTGGTGCCCGGCTCGTCGGCGACAATGGACCGGTCTTCACCCAGCAGAGCATTCAGCAAGGACGACTTCCCCGCATTTGGGCGCCCTACGATCACCACCTTCCAACCGTTCCGGCGACGGCGAACGCCTTCGAAGGTCTGCATCAACTCGCGGGCCTCGTCTATCACACGGGACACGATGCCGTCGACCTCTCCCAGCTCCTCCTGGCCTATGTCTTCGACGAAGTCCAGCTGTGCCTCGAGTTGCACCAATGCGCCGGCCAACTGCTTCCGCAAGGAGCCGACTGCCTCGGTCAGACGGCCCGAGACGGCTCCGTACGCGGCCTGCATACCGCCCCGGCTGCCCGCGTGGATGAGCTCGACGACCGCCTCGGCCTGCAGCAAATCTATTCGCCCGTTGGTGAAGGCCCGCCGCGTAAACTCCCCGGGGGCGGCAATCCTGGCGCCATGGTGGATGGCCGAGTCCAGCACAAGCTCGAGGAGGGTGTCGCTGCCGTGGGTCGTGATCTCGACCGTATCCTCGCCCGTGTAGGATTTCGGTCCCTTCAGATACCACGCCATCGCCGTATCCAGGGGCTCCCGGCGGCGGTCCACCACGCGGCCGTACTGAACATAGCGCGGCCTCCGCAGCGGTGGCCGAGAGACGAAAATGCTCGTCCCGATCGCCAAGGCGCGGGTGCCACTGAGGCGCAGCAGTGCCACGCCGCCGGCCCCTCGGGGCGTGGAGACTGCAACGATTGTCGATGAATCTGGCAGCGCGGCCTGCTTGCCGCCGAGGACCACCCCGGTCAGCTTCGGGAAGGGGCGGTGGATATGCCCCCTTGCTTCTGCTTCTTCAGATAGTTGGTGAGATACTGCTGGGCGATCTGTAGCACGTTGAAGACTGTCCAGTAGAGGACGAGGCCCGAGGAGAAGCTCCACATGATGAAGACCATGACTACAGGCATCACGTAGACGAGGGCTGCCTGCTTGGGGTCCTTCATCGTCATCTTGGACTGGAAGAACATGGCCGCCGACATCAGCAGTGGGAGCACGTGCAGATCGAAGCCCCCAAGGGTGATGGTGTCGGGAAGCGACAGGTCGTCCACCCACAGGATCCATG
>CAZEHQ010000007.1:0-45059 GCA_964512165.1 uncultured Gemmatimonadaceae bacterium | reverse complement strand
CACCGGACGACCCACCAGACCTACACGACGGCTGCGTAAAACCGAGGCTACACCCCCCTTTGTTGGCAAGGTGTCGACTGGGGCCCCCCGGGGCCAAGGAGACGCATCAAGTCGATACAGACCTGCCGTTGGTGTGGATATAGTCCGTACCCTGGTTGGATTGGAGTTGAAGTCATTGGATGTTGTCAATCGTCCGCTCAGAACGGTGTCGCCCTTGGGCAAGAGCAGGGTTTGAATGGAGGCTGGAATGCCCAAACCCTCCAGGGACCACGGTCGGCGCGGATGCCCACCAAGTGGCCAACTCCAAGCTCCATGGCCCTTGATACCGCGGCCTTGGGGACAGTTTCTGCTCAAGAGACCAGCGCTCCGAATACCCACGCTCGATCCCTACAAGTGACATACCTTTATCGGCAGCAATAGAACGGGATATCACAACTCCTCCCGCTCCGGCAACTCCGCAATCTTGAGCAACGGTCGGCCATCCACCCACGTATAGCCCCGGTCCCCAACGCTATCCTGCTCGTAGCCCATCGCCTTCTCGAACAACTCGGGGTGCACATCCTTGAGATTCTGCCACTCCCCCACCTGCTGGTAGAAGCAGAAGTAGCAGCCGGAGCGAGACCTCCAACGGTAGTACCCCGGTATGCCGATTCCGGATTCAGTCAGGATGCGCTTGATGTCCTCCAGGATCATCCCCGCGTCCTTGAAGGGGTACACCGGCAGGATGTTCGGCCGCTGGGAAATCACCGGGGGCTTCTTGGACTGGTATCCCTCCCGATCCTCGTCGCCGCGGATGCCGATGTAGCTGAAGGCGTGGCTGTCGCCGACGAAGCGCTCAAATGGCTGGATCTTCAGCACCCTCGTGCACCACCTCGATCGAGGGTTTGGCAGGAAGCCGCCGTAGAGCTCGTTCAGGTAGATGTCGAAGGGGTTGCGCCCGGGCTTCTTGGCCACCTTCAGGTCGTCGAGAGCGTTGAGCCGCTGCACCTCCACCCCCAGGAGAGCCTCCAGCCGTTCCAGGTACTCGTAGGTCTCGGGAAGCTCGCAGCCGGTATCGCAGAACACGTACTCCGCCGGGATGTCCGGGTAACTCTGGCGCATGTACAGGGCGAGGGCTGTCGAGTCCTTTCCACCGGAGACGCTGACGATGTGGCGGATGCTCCTGTCCGCCAAGCTGTCGAGGGCCTCCTGCATGCTAGCCATCGAGAGTTCCCTCCGTCCTCACATGCTTGACCATGGCCAGTCTCCTCTCCGCTTCCACCTCGCCAACCAGGTCGACGAGTTTGCCGAACAGCTCATCGATCCGGCCCTCGACCAACTTCGACAAACCCTCCGCCGCGCTGCTGTCCTCCCGCAGGCCGCTGTGTTGGAGGGCCGCCTCCTCGATCTGCTGAACCGTGGCATGCAATTCTCGCTCGAAACTGGCGATGGTGCTGTCGTCCCACCTCGCGAGTGGCTGCCCCACGAGCAACGTGGCCAGGGAATCTACGAGTTTCGCGTCCGACCTGTAAGCCATCTGCATGATCTTGAGCAAGCTGGTGGTCGTGCTCGCGGGGCCCATCCTCGCCACGAAGGTCTCCGAGAAGCACCCCGCCCACTCCTTGGCTACCCGCCGGAGGCTTCTCTTGCCGTCCCGGTCACCCAGGCGGATCACCCGAACAACGACTTCGCCTGCCTGGTGGGCATAGGTGCGGGTGACATCCATCAACTCCCGTCGGGCCGACTCGATGGCCTTGGCCGCCTCCCTCATACTGGAGCCCTCCCGCGCCAGGCCGGGCAGGTCGTTTAGGATAAGCCGGACGGGATCGCCTCCCCTGCGGATCAGCTCCTGGAGCTTCTGGCCGCGTGGTGAGAGCTGTCGGCTGGTCAGGGCCGCCGATGGCAGCTGCGCCTTCCACGCCTCCAGGGCGTCGTGGCAAAGCCGAATCAGGTCGGCTTCCGGGACTTCGTACTCTGGGCCCGTGGTGAAGAGGCGATGCAACTCTCGCAGGTACTCCTCCCGCTCTGCGTCCAGCTCCAACACGCTCACGCGGAAGCGGTCTGGCTCCCGGCACAGGCTCTCGATGACGGAGGGAAGGATGTCCGACACGTAGGCGCCGTCCTTCATCAGGGACCGGGCGCTCGGGAAAGCCTTGAGTCCCGCGGCGATCAGGATGGGCAGCAGACCCCTGCGAACTCCGTAGGGCGGCTCCGTCAGTTTGTGGAGCAGCACCCGGGGGTTCTTAGGCGCGGAGGTCGGTTCGGTGAGAAAGCCCCGGATCTCCCCCCACACCCGCTTCAGGCCGGGATCGTCGAGCTCCTCCGGACTCGCATACCGCCAGCGGCCGTTGTCCTGCCGGTAGAGCCCAGTGTGAAGAAGGGCGCAGCGGAACATGGAGGAGTCCGGAAAGTTCCCCTCGATGCCGAGGCCCTCCGTGCCCGAGCGTTCGAGAATGCCGAGGACCAGCTTCTTGCGGGCATTCACCACGATCGCCGAGGGACGATGCCGGACGATCATCTCGTTGTTGATGCGGGGGCAATGCTCGAATACCTCCTCCATGATGCTAGACAACGCCGTCCGCAGTCCGCGGGGCGAGTTCGCCCGCGCCAGGGGCTCGCCTTTGTGGAACCACCGAGGTCCATCGGCGCCGGGCCACACGAGGCGGTCGAGCAATTGCTGCAGGTGACCCCGGGCGTCGTCGGTCATCTGCTGCAGTTCCGGGGCCACGAGGGGATCGGTCCCGACAAGCTCGCTGTCGGTCTGCATCCGCAACAGGCACCACACCTCCAGAGCGGCCTCTCGGATGGGCAGTGGCTCCTCGGGCAAGGCCACCACGATCCTAGGTGCGCTGAGGTCCGACCGGATGGCGTCCTCAGCCTGTGAGATCTCGTCCTTGGTCTCAGCCAGCACGTACAGTACCTCCCCATCCGTCCCCGGATGGAGCTTCGTGAGATGCTGGTCCTTGTCGAGGGATCCGGAGAGGGTGGTGACGTACTCGTAGCGGCCGGCGAGGAACCTGCGTACGCAGTGCTCGTCATTGTACTCGACGGGGCGCCAAGCGGGCGGCGCGGCCTCCTTGGTCAGGAAGTCCAGCTCATCGAAGTGATCTTCCTGCCTGCGCTTCTCCTCCTCCAGCCGGCCCCGCAGGTCGACGTCCGTTCCGTGCCACACGGCCACCTGGTCACTGTGGCGCCGGTGCAGAAGCAGCTTGCGATCCACAAGATTTCGCACCGCGGCCAAGCCCTCCTTGCCGCTGCCGTAGCCCTTGAGCGCGAATCGCAGCAGACCGTGCCCCGCCCGTGAACGCTGACCGCTCGTGCCGAGACTCAGCAGGCAGGCCGTCTTGAGAGCGGCGATCTCCGTCTCGCTGGAGACCTTGGTCACTGCGCTTTCCGTCTCCAGCCACTGGCGGTAGGTGCCACCGACCGATGTATCCGCCCGCATCACCGGAGAGAAGTAGTCGTACAGGTCCGCCGGCCGGACCGGCTCCGCCATGTCGACGGAGTACAGGAAGCTGAAGAGGGTGCGCTCGTTCTGGGCGACCCGGGCAGCCAGACGGGGCAGCAGGTAGAGGGTGGCGGGTTCGAGTGGGTAGGCGACGCGAAGCATCTCCTGGACTTCGGCGCGGCTGGCTTCGCCGAACAAGCCCTGCTTCTCGCACTCCTGCGCGGCTTTGCCCGCGACAGCCGCCGTCAGGGTCGCCTCGCCTCTCTGTGAAGCCACGACCTCGGCGATGAGCCGGTAGATCTCCTTGCTGTCGTCCACGTACTGCAGGGTCCGGAAGCGGCCTTCGATCTTGGTCCACTCCGAGCGGACGGACTGGGTCATACCTCCCGCGTATTGCAGCAGACTCTGGTGGAGGAACAGCCCCAACGTGGCCGGGACGCCTCGAGTCCGGCTCACGAACTCGGCCAGCACCTGGATGTCGGCCAGGGCCGAAGCTCTGCCCTCTCGGAGCAGGGACTCGAGGTGCCGGCCGAACTCGTCCCAGAGCAGGACCACCTGGTCGCAGCCGCTGTCGGCGGCCTTCTCCTGCAGGACGGTCAGGACTTTAGCGAGGGCGTCCGGTCCATCTGTTGAAAGGGCCTGGATGGGCCTGGCTTGGCGACCAAGCCTCAGACGCTTCATGCTCTCCACCGCCGCATCCCGCAGAGCCGCCGCCACATCGGGGCAGTAGCCGTGAAGGGCGATGGCGATGCCGCGGCTGCTGGCCTTGCCGCTTCGCCGGGTTACGGACCGGGCCAGCTCCGGGCTGACCGACTGCAGGCGACCGGCGATCTGCCGGACGCAGTCCGCTGCTGGACGGCGGTTCTCTATCACCTGCAGGGCGTACGTGGCCGTGAGCGACTTGCCGCTTCCGTAAGGCGCCACGACGAAGAAGGCGTGGTCGTCCTCCTCGCCGAAGAGGGCCTTGAGGAGCGGCACCGTCTTGGCGGTGGGGCGGAAGTGGGCGATGCGCTCCGGCTCGCCGGCGTCGTAGACGAGGTTGATGGAACGCAGGAAGGCGTCGCGGGAGACAAGCTCGGTCGCCATGGTCTTGCTACGCGGCATGACGGCCTCTCATCCCCTCACTCGTGTAGTGGGCGTCCAGCCAGTCGATCTCGTCCCGCCGCTCCACCATGAGTGTGCGTTGTCCTGCGAGGGCCTGAATCTCAAGGCCGACTTGCGCCTGTTCCGCCTGGACGGCGGTCTCGTACAGGCCATCGGCCATCATGCAGAAGGCATTCCCCGGACCGCCCCGCCGCTGGGCCGCCTCCTGTACCGAGGCCTGGAGGGGCCCGTCGTGCGCATCGTCCTGAAAGGCCCTGGTCAGGGAGTAGCAGAGGATGTGCGCGGGGATCGCCTTCGTGGCCTTGTTGACCTCGTAGTACCCGCTCGTGCGGTAGTGGGAGAGCAGGCCCAGCTCGGTGAAGGGCGACTCCTGCGCCTCTTCGGGATCCACTCCTCTGTCGGGGATGCTCCTCGAGTAGCTCAGCAGCAGGCAGCTCGCGTCCCGGTCGAGGGTGCGGGGACTGGGGACCCGGCCACGCTGCATCTGCAGGTACCGTTGCAGGCTGTCGAGGCAGACGGCCTTGTCGAAGCGCTGCAGCTTGAAGTTGTTGAAGAACCAGTCCCAGGTGACGGCGTGCTCGGGGCTGCTGATCAGGTTCACGTGCAGCGCCCACCAGGTGCCGGTGTCGGTGAAGTAGGGGTCGCGCTCCCACACCAACTGGCCCAGGCGCGTGAGTTGCAGCTTCGCGCCTTTGCGGGGGCGCCGGCCGCCGACTTGCTCGCACAGTCCCGTGGCCTGCAGCCAGTGTCGAATCGACTTGGCCATGTTGCGGCCCACGCCGAGCCAGTCGGCGACGTGCTCGTGGGAGAGCTTGTCGGGCTCCTCGGCCACCAGCTTCAGCCCCTTGTGCAGCCATCCCTCCCGGACGGCGAACGTCTCGTGTCCTCCGAACCTCACTCGGCCACCTCCGACAGCTCCGTCCCCTTCCACCCGGAGAACGCCCGGATGCGGTCCACCTCCTCCGCCACGGCCGCGCAGGCGGCCGCCACCTCCTCCTCGTCGTTCAGCACGGACAGGCTGAAGCGGACGCTGGCGTACGCCTCTTCCTCGGACAAGCCCATGGCCCGCAGCACGTGGGACGGCTCCGGCCGCTGGTTGGTGCACGCCGAACTCTGGGAGCAACGGATGCCGCGCTGATCCAGGCGCGCCACCAGGGCCTCCCCGTCCACGCCGTGGAACAGCAGGTTCGTGGTGTTGCACACACGGGCCCGGTAGTCACCGTTCACGGTCACGCCTCCGCAGCGATCCATGATCCCACGGTCGAGGCGGTCGCGCAGACTGCCGAGGCGGGCGATCGTCTCGTCGAGGGATTCCTCCCGCAGCCTGGCTGCACATCCCATGCCCGCGATGCCCGGCACGTTCTCGGTGCCGGCGCGCAGACCCGACTCCTGATCGCCGCCCTCGATGAGGCCTTCGAGCCGGGCGCCGCCTCGCACGTACAGGGCGCCCACGCCAACGGGGGCGTGGAACTTGTGGCCCGCAATCGACGCGTAGTCGACGGGTAGACCCCGCAGGCCCAGCGGCAGCTTGCCCACCGCCTGGGCCGCGTCCGTGTGGAAGGGCACCCCCGCCCCGGCGCACAACCGCCCGATCTGATCGATCGGCTGCACGACGCCCGTCTCGCTGTTGACCCACTGGATGGAGACCAGATCGGCCCGCCCGGCCAGCGCTCTCCGCAGATCCTTGGGATCGACGAGGCCGCCGCCGCTGACGGGCAGGAGCACCACCTTTGTCCCTTGGCGGCTGCACCTGTCGAGCGCGGCGAGGACGGAGGAGTGCTCGACGGCCGTGGAGACGATCCTCCGGCCAGGGCCGGAGAAGCCGCGGAGGACGGTGTTGTTGGCCTCCGTGGCGCCGCTGGTGAAGATGATGGCGCCGGGGTCGCAGCCCAGAAGGGAGGCCAGGGATTCCCGGGCCGTGCGCAGGTGCTCGCGCCCGCGCTCGCCGGCGGTGTGGCTGCTGGAGGGATTGCCGAAGGCCGCCAGGGCGTTCAGGACCGCGGCGCGAACCTCCGGCAGGGGCGGGGTCGTGGCGTTGTTGTCGAGATAGACCTCGGAGGGCGGGTTGCTCAAGGTCTCGTGGTTTTCCCGGGGAGAGGGGAGAGGAGGCTGCGCGCGAAACCTTACCCCCAGTCGGGGAGGGGGGCAAGTGCCTTCTCAAGATGTGGTGGGGTGGCGCGGGTTCCGCCACCCCGCCACATCGCCGTGCATTACTTAGTGCACAAATGTATCTCTGTCAAGGCGTGGAGATATTACGTAACCACTCCGTAGTGGGGACGACCCAAAGGCGACTCAATGCCATGATTCCTGAGCTGATTGTCTATCACCCAAGATGAGACAGAGAAGCCCTTGGCGACTCGTTCCAGACTCTCCGGCGAATAGTCACCTCCGAGTCTCTCCTCTACAGAATGCCAAGGGCTGAGAAACTCCGCAGCGAAGGCTCGCTGCATCTTCTGACGATAGCTGTAGGACCTCGTGGCAGGAAGCAGTGCTTCTCCGCGCATGGAAAACAGCAAGCTGTCACCCAGGAGCCGAGCGGCATCGAACCTTCTCCCGGTCTTGCTGCGGGAACGTAGAGCCAGTTTCCTGCCGCCCTGGTCCCCGAGGATCCAAGAGAATCGATCGGTCAGTTTCTGGCTGCTGATGGCACTCGGGGTCGTTCCCAAGAGTTCAGCGAGCTTGCGGTCTTCCACCGGATCGCCATTCAAGTCTGCCGCGCCGCGGACCTCCTTGGCCAAATCAGAGCCGACCTTCCACGCGGGGGTAGTGAAGGCATGCGCACCAGAATGGCCTTCCTCGGAGCCTTCCGTGTTGACCCCTTCCATTGGGAGGTCACTGTCGCCGGCGATCCCATCCTCGAATCGAACATCGAAACCCTTCTCTTGAGTAAGGGACCTTATCTCCGAGGCAGAAATCAGGTGGTCCACTCCATCTGATCCCAAGGCAACCTCTTCTGCCGCGGTTCTTCCTAGCTCACTGATCTCCCTTTGTCGAAAGATCAAGTCATCAGAGTCAAGATCGTCCGGGTCCGCACCGAGCAGTGCTTCGAACTTCCTCAACCGGGAAAGCTCGGAGTCTTCTCTCTCACGAGAGAGGTCTTCCCAAAGAACGGACAGGTCGGAGCCCTTTTCCTCCGTCGAATCCAGGAGCTCTCCGATAAAGCGGTCGACTTCGGAAACGAAGTCTCTACGAGGAACCTGCACGACCTTGTCTGCCAGATACCTGAAGACCATGGGATGTTCGTCATCAGAGGACGGCTTGGATTCCAGATAGGTAAAAACCCCATCCGAATGAATCGTGATCCGGGGCCACAGCCATCCTTCTCCTACAGCGAGCATGGAGTGGGCAAGATCCCATTCGTCATGGCCTGACTGACCCGACGGGTAGGGCTCCCAGTTCAGCCTCCACCAATTCCAGACCAGCCAATAGGCCAACGGCTGCGGATCAATCAATGGGCCTTCGCGATAGATGGGTTGCCCATCCTGTCCCGCAACCAGGCCCTGAGTCAGGCACCGGTCGTCAGCCATGATTCTCAACAACCCCACGCCGGGCTCAGAAGCCCCATAGGTGCTGATGCTGACATCGGCGGGGCGAATCAGCCAGCGGTGAGGACTCCCTCTTCTACGTGAAGGAGACTTCACGGGGCGTATCCTATAGTAGCCAGTAGTCCCATGGCTCTCCCTCCCAGGTGAGGGTATGGAGAGGGACGGCGGGCCTGCCAACAGAGACTTCCGCTCGGGAATCCCCGGACAATTCGCGTGCCGGATGCTGGTGCAGGCGGATTCAAGCCGGGGGCTTTATCTGTATGAGAGCCTGGACGAGATTGCGCAGGATGGGCTGAACAAGCCAGAGAAACGCGGTCACGATACCGCCCAAGGTCGTGATGACGCCCCCGAGGACCCAGATCTTCAGGTGGGCGATGTCCGTCTTCAGGTGGGCCATGTCCGTCTTGGTTGCGCTCTCTTCGACACGTGTCTTGATCTCCCGGACATCTCCCTCGACAGCTCTCAGGCGCGCCTCCCAGGAATCGTCGCGCCCACCCTCGACCTGGGCCTGCGGACGAAGGCTCACTTCCTGCCCTCCCACACCGCGAGCTTCTCCGCGAGGGCTATGTCGGCCGCGCCAGTGTAGCGCGAGGGAGCCACGACGATGCCTCCCTTCCCTTCCACCTCGATGCCCAGGGCGCTCTCAAGCTCGGAGCAGGTCCGATGGTCACTTCGGACAAACCAGACCCCGGACTCCATCTGGTAGGACTCCTCCTGGGGGACGATCGCCCTGACCTCTTCGTCGAGGGACTCTTGCGACGGTATCACGACATAGATCGGCATGCAGCGGGTTCTCAGAAGAGCCTGGCTGCGGTCAGGGCAGCTGCTGCCACCATGCCCCCCAGGACGCCCGCCAGTACCCACGCCTTGGTGGCCATGTGCCTCGACCGTTCTATGAGAGTCGTTACATCGGTCCGAATACCGTCGGTGGTTGCACGGATTGCTTCAGAAGTGGACTCCAGCTGGGTCAGTCGGTTCTCGACCAACTCTCGGTTGAGAGGCGGATCCGAAACGCCTTCCTCCCGGGGGGCCGGACTGCCTCCCGGGGGGCCAACTGCTCCAGGATTCGACATAGGTGCTATGGTAAGGGCCGGGGCCCGCAACGGCCACCGCATGGCTCGCAAGTTCCATGCCATCTCCCAGCGACCGCCTTCGCCTCTACTGCCCCCTCCCCGCAAACGCCGCCCCCCCGTCCTCCTCCCGCTCCCCGCCCACCGGCCGCAGCTGCCCCGCCCCGGTCACCTCCCAGCGCCGGCCGTCCCGCTCGCCGCCGGCGCCGTGGCGGCGGAACCAGTCCTCCAGCACGCCGTGCAGCTCGCGGCGGCGCGCCCCGTATCCCGCGTCGTCGGCCAGATTGACCCGCTCGCCCGGGTCCTCCTCTAGATGATACAGCTCCGCCGGAAGCTCCTCGCCGCGGTCGACGTACTTCCACTCCTGGGTGCGGACCATGCGCGAGGCCCCGTACTCGGCGCAGCGGCTGCCGTCGACGACGACCGCCTCGCGGCCTTCCGTGCCACCGCCAGCGTCCCCATCGGCCCCGCCTCCCAGTAGCCCCGCGAAGCTGCGGCCCGAGCGGCCCCCTCCGCCGTCGTCCGGCTCGGGCAGTCCCGCGTGCTCCAGCAGCGTCGGGAAGAGGTCGCAGGCGCTGAACAGGCCGGGCTCGACCGCGCCCTGGGGCACCCGTCCGGGCTGGCTGACGAGGAAGGGCACGGTCACCGAGTTCTCGTACA
This sequence comes from uncultured Gemmatimonadaceae bacterium, assembly GCA_964512165.1. Classification (GTDB taxonomy): domain Bacteria; phylum Latescibacterota; class UBA2968; order UBA8231; family UBA8231; genus UBA8231. The sequence continues at coordinate 35,253 of CAZEHQ010000007.1, read as the reverse complement.
TGTTCAGGGGGAAGGTGCCGTTGCCCTTGCCCCAGAAGCCGTGGTGGCCGCAGCTGAAGCCGTTGTCGCTGGCGAAGACAACGAGGGTCCGCTCGCGCACGCCGAGGTGTTCCAGCCGGTCGAGAAGGCGCACCACGTCGGCGTCCATGGCGGTGACCGCGGCGAAGTAGCCCTTGAGCATCTCGCGGTTGCCGAGGCAGCCCTCGGACAGGCCGTGGCCTTTCGCCCACTCGTGGATGGGCTCCTGGGGGCAACTGTCGAAGGGGCAGTCGTCGTAGGAGTCGACGATCTGCTGGGGGTGGCCGGTCCAGGGCGAGTGGGGCGCCGTGTAGTGGACGCCGAGGTAGAAGGGCGCGTCGCCGCCGGCGTGGGCGTCGAGGAAGGCGAGGGCGTCGTCGGTGATCAGGTTGGTCACGTAGCCGTCCTCGGTCAGCAGCTGCCCGTCGCGAATCATGGGGGGGCGGTTGTAGTCGCCGCCGCCGCGCTGGTGGACGTACCAGTGCGAGAACCCGTGCTGCACGAGCTGGCTGTGGCCGAGGTGCCACTTGCCCGACAGGCCGACCTCGTACCCGTGGGCGGCGAGGACGTCGGTGTAGGCGGTCTCGCCTTCGAGGTAGAGGGCCGCGTCGTCGCCGACGTTGCCCTCGCGGATCCAGTCGTGGACGCCGTGCTGGGACGGCATGCGCCCGGTGAGGAAGCTGGCGCGGCTCGGCGAGCAGACCGGCGAGGCGCAGAGGAAGTGCTCGAAACGGACCCCGGTGGCGGCGATGCGGTCGAGGCCGGGGGTGCGGATCTCGTCGTTGCCGGAGCACCCGAGGGCCCAGGGTCCCTGGTCGTCGGTGAGGATGAAGAGGATGTTGGGGCGCTCGGTCATGGGGTCTGCCGGCTGGGCGGGGAAGAGCCGCGGCTTGCTTGCCCTCATCAGCCCCAAGGCTCCACGGCGACGCGGGCGCCGCTGGCCGAGGACTCCCGGGCGGCGTCGGCCACCGCCTGCACCCAATAGCCGGTGACGCCGTCGCAGACCGGCTCGCGGCCCTCGCGCGCGGCGTTTGCGAAGTCCTCGATCATGGGCTGGTCGAAATATGGGGCCTGCAGCGGCTCCACGGCGACCGGCTCCCGTCCCGAGGCGGTCTCCACCTCGATCGCCTCGCCCCCGTACTCCAGGCCGTCGATGACGATGCGGCCGTCGACGCCGTCGACCTGGGCGAAGTCGCGGCGGGGGTTGGAGGTGAGGATCGTCGAGTGGACGCCGGCGGTGCCGTCGGCGAAGCGCAGCAGCAGGGCGTCGGTGTCGTCCACCGGCCAGTCGTGGTGGACGGTGTCGAGGAGGCCGCAGACCTCCACCGGCTCGCTGCCGGCGAGGTTGAGGAGCACCTCGATGCGGTGGACGGCCATCTCCATCAGCGCCCCGCCGATGCCGGGCTGGATCTGCCACGGCCCCGAGCCGAGGCCGCCGCCGCCGCTGTAGTGGGTGCGGGTGAAGACCTTGGGGCCGATCTCGCCGGCCGCCAGCCGCCGCTTGGCCTCCAGCACCTGGGGGAAGAGCCGGCGGCGGTAGGCGACGCCGAGGGCGACGCCGGCCTCGCGGCAGGCCTCCACCATGCGGCGGGCCTCGTGTCGGTCGCGGGCCATGGGCTTCTCGCACAGGACGTGCTTGCCGGCAGCCGCGGCGGCGAGGGTGTGCTCGCAGTGGGTGTCGGTGGGGGTGGCCACGATGACGGCCTCCACCGCGTCGTCGGCGAGCAGTTCCGCCGCCGAAGAGTACGCGGCGCAGCCGCCGAAGCGCGCGGCGAACTCCCGGGCGCCGTCGGCGTCGCGGCGGCAGACGGCGGTGAGCCCGGTCTCGCGGGAGTTCAGCAGGCTGGGGGCGAAGGAGCTGGCGGCGATGGAGCCGCAGCCGATGATGCCGAATCTCATGGCGGGAGTTCCTTGGGAAGGGGTGGCCGCGCTGGCTGGCGGAGGCGCGGCGGGTACCCGCGCGCTCATGCGGTCCCCGTGCCGGCGCGGGTCATGGCGGGGGAGCCTCGTGACTCCGGCCGTGTCCGGGCCGGCCGGGATCCGCGGCTGGCCACCTGCCGGTGCGGCTCATGGCCGGGGAGCCTCCGGACGCCGGCGGCGCCTCGGCGCGGCCCATGGCGGCCGAGCCCCCGGACGCCGGCGGGCGCTCCGGCGAGGAGGATGCGCGGCCGTCCCGATGCCCGACAAACTCATGGTGAGCCCGCCTCGGACAGGCCGTCGGCGGTCCACACGAAGGATGGGCGCCAGCCGAAGGCGGCCTCCGCCCTGGCGCAGCTCATGGGGGAGGCGCGCCCGGGCAACTCCGCCCGGACCTCGGTCCCCTCGCCGAAGAGGCGCTCCACGAGGACGGAGGTGTCCTCGCTGGCGATGGTGCTGCGGCCCGTGAGGTTGTAGACCCCCGGCTCGACACTGTCCGCCTCGGCGGCGAGGGTGCAGGCGCGGGCGGCGTCGCGCACGTCGGTGCGCGTCCACAGCAGGCCCACGCCGGAGGCGGGATCGGCCTTCAGGGGCTCGATCTGCGGGGGGATCTCCCCGGGCCGGCGGATGCCCATGAAGCGGAAGGTCACCACTTGGAGGCCGTGGCGCTGGCAGAAGTACTCGCCCGCCTGCTCGCCGGCGATCTTGGCGAGGGAGTAGCTGTTCTGCGGGCGCAGGGGGTGGTCCTCGTCGACGGGGACGTAGACCGGAGGACTGAGCTTGAAGCCGTAGACCTGGGCGCTGGAGGCGGTGACGACGCGGCGGATGCCGAGATCGGCGCAGGCGCGGAGGACGTGGAAGACGCCGGCGCTGTTGGCGGTGTAGACCTCGGTGTCGGGGACCGAGCCCGACCAGGCGGCGAGGTGGACGACGGCGTCGGCGCCGGCCAGGCCGGAGTAGACGTGGCCGGCGTCGGTGAGATCGGAGGCGAGGTGGCGGACGCCGGGATGGTCGCCGCGGCGCAGGTCGAGCCCGGTCACCTCGTGCCCGCGGCCGGCGAGATCGGCCACGACCGCGGCGCCGATGCGGCCGGCGCTGCCGGTGACGGCGACTCTCACGGGGCGCGCCTCAGGCGCCGGGCATGTCCGCCGCTTCCGGCGCCGGCGTGCGCTGGCTGAGTTCCTGGTCGAGCATGAAGAGGCCGGCGTTGCTGTCGGCCACCAGCTTGAGCTTCTGCAGCAGGTCGTAGGCGACGGCCTCCTCCTCGACCTGCTCGTTGACGAACCACTGCATGAAGGCGAGGGTGGCGTGGTCGGTCTCGCCCATGGCCAGGTCGCAGATCTCGTGGATGCGCCGGCTGTTGTCTCGCTCGCTCTCGAGGGCGGCCTCGAAGGCGCGGGTCGGGTTGTCCCACTCGCCCACCGGCTCGGCCAGGGGCAGCAGCTTCACGCGCCCCTCCCGGTCGATGATGAACTGGTAGATCTTGAGCGCGTGGCCGCGCTCCTCCTGGTACTGGATGCGCATCCAGTGGGCGAAACCCTTGAGGTCGATCGACTCGAAGTAGGCGGACTGCGCCAGGTACTGGTAGGCCGACTGCAACTCGGCGTTCACCTGCTGGTTGAGGGCCCGCTCCATGGTCTCGCTCAGCATCGGTTGACCCCTTTCAGCCGGCCCGGCGGACTCGCCGCGCGTAGTGGTCGGGCAGGTGCTCCCTGACCTGCTCCTCCAGCTCCTCGTCGGTGATGGCGCTCATGCGGTCGTGCACCTCGTACTGGTCCATCACCCAGCGCGCCACCTTGTGGACCTTGATCTTCGACAACCTCTCGCCGCCCTCGAGGCCGAGAAAGTCGTTCACCCACAGGGCGACGCCGTCGACGCCGGACTTGTCGGTGATCGCCACCCGCGGCGGCCGGCTGAAGAGGGCGGTGGTGTCGAAGATGTTGTAGATGCGCTCGTCGGCGCGCAGGCCGCCGGCGTGGATGCCCGCCCTCGTGGTGTTGAAGTCGCGGCCCACGAAGGGGTAGTTGGGGGCGATCTCGACGCCGATGGAGCGCATGTAGTCGGCCATCTCCTGGATCATCTGCGTGTCGATGCCGCAGAGGTCGCCGCGCAGGGAGATGTACTCGATGAGGGCCCCCTCCAGGGGCGGGTTGCCGGTGCGCTCGCCGAAGCCGAAGAGGGTGGTGTTGACGGCGTTGCATCCGTAGAGCCAGGCCGTGGCGCCGTTGACGTGGACCTTGTGGAAGTCGTTGTGGCCGTGCCACTCCAGACAATCGTGCGGCATCCCCACGTCGTCGGTCATGCGGTGGATGATCTTGGGGATCGACCGCGGCAGGGCGACGCCCGGGGAGGGCACGCCGAAGCCCATGGTGTCGCACAGGCGGATCTTCACGTGCAGGTCGGCCGGCACCTGCTCGGAGCGGCGCTTCAGCTCCGACACGTAGGGCAGCACGAAGCCGTCGAAGTCGGCGCGGGTAAGGTCCTCCAGGTGGACCCGCGGCCGGATGCCCGCCTCCCAGGCGGCCTCGATGACCTCGATGTAGTCGTCGAAGGCCTTGCGGCGGTCCTTCTTGAGCTTGTGGAAGATGTGGTAGTCCGACGACGGCGTGAGCAGCCCCGTCTCCTTGACCTCGGCCTCCTTCACCAGCCGGAAGTCGCCCTTGTCGGCGCGGATCCAGGAGGTGACCTCCGGGTACGGATGGCCCAGGGCGCGGCAGTCGTCCAGGGCCTTGCGGTCGTTGGCGGTGTAGAGGAAGAACTCGGTCTGCCGGATCACCCCGTTCGGCCCGCCGAGGCGGGCCATCATGTCGAAGAGGGTGACCTGCTGCTCCACGGTGTACGGGGGGCGCGCCTGCTGCCCGTCGCGGAAGGTGGTGTCGGTGATCACCAGGTCCCGGGCCAGCATCTCGGCCGGGTCGAAGGTCACCACCTGCCCGTCGATCTCCTCGTGGATCGGCCCGTCGAACTCGATCTTCGGGGGCAGGGCATAGTCGAACATCTCGTCGAGCAGGTTGGGCTCCTCCACCTCCCTCAGCTCGAACCGGCCTGTCGTGGCCACCGTCATCTCTCCGCCTCCTGTCGCTAATCCAGATGCTTGCCGATGAAGTCGATGGCGCCGCCCACGGTCTGCACCGAGAGGGCGTCGTCCTCGTCCATCTCGATCTCGAACTCCTCCTCGAACCCGGCCATGAGCTCCACCGACTGCACCGACTCGGCGCCGAGATCGGCGGTGAAGGAGTGGGATTCCTCGATGCGGCCCACATCGATCTTGAGCACGCTGGCGATCACTCCGTAAACCCTCTGCTTGACATCGTCCCTGTCCATGTTCCCCTACCTCGATGCGAGCTTGGACGCCGCGCCGGCGTCGATGATGAAGGTGCAGTCCGGGTGGTCCTGCAGCAGGCTGGCCGGGCAGTCCTCGGTGAAGGGGCCGTCCACCGCGGCGGCCACGGCGTCGGCCTTCTTGTCGCCGGTGGCCAGCAGCACGATGGAGCGGGCCTCGCGGATGGTGCCGATGCCGGCCGACAGGGCGCAGCGCGGCACCTCGGCGGGATCGGAGAAGAACCGGCCGTCGCTGTTGGCGTCGATCGTCTCTTGCGTGAGGCTGACGAGCCGCGTGCGCGAGTCGACGGGGCTGCCCGGCTCGTTGAAGGCGATGTGGCCGTTGCCGCCGATGCCGAGGAGCCACAGGTCGACGCCGCCGGCCGACAGGATCCTGTCCTCGAAGGAGCGGCACTCCAGCTCCGGGAACCGCGCCCGGCCGTTGAGGACGTGGGTGTTCCACGGCAGGATGTCGACGTGCCGGAAGAGGCGGTCGTTCATGAAGTGGCGGTAGCTCTGGTCGTGGTCGCCGCCGAGGCCCCAGTACTCGTCGAGGTTGAAGCTGGTGACGCCGGCGAAGCCGAGGCCCTCGTCGCGGTGCATGCGGGCCAGCTCGGCGTAGGTCGCCTCCGGAGTGGAGCCGGTGGCGAGGCCGAGAACGGTCTCGGAGCGGGAGCGGACGACGCCGGCCAGGACGGCCGCCGCCTGGCGCGCCACGCCGTCCGCGTGGTCGCAGATTTCGAGCTTGATGTTGCCGGACATTGGGGAGCAGGGGGGAATGGGGTTGGGGAGGAGATCGCTGTTTTTCCGGGCACGAATGTACGACAGGGCCGGATTCTGGTAAACCGACGCCGCCGGCCCCGCCCCGGGCGCCACCTTGACACCTCTCCGAGGGCCGCTAGGTTTGGCGCGCTCCGCCATGACCTCCCACCTCCCCCTGACCGCCGAGGCGGTCTCCGCCCTGGAGACCCGCGGCTGTACCTGCCTCGACTGGAGCCGCGTCCGCGTCTCCGCCGGCTTCGATCCCGCCCGCGTGCGCAACGTCCACTTCCATGGCGACATCCGCCTGGGAAGCCTGGGCGGGTCGGCCGAGATCGAGGAGGGCGTGCCGCTGCCCGCCGGTCTGTCCGACGCCACCATCGTCGACTGCGAGATCGGCGACGACGTGCGGATTTCCGGCGTCGGCTGCCTGGCCCGCTACCGCGTGGAGGACGGCGCCGTGGTCACCGGCGTGGGCTCCGCCGTCACGCGCCCGGGGGCCCGCTTCGGCAACGGCGTGGAGGCCAGCCCCGTCAACGAGGGCGGCGGCCGCGAGGTCGCCCTCTACGCCGAGATGTCGAGCCAGTACGCCTACCTGATGGCCATGCACCGGCACGGAGACGGCCTGGTGGAGGGCCTGCGGCGGATCGCCGAGGGCTACGCGGAGGGGGCCGCCTCCGACCGCGGGCGCATCGGCGCCGGCGCCCGGGTGGACCAGGTGGGCCGCATGATCGACGTGAACGTGGGACCCGCCGCCGAGGTGCTCGGCGCCGAGCGGCTGGGCAACGGCACGATCCTGTCGGAGCCGGAGGCGCCGGCCCGGGTCGGCGCCGGTGTCTGCGCCGAGGACTTCATCATCGCCGAGGGCGCCGAGGTCGAGGACGGGGTGGTGCTGCACACCGCCTTCGTCGGCCAGGGGGTGCAGCTCGGCAAGCAGTTCTCGGCCGAGAACTCCCTGTTCTTCGCCAACTGCGAGGGCTTCCACGGCGAGGCCTGCTCGATCTTCGCCGGCCCCTACACCGTGACCCACCACAAGTCGACCCTGCTCATCGCCGGCGTCTATTCCTTCTACAACGCCGGCTCGGGGACCAACCAGTCCAACCACATGTACAAGCTCGGGCCGGTGCACCAGGGCGTGATCCAGCGCGGCACGAAGAACGGCTCGTTCTCGTACATGCGCTGGCCCACCGTGGTCGGCCCCTTTTGCGTCATCATCGGCAAGCACCTGAACAACTTCGACATCGGCGACCTGCCGTTCTCCTACGTCACCGAGGAGGACGGCGAGTCCCTGTGCACGCCGGCGATGAACATGTTCACCGTGGGCACCGTGCGCGACGGCGACAAGTGGCCCACGCGGGACCGCCGCGAGGGCACGACGAAGCGCGACCAGATCCGCTTCGAGGTCTACAGCCCCTACACGGTGGGCAAGATGCTGCGCGGCGAGGCCCTGCTGAAGGAGTTGTACGAAGGCACCAGCCGCGAGGTGGAGCTGGTGCGCCACAAGGGCGTGGTGATCAAGCGCCTGCTGCTGCGCCGCAGCGCCCGCAACTACGCCGACGGCATCGACGCCTACCTGCGCGGCCGGGTCCTCGAGCGCGCCGCCGAGGCGCGCCGGGCGGGGGATGCCGATGCGCTGCGGCAGGCCCTGTCCGCCGGTGACGGCGTCCACGGCGCCGACTGGACCGACGTGGGGGGGCTGCTCATGCCCCGGGAGCGCCTGCGCCGCATCGAGGCCGCCGTCGCCGGCGGCGAGCTGGACTCCCCCGCGGCCCTGGACGCGGCCTTCGCCGAGGCCGCTGCCGCGTACGAGGCCGACGAGTGGGAGTGGGTGCGCGCCGTCTGGCGCGACCGCACCGGCGCCCCGGCGGAGGATCTCACGCCGGCCTGCCTCGACGCGATCGAGGCCGCCCACGCCAAGGCCACCGCCTCCTTCGTGCGCCGGATCCTCGCCGACGCCGAGAAGGAGTTCGACCCCATCGCGCGCTTCGGCTACGGCCTGGAGGGCGACGAGAACGACCGCGAGCGCGACTTCGCGGCCGTGCGCGGCGGCTTCGACGACAACTCCTTCGTGCGCCAGATGCGGGACCAGCTCGACGCCGACTGACCCTCCCGCCCCACCGCCCGGGGCCGGACTCAGCCGGTGCGCAGCGGCTTGGGCCGGTAGTGCCCGGGATCGATGTCCAGCTGCTCCAGCCGCGTGTAGAGGTATTTGCGCGACAGGCCGATGGCGTCGGCCACGTGGGTGATGACGCCGTTGTGCCGCCGCAGGGCGTGGCTCAGGAAGCGCCGGTCGAACCACTCCCGGGCCTCGCGGTAGCTCACCTCCCCCAGATCCTCCAGGGCTTCGGCCGCCCGCCCCTGGCGCCAGGCGGACACCTCCACGGGCACGTCCGCCGCCGTCAGCCGCGCCCCCCGGGACATGACCACCATGCGCTCGAGGGTGTTCTCCAGCTCGCGGATGTTGCCGGGCCACGGGTAGTCGACCAGCAGTCTCACGGCCTCTTCGTCGATGTCGCGCGGGAACCGCGGCGGCGCCCCGGGGCGTTGCCGCCGCAGGAAGAACTCCACCAGGAGGGGCACGTCCTCGCGCCGGTCCCGCAGGGGCGGCAGCTCGACGGGGATCACGTGGAGCCGGTAGAACAGGTCTTCGCGGAACCGCCCCTGGCGCACCTCGGCGGCCAGGTCGACGTTGGTGGCGGCCACCACGCGGACGTCGGCGACCATGGTGTGGTCGCCGCCGACGCGCTCGTAGCGGCGCTCCTGCAGCACCCGCAGCAGCCGCAGCTGCACGCGCGGGTCGGCGGCGCCGACCTCGTCGAGGAACATCGTCCCGCCACGGGCCTGCTCCAGGCGGCCGGGGCGCTGCCGCACGGCCCCCGTGAACGCGCCTTTCTCGTGGCCGAACAGCTCCGACTCGAGGACGCCCTCGGGCAGGGCGGCGCAGTTGACCTCCACGAAGGGGCCGCCCGAGCGCGGGCTGCGGTCGTGCAGGACCCGCGCCAGCACCCCCTTGCCGGTGCCGCTCTCTCCCTGGAGCAGGACCGTCGCCTCGGCATCGGCGACGCGCAGCACCTGCACCAGGACGCTGCGCATGCTGGCGCTCTCCGACGCCAGCAGCGGGTCGCTGGGGCGGCGGTGCACCGGGACGGGGTTGGCGTGGACCTTGAGCGTGGGTTCCCTGGGCTTGGGGGGGCGCTGCATGGGCGGGCTCTCCATCGCCGTCTTGTTTGTTGCGCGGTCGTGAGGTGGTGGTGAAGCGAGAGCGCATCCGCAGCGAGTTCCGTGCCCTCGCCCCTGCACGGCGGCCTCTCGGGGGGGCCTGCCGCCGATCCGGTACCGGGGCGATGGATACCGGTACCGGCCGTCACCCGGCGGCCGGCGCTGTGCGGTCTCCGCGGAGGGGGCGGACTGGAACGTTTGCTTGAATCCCCTTGTGGTAGTGGCATACTTCAACGCATGCCTGCCCTCGAGACCTGCGCCAGGCCTTCCTGCGGGCACCTCCTGATCGGCGCCGAAACGGGTCTGCGAGAGGTCGTCGAAGCCGTCGACCGCGTCCTCGGACTCGAAGTCGACGTGCTCGTCGTCGGCGAGAGCGGCACCGGCAAGGAGCTCGTGGCCCGTCTGCTTCACGAGACCGACCCGGAGCGCAAGGCAGGTCCTTTCGTCGCCGTCAACTGCGCGGCCCTGCCGGAGTACCTCCTCGAGTCCCATCTCTTCGGCTACTGCCGCGGCGCCTTCACCGGCGCCGATGCCGACCGCCCCGGCCTGTTCCAGCAGGCGCGGAAAGGCACCCTGTTCCTCGACGAGGTGGGGGAGCTGCCGGCGGCTTCGCAGCCGAAGCTGCTGCGCGCCCTCGAGGAGCGGCGCGTCCGTCCCGTGGGCGGCGCCGAGGAGGTCCCGGTGGACGTGCGCGTCGTCTCCGCCACCAACCGCGAGCTGTCGCAGGCGATGGAGGAGGGGCGCTTCCGCGCCGATCTCTACTACCGCCTCGCCGACTACGTGATCTCCGTGCCTCCCCTGCGGGAGCGGAGGTCCGACATCCCCGACCTCGCCCGGCACTTCCTGGGCCACTTCCGGGAGCGCTTCGGGCGCCAGCACGTCCACGGTCTGAGCGAGGGCGCCGTCTCGTGGCTGAAGAGCCGCGACTGGCGCGCCAACAACGTGCGCGAGCTCAACGTCGTCATCAAGCGCGTCGTCCTCGAGTGCGACGACCCGGTGATCACCCCCGAGCACCTGTGGGCGGCGTCCTCCCGCGACGACGTCCGCGGCGACCCCTCCCCCACCGATGCCGTCGACGAGGGCCGGCGGCTGCGTCAGGCCCTGGAGCACTGCGGCGGCAACGTCGCCGCCACGGCGCGGCTCCTGGGGATGAAGCGCTCCACCCTCTACGACCGGCTGCGCCGCTGCGGCCTGCGCACCCCGCAGGGACCCGGATGACCGCTCTGCCCGCCCCCTGGCGCCGTGCCCTCGACCGCCGGCGCCCGCTCTTCGACCTGTCGGAGTCCGCTCTCTGCGCGCGGATGCTCGACGACGAGGACCCGTCCCTGCGCTGCGACCGCTACGGTCCGGTCTGCTGGTTCTCCTGGTACGGGGGCGCCTCCCCCGGGCCGGAGGACTTCGAGCGCCTCACCGCCTTCGCCGGCGCCGCCGGCGCCCGCCACTGGCACCTGCGCCGCATGCCCGACCGGGGGCGCGACCCCGGCCTGCGGCAGAGCTGGTCCTCCCCCGGGGCGCCGGAGAGGTGGATCGCCGCCGAGGGCGGCCTGCGCTTCGAGTTGCGCGCCGGCGGCGGCCAGTCGGCCGGCCTCTACCTGGACCAGCGGCGCAACCGCCGCTGGGTGCGCGATCACGCCCGCGGCGCCCGCGTGCTCAACCTCTTCGCCTACACCGGGGGCTTCGGGATCGCCGCCCTCGCCGGCGGCGCCTCCCGGGTCGTGCAGAACGACGTGAGCCGCGCCAACCTCGACTGGGCCCGGGAGAACGCCGCCCTCAACGGAGTGGGCACCGCCGCTGTCGAGTACGCCGCCGTCGACGCCCGCCTGCTGGTGGAGGGCTGCCGCCGCCGGGGCCGCCGCTTCGACGCCGTCGTCTGCGATCCCCCCGCCTTCGCCCGGTCCCGCGGCCGCGACGCCGGTCTCTGGACCGTCGAGCGCGACCTCCCGGCGGTGGTGCGCGAGTGCGTGGGGCTGCTGTCCCCGGAGGGCTGGATGCTGGTCTCGTCGGGCTGCGAGAGCTGGAAGGAGGGCGCCTTCGAAGGCGCCGTGCGCCGCGGGCTCGCGGCCGGCGGCCGGATGGAGCCGGCGCCCGGGCCGGGCGAGGACTGCGGCGGCGCCCGCGGGAGTCTGCGGTCGGTGGTCGTGCGTCCGGGTTAGCGGGGCAGCGGCGGCAGGTCCCAGACGGCGCGGGCGGCGCCCCCGAAGATCCACTCGCGGTCGGAGTCGCCCAGGTCGCCGAAGTAGTCGAGGGGCACCCGCAGGGAGTTGTGGTAGCCCTCGCGCCCGCTCACCGGCGGGAAGTCGGAGCCCCACATGAGCCGCTCGGGCCCGAAGGCCTCCAGGGCCAGGCGCGCCACCGGCGGGATGGGGTCCCAGGGCATCGGCCCCGTGCAGAACTCGCCGAAGCCCGGCAGCTTCATCGACAGGTTCGGCCGGTGGGCGATCTCGGCCAGGCCCTTGCGGTACTCGGCGTCGGTGTCGGCGCGTCCCACGCTGGCCAGGTGCTCGATGCAGATCGACAGCTCCGGGAAGCTGTCGAGGACCTCCCGGAACGCCGGCGACCGCATCTGGTCCGGGGTGGAGACGGCGCTGACCACCAGCCCCAGCTCGTCGGCGGTGCGCCAGTGGGCCAGCGGGTCGGGGCCCCGGGCGCGCGACTCGACGCCGAGGCGGATGCCGGTCAGGCCGGCCTCCGCCCAGCGCCGCATGGCGGTGCCGTCGTCGTCGGGATCGACGATCATGGCCGCGGCGAAGCGCCCCGGGCAGCGCCGCAGGCAGTCGGCGAGATAGCTGTTGTCGCTGTTGCCGCCGTACTGGATGAGCACCGCCTGGCTCACCCCCGACGTCTCCATGTGGTAGAGGAGGGACTCGACGGGCTCGTACTTGAGCAGGCCGGCGTGGCAGTGGGTGTCGACGATGAGCATCAGGCCATGGCCATCGGCGGGACCCCGCCGATCTCCTCGGCGAGGCGGTGGTAGTTGAGGGCGCCGGTGGAGCGCGGCTCGTGGAGGATGATGGGGCGGCCGAAGCTCGGGGCCGCCGCCAGGCTGACGTTCCGCCGGATCTCGGTGGAGTAGACCTTCTCGTCGAAGTACGACTTGACCTCGGCGGCGACCCTGCGCGACAGCTGCAGGCGCTCGTCGAACATGGTCAGCAGGACCCCCTCGATCTCCAGGGAGGGGTTGAGGTAGCGCTGCACGAGCTGGATCGAGTTGAGCAGCTTGCTGAGCCCCTCGAGCGCGTAGTACTCGCACTGCACCGGGATCAGGCAGGAGTTGGCCGCGGTCAGGGCGTTGAGGGTCAGCAGGCCGAGGGAGGGAGGACAGTCGACGATGACGAAGTCGTAGTCCTCCCGGGTCGACTCCAGGGCCTCGGAGAGGCGCCTCTCGCGCCCGAGGATGGAGGCCATCTCGACCTCGGCGCCGGCCAGCGAGATGTGCGACGGCACCAGGTCGAAGCCGGGGATGGCGGTGCGGAAGATCACCGCTTCGAGGGGGGCGTGGCCGAGGAGGACCTCGTACACGGAGCCCTCGATGCCGAGGGGGCCCGCGTCGCAGCCGCTGGAGGCGTTGGCCTGCGGGTCCATGTCGATCAGGAGGGTGGGACGGCCGGCGGCGGCCAGGCAGGCCGACAGGTTCACCGCCGTCGTCGTCTTCCCCACCCCACCCTTCTGATTGGTGACGGCGATGATTCTACCCATGGGTCTCGCAGCCTGTGAGCGAACGCAGGAATAGCGCGGTTCCGGGAACGAACCGCGCCGGGACACGCCCGAGAAAAACGGTTGTGGAAGAGCCTGTAAGCCGTGTGCGCCGCAAGGTATGCCGGCCCCGCGGCGGGCGTCAACCTGCCCATCCGAACCCTTCGTGGCGCCCGGGCCCGGCGCGCGTACATTTGCCGCTCCGGCAGGTGATCCACCTCCCACCAGGGACCCCTCCTTGACCGATCCGCGCCCGCCCTCCGCCTTTGCCGAGCTCGTGGAAACCATGGCCCGCCTGCGCTCGCCGGACGGGTGTCCCTGGGATCGGGAACAGGACCACCGGAGCCTGAAACCCTACCTCCTGGAGGAGGCGTACGAGGTCCTGGAGGCGATCGACGACGGCGGCGGCGAGCTGTGCGCCGAGCTCGGCGACCTGCTGCTGCAGATCGTCTTCCACGCCCAGATGGCGGCCGAGGACGGGCGGTTCACCATGGACGACGTCTGCCGCGCCATCCACGACAAGCTCGTGCGGCGCCACCCCCACGTCTTCGGCGACGTGCAGGTCGGCGGCGCCGGGCAGGTGGCGGCCAACTGGGAGGCGATCAAGCGCGCCGAGCGGGAGGAGGCCGGCCGCCCCGCCTCGGCCCTCGACGGGGTGCCGAAGCCCCTGCCCGCCCTGCTGCGGGCGCAGCGGGTGCAGGCCAAGGCCTCGCGCGCCGGCTTCGACTGGGAGCGCATCGACGAGCCCCTGGACAAGGTGGCGGAGGAGTTCGAGGAGCTGCGCGTCGAGTGGCGCGGGGGGGCCGGGGAGCGCAGCCGGGTCGAGGAGGAGTTCGGCGACCTGCTCTTCGCCCTCGTCAACACCGCCCGCTTCCTCGAGATCGACGCCGAGCAGGCCCTGCGCGCGGCGGTGGGCAAGTTCGACCGGCGCTTCCGCCGCGTGGAGGAGGTCTTCCGCGAGCAGGGGCGCGACCTGGAGAAGGCGACGCTGGAGGAGATGGACTCGGTTTGGAACGAGGTGAAGAAGACCCCGGAGAGGAGAGCTGCGAGATGAGCGACGAGAGAGCGAGCATCGAGGTGCTGGAGGGCGGTCCCCTGCTGGTCAGGAATCTGGACAAGCTGACCGGCGCCGACGACCGGCCCGTGGAGAAGCCCGTGGAGAGGGAGGGCAGCGACAGGAACCTCTACGCCCTGTGCCGCTGCGGCGGCTCGGCGAACAAGCCCTTCTGCGACGGCACCCACAAGGAGAACGGCTTCACCGGCGAAGGCGGATCCGGGGAGGAGGAGGCCCGGGTCTGCGAGGGGCAGGAGCTGACCATCGTCGACAACGTCGGCGCCTGCTGCCACGCCGGCGAGTGCGTCGACGGCGCCCCGGAGGTGTTCTTCCGGTGGGAGGGGGACGAGCGCCGGGCCGAGCCCGACGCCGCCGACCGCCAGAAGATCATCGACACCATCCGCCGGTGTCCCTCCGGCTCGCTGGCCTACCGCCTCGGGGACGAGCTCCACGACGAGTACTTCTCCGAGGCCGAGATCTTCGTCTCGGAGGACGGCCCCCTGCACGTGCGCGGCGGACCCGAGCTGGTGGACGCGAGCGGCGCCGCCCCGGTCTCGAAGGACCACTACACCCTCTGCCGCTGCGGCGCCTCGAAGAACAAGCCCTTCTGCGACGGCGCCCACCGCGACGCGGGTTTCACGGGATAGGCCGGGCACGGCCGGGAGCGGCGCGATGAGACTTCGACGAGGGGCGGCGGGGCTGCTGATGGCCCTGCTGGCGGCCTGCGGCGGCGGCGACTCCTCCCTCGGACCCGCGGAGGAGGAGAACGGCGATCCGACGCCGGTGACCATGGCGGCTCTCGCCGTCGAGATCTTCACCCCCAGGTGCGCCACCAGCGGCTGCCACGCCGGGGCCGCCCCGGCGGCGGCCCTGTCCCTGGAGGCGGACCGGCTCGCCGAGATGATCGGCGCGGCGAGCAACCAGGAGGCGGGGGCGACGCTGATCGACCCCGGCAATCCCGACGGCTCGTACCTCATCAGCAAGGTGAAGGGCACCGGGTCCGGCAACCAGATGCCCATCGGCATGGATCCCCTGACGCCCGAGGAGATCCAGAGGATCGTCGACTGGGTGGCCGCGGGCGCGCCCACCTCCTGACCCGCCAAGGAAGGGACTCATGCCCCGAACCCCCGAGCTTCTCGTAGACGGCCTCTTCTTCCCCGAGGGCCCGCGCTGGCGCGTCGGCCCCGGGGGCGAGGGCCGCCTGTGGTTCTCCGACGTCCTCGGCGGCGAGGTGAAGCGCGCCGATCTGGACGGGCGCCTCGAGACGGTCGCCGCCGTGCCCGGGTGGCCTTCCGGCCTCGGCTGGCGCCCCGACGGCACCCTGCTCGTCGTCTCCGTGATGGAGGGCCGCCTGATGGCCGTCGGCGACGGCGGCTCCCTGACGCTGGCGGCGGACATGAAGGCGGTGGACGGCCTGCCTTGCAACGACATGGTCGTCGACGGCCGCGGCGGCGCCTACGTCGGCAGTTGGCAGGGCCTGGACGAGTCCATCCCCTGGGGCCCGGGGAACATGCCCGGCTTCAGCCACATCATCCGCGTCGAGCCCGGCGGCGAGGCGCGCATCGCCGCCGACCGCGTGACCTACCCCAACGGCGCCGTCCTCTCCCCCGACGGCGGCACCTACATCGTCGCCGAGACCTTCGCCAACCGCCTGAGCGCCTTCGATGTCGAGGCGGACGGCTCGCTGTCCAACCGGCGGGTCTGGGCCGACATCGGCGCGCCGCCGGACGGGATCACCATGGACGCGGAGGGCTGCCTGTGGGTGGCCGTGCCCTGCTACGCCTACGGCGGTCCGGGAGGGTTCCTGCGCCTGCGCGAGGGCGGCGAGATCGTCGACCGCATCGACGTGGACGGCGTCGCCTCCTACGCCTGCACCCTCGGCGGGCCGGAGATGCGGACCCTCTTCCTGTGCCAGTCGACGATCCTCGGCCACGAGCGCCATCCCGGCGACGGGCGCATCATGGCGGTCGACGTCGACGTGCCCGGCACGGGCACGCCATGAGCATCCCCTTCCCCGCGCTGACCCCCTCGCAGCGGCTGCACCTGGAGGTGAACGGGTACGTCGTCGTCGAGGGGGTGCTCAGCGCCGGCGAGGTGGAGGCCCTGCGGGAGACCACGTACCGGATCGAGCGCCGCTACCGCGAGACCGGCGAGCTGCCCGGCCCCAGCTGCCACCTCTCGGCCACGCGGGACGACTTCTTCCGGGTCGACAACCTGCCGCACCTGGCCCCCTGCTACTTCGACTACCTGACCCACCCGCGGCTGCTCGGCATGGTCCGGGAGATCGTCGGCGGCTCGGTGCGGCTCGAGCAGTCCGACGCCCACATCCGGCGGCCGGTGGCGGAGGCGGAGCCGCGCTACGGCTTCCACCGCGGCATCAACCCCGGCTTCCACCACACCGACCAGGGGCTCTACCACTTCAGCTTCGTGAAGACCCTGACGAACCTGACCGACCTGGGGCCCGACGACGGCGGCACCGCGGTCATCGCCGGCTCCCACAAGGTGCCGGAGGAGGTCGGCGGACAGGCCATCACCGAGGCGGCCCTGGCCGACCCGGGGCTGATCCACCGGGTGGAGGCGCCGGCGGGGTCGACGCTGCTGTTCTTCGAGTCCCTCATGCACTCCTCGGGGATCATCCGCTCCGACCGCGACCGGGTGCTGATCATCGGCGGCTACACGCCCACCATGTTCCAGACCTGGCACGGGTACGAGCCCGACCCGGAGTTCGCCGCCGGCCTGCCGGAGGAGCACCGGGCCCTGCTGACGGGAGAGAGCCGCTACGGGTGGCAGCGGCGGGCGCGGTCCCTGTCCGAGCCCCGGGCCGAGTCCTGAGCGGGGCCCGCGTCTGGCACGAGGCCGCCGAGTACAGGATATTCCCCCGACCGCCGTGTTCCACAACAGGTACTGAAACGAGGTTCCCTTGGTCTCCGAATACGGCTTCTTCGGCGCCCTGCTCGTCATCGGCGCGGTCCTCGGCCTGGCCCCGGTGATCGCCCCCCTCTTCCTGGCCCCCCGCTCCCTGGGCGCAAAGACCCGCGACACCTACGAGTGCGGCGTGGACACCGAGGGCAGCGCCTGGGTGCGCTTCGACATCGCCTACTACCTCTTCGCCCTCATCTTCGTGGCCTTCGAGGTCGACGTCCTCTACATCCTGCCGGTGGCCGTGGTCTTCGGGGAGTACGCCTGGCGCGACCTGATCGAGCTCTCCCTGTTCATCGGCATTCTCTTCCTCGCCGTGGTCTACGCCTGGCGCAAGGGCGTCCTGCACTGGAGGTAGGAAGGTGACCGAATCCAGGGAATCGGCCGAAGTCCTGCTGGAGCAGGCCCGGCCTCTCGTGCATATCGACAAGCTCGAGAACCTGCTCAACCACGCCCGCGCCAACTCCCTGTGGCCGCTGACCTTCGGCCTCGCCTGCTGCGCCATCGAGATGATGGCCGTGGGCGCCTCGCGCTTCGACCTCGACCGCATCGGCGCCGGGGTCTTCCGCCCCAGCGCCCGCCAGGCCGACGTGATGATCACGGCGGGCACGATCTCGCGGAAGATGGGACCCGTCATCAAGACCTTGTGGGACCAGATGCCGTCGCCCAAGTGGTCGATCGCCATGGGCGGCTGCACCATCGACGGCGGGCCCTTCAAGTATCCGGGTCAGTACGCCATCGTCGAGGGCGCCGACAAGATCATCCCCGTCGACGTCTACGTCCCGGGGTGTCCGCCCCGGCCCGAGGCGCTCTTCGCCGGCATCCTCAAGCTCGAAGAGAAGATCAAGTCCGGGGACACGGCCCCGGCCACGGTGGCGTGAGCGGCCCCCTCCCACCGCCGGCGGGGGTCACCGGCTCCTCCGAGGAGGACTACGCGGCGCGGGGCCACCACCACCGGCACGAGGCCGAGGCCGCGGACATGCCCGGGGTGGCCCGCGCCTTCCGCGGCGCCGGCTATCACCTGGAGCACCTCACCTGCCTCGACGAGCGCGGCGACGAGGAGGTGGGCGTCTTCACCCTGATCTACCAGTTCAACCGGCCGGGCGGCGCCGACCGCCACCTGGTGAGCGTGCGCCTCGACGGCGGCGGGGCGGCGGTGAGCATCGCCGATGTCTTCCCCGGCGCCGACTGGTACGAGCGCGAGGTCTGGGACATGCACGGCGTGGCGGTGGAGGGTCACCCCGACCTCAAGCGCATCCTCATGCCCGAGGACTACAGCGGCCACCCCCTGCGCAAGGACTTCGTCGACGAGGACCCCCTGCGCCACCAGCTCTCCGGGGTCGTGGTCGAGGAGGACGCGGACGAGGAGGGAGAAGAAGCGTGACCGTGAGTCCCTCCCCGACGATGGAGCTGGTCCCCGACGAGGCCGACCGCGAGACCTACTACCTGAACATGGGCCCCCAGCACCCCTCCACCCACGGGGTGCTGCGCCTGCGCCTGCACCTGGAGGGGGAGCGCATCCTCGCCTGCGAGCCGGTCATCGGCTATGGCCACCGGGCCCACGAGAAGATGGCCGAGAACCGCGACTACCTGCAGTTCCTGCCCAACACCAGCCGCATCGACTACCTCTCGGGGATGATCTACAACCTCGGCTACTGCCAGGCGGTGGAGAGGGCGATGCAGATCGAGGTGCCGGAGCGCGCCGAGTACATCCGCGTCATCGCCGGCGAGCTGAACCGCATCTCCAGCCACCTGCTGTGGATGGGCACCTACCTGCTCGACCTGGGGGGGTTCACGCCCTTCCTCTACGCCTTCACCGACCGCGAGAAGATCCTCGACCTCCTCGACTACGTGACCGGCTCGCGGCTGACCTACTGCTACGGGCGCTTCGGCGGCGTCACCATGGACGTGGACGACGTCTTCCTGCGCAACGTCTCCGACTTCTGCGGCTACTTCGAGGACCGCCTGGAGGAGTACCACAAGCTGGTGACGCGCAACGTCATCTTCCGCCACCGCACCCGCGGCGTGGGGGTCATGGGCGAACAGCTGGGTCTCGACTACGGCGTCACCGGGCCCTGCCTGCGCGCCGCCGGGATCGCCCGCGACGTGCGCAAGGACGAGCCCTACGGGATCTACGACCGCCTGGAGTTCGACGTGCCCACCGGCGCCGGCGGCGACTGCTTCGACCGCCACATGGTGCGCATGGCCGAGATGGAGCAGTGCCTGCGCCTCATCGAGCAGGCCCTGCGCGGCATCCCCGAGGGGCCGGTGCAGGCGCCGAAGGTGCCCAAGCGCATCCGCCCGCCGGCGGGCGACCACTACTTCGCCTGCGAGTCGGCGCGCGGCCACTTCGGCATCTACATCCGCAGCGACGGGACGGACATCCCGGTGCGCATGAAGATGCGCACGCCTTCCTTCGCCAACGTCTCGACCATGCCCGCCGTGCTGCCGGGGACGATGCTGGCCGACACGGTGGCGATCCTGGGCAGCGTCGACGTCGTCATCCCCGAGATCGACCGCTAGGCGCCGCCCATGTCGACCGGCCTCGTGCAGAGCCTCCCCAACGTGTGGATCGGCGTGCTGGCGGCGACGGCGGCGATCATGGGCTTCATCACCATCAACGCCCTGGCCCTGATCTGGCTGGAGCGCAAGGTCAGCGCCCGCATCCAGCGGCGCTACGGACCCACCGAGGTGGGGCCCTTCGGCCTGCTGCAGACGCTGGCCGACGTGGTCAAGCTGGTGGGCAAGGAGCTGGTGACGCCGGACCACGTGCACCGCCCCCTGTACCTCACCGCCCCGGTCCTCGTCTTCGCGCCGCTGCTGGCGCTGCTGGCCCTGCTGCCGGTAGCCGAGAGCTGGGTCTTCCACGACTACGACATCGCCCTGGTCCTGCTGCTGGCGTTCTCGGGCCTCAACGTGATCGGCATCTTCGCCGCCGGCTGGGGCTCCAACAACAAGTACGCCCTCCTCGGCGCGGTGCGCGCCGTGGCCCAGAACATCTCCTACGAGATCCCGCTGCTGCTGGCCGTGATCCCCGTGGTCGTCATGACCCGCTCCCTGAGCCTGCACGAGATCGGCAGCGCCCAGGCCTCCTGGCCCTTCGTGCTCGTGCAGCCCCTGGCCTTCCTCATCTACTTCATCTCGGCCACGGCCGAGACCAACCGCGCCCCCTTCGACATTCCCGAGGCCGAGTCGGAGCTGGTGGCCGGGTTCCACACGGAGTACTCGGGGATGCGCTTCGGCGTGTTCTTCCTCGCCGAGTTCACCCACATGGTGATCGTCTGCGCCGTGGCCACGATCCTCTTCCTCGGCGCCTGGAACGGGCCGCTGCTGCCGGGGTGGCTGTGGTTCTTCGTCAAGGTCTACGGCCTGATCCTGGTGATGATGTGGTTCCGCTGGACCTTCCCGCGCCTGCGCTTCGACCAGCTCATGACCTTCGCCTGGGCGGTACTCGTGCCGCTGGCGCTGATCAACCTGCTGGTCACCACCGTGGTCCTGAAACTGTGAGACGGGAAGCATGCTGAGACAGACCCTCGTCGGCGCCTGGTCGCTGCTCACGGGCATGAAGGTGACCCTGCAGCACGTCTTCCGGCCGCCGCTGACCTCCCAGTATCCGCGCGAGCGGATCGAGATGACGAAGGCCTTCCGCAACGTCATCGCCCTCATCGAGATCGACGGCATCGGCTCCCACGACTGCATCGACTGCGGCGCCTGCGAGCGCGTCTGTCCCTCCGACTGCATCTACATCGAGGGCGAGCGCCCCGAGGGCATGAAGCGCAGGCGGGCCACCAAGTTCGATGTCGACTTCGCCCTCTGCTCGGAGTGCGGACTCTGCCTCGACGTGTGCCCCACCGACACCCTGGGATACGTCCGCGAGTACGACCAGGCCGGGTACCAGCGCGGCGACTTCATGTACGACCTGCTGATCCCGTGGCGGGAGGGGGAGCCCGAGACGAGGGACCGCCTGCGGGCCCTGGAGGCCGAGCAGGCGGCGGCCAGGAAGGCCAAGGCCGCCAAACGCAAGGCCGCCGCGGCCAAGGCCAAGGCGGAGCCGGCGGCCGAAGCCGGTCCGGAGAGCTGAGCGGGTGCTGGAGCAGAACGCCCCCTTCCTCTTCGCGGCGCTGGTCCTGGCGGGAGGTCTCGCCGCCGCCTGGGCGCGCCACATCCTCTACGCCATCATCGGCCTCGGCGTCAGCCTCTTCGGCGTGGCCGGGCTGTTCCTGCTGCTGGGCAGCCCCTTCGTGGCGGCCATGCAGCTGCTCATCTACATCGGCGGCATCACCGTGGCCATCGTCTTCGCCATGATGCTGTCCATCGCCATGACCGTGGCGCCGGCGCCGCGCAACCGCCTCAAGGCGGTCTTCGCCGGGGTCTGCGCCGTCGCCTTCGGGGCCGCCGTGCTGCCGCTGGTGCAGGCCGCCCCCTTCGAGGTCCGGGCCGACGCGGTCCCCCACGAGACCTGGCCCGTCGCCGGCATCGGCCACGCCCTGCTGACCCACTACAACCTCGTCTTCGAGACCCTGTCGGTGGTGCTGCTGCTGGCCATCATCGGCGCCATCCTCATCGCCCGCTCGGGGCGGGAGCCGGCGTCGTGAGCCTGGAGGGCTACCTGCTGGTGGGCCTCGCCCTGTTCTGCCTGGGGCTGTACGCCGTCGTCGCCCAGCGCAACCTGATCGCCGTGCTCATCGGCGTCGAGCTGATGATGAACGCCGCGAGCCTCAACATCATGGCCTTCAACCGCTTTTCCGTCACCGACCCGAGCACGGGGCAGGTCTTCGTGCTCATCATCATCGGCCTGGCGGCGGCGGAGGTGGCCATCTTCCTGTCGATCATCCTCAACCTCTATCGCCTGCGCCGCGACATCGACGTGGAGCATCTCACCGGGCTGAAGGGCTGACCGTGGACACCCTGAGCCTCGCCCTGGCCACCACCTTCGCGCCCTTCGCCGCCTGCGTCGTGGCGCTGCTGTTCCTGGTGGGGCGGCCGCGGCTGGCGCAGGCCGTGGTCGTGGCCGGCGGCGGCGTCTCCCTGGTCGGGGCGCTGGCGCTGCTGGCGGCCGGCCCGGTGGAACCGCTGCGCTTCCTGTGGTTCACCAGCGGCGCCGTGGAGCTGCGCTTCGGGTTCTGGCTCGACGGGCTGAGCCTGATGTTCGGCGCCGCCGTCGCCCTGGTGACCCTGTGCGTCATGGTCTACTCGGTGGGCTACATGGGGGGGGACCCCGGGCGGACCCGCTACTTCGCCCTCCTCGGCCTCTTCGAGTGGTCGATGCTCAGCTTCGTCTACGCCGTCGACCTGCTGCAGTCCTTCATCTTCTGGGAGCTGGTGGGCCTCTCCTCGTTCTTCCTCATCGGGTTCTGGTACGAGAAGCCCGCCGCCCGCGACGCGGCGACCAAGGCCTTCGTCATGACCCGCATCGGCGACGTGGGTCTCTTCATCGGCCTGCTGATGATCCTGCACGTGGCCGGCGGCTTCGACCTCCCCGCCCTGCTGGACCCGCAGTCGGGGATGGTGCGCACGGCGGCGCCCCTGCTGCTGACGGTCATCAGCCTGCTGATCTTCGCCGGCATCGCCGGCAAGAGCGCCCAGCTCCCCCTGCACACCTGGCTGCCCGACGCCATGGAGGGCCCCACGCCGGTGAGCGCCCTGCTGCACTCGGCGACGATGGTCGCCGCCGGCGTCTTCCTCATGGCGCGCCTGCACCCCCTCTTCATGGCCGCCGACTACGCGCCGTCCGTGATCCTGGCGGTCTCCGCGTTGACCGCCCTGGTGGCGGCGACCATGGCCATGGTGGAGCGCGACATCAAGCGGGTCCTGGCCTACTCGTCGATCTCGCAGCTCGGCTTCATGCTCATGGGGCTGGCCGCCGGCAGTCTCTTCGCCGGCGTCTTCCACCTGGTGACCCACGCCTTCTTCAAGGCGCTGCTGTTCCTGTGCTCGGGGCTGTTCATCCACCACTGCGCCACCAACGACATGGCGGGCATCGGGCGCGGCGGCGGCCGGCGGCTGCGGTTCGCCACCGTCGGTCTGGTCGCCGGCGGCGCCGCCCTGGCCGGGGTGCCGCCGCTGTCGGGGTTCTTCAGCAAGGAGGAGATCTTCGCCAGCCTCGGCCCCGGCGGCGGCGTGGTGGCGACGGCGGCCTGGGCGGCGGCCTTCCTGGCGGCCCTGCTGACCGCCTACTACACCTTCCGCATGATCTTCCTGGTGACGCGGCCGGAGCGGATCGAGGCCGCCGACGGTCACGGCGACCACGGGGGCCGCGCCGAGCCCTGGGTCATGGCCGCGCCCGTGGCGCTGCTCACCCTCGGGTCGGTGATCGCCGGCTTCTGGGGCCGGGAGATCGCCGCCGGCCTCGGGGTCGCCTCGTCGCCCCACGGCCTGGCGGCGATGGCACCGGCCCTGGCGGTGGTCGCCCTCGGCGTGCTGTGGGCGTGGCTCGACTTCGGCCGCGATGGGGCGCCGCGGACCGGCTCGATCCGCCGCGTGCCGGCGCTGCAGACGTTGTTCGCCCGGCAGTGGTACGTGGACGCCCTCTACCGCGCCGTGGTGGTGCGCATCACCCTGCTCGCCGCCCGGGTGCTGCACGCCTTCGAGGTGAGGGGCCTGGACCTCAACTTCGAGCGCTTCGGCTTCGGCGTCCTCGGCGCCGGCACCGGCTCCACGCGCCTGCAGACCGGCTGGGTCCAGTTCTACGGCGGCTGGGCGGTGGTCCTCGTCGGCCTGGTGGCCGCGTACCTGGGGATGCGCTGACCGATGCCCGTCCTCACCGCCATCCTGCTGTGCCCCGCGGCGGCCCTGTTGCTGGTCCTGCTCATGCCGGCCGGCGCCCGGACCGCGGTGCGCGCCATCAGTCTGGTCTCGGCCCTCGTGGCCACCGTCCTGAGCCTGTGGGTGTGGCTCGGCTACGACGCCGCCGCCGGGGACATGCAGTTCGTCGAGCGGATCCCCTGGGTGGAGAGCCTCGGCATCTCCTACCACCTCGCCGTGGACGGCTTCACCACCATCCTGGTGATGCTCAACTCCATCGTCTACCTCACCGGCGTCCTCACCATGTGGGACCTGGAGGAGCGCGTGAAGGGGTTCTTCGCCTTCATGCTGCTGCTGGTGATCGGCGTCTACGGCGTCTTCCTCTCCCAGGACCTGTTCTTCCTGTTCTTCTTCTACGAGGTCGCCGTGGTGCCCATGTATCCCCTGATCCTGATCTGGGGCTCGGGCAACCGCGAGTACGCGGCGATGAAGCTGATGCTCTTCCTGCTGGCCGGCTCGGCCCTGCTCTTCCCGGCCCTGCTGTCCATCTACCACGCCTCCGGCCTCAACACCTTCGACATGGTCGTCCTGTCGCGGCACGCCTTCGACCCCGACTTCCAGGTCTTCGTCTATCCCTTCGTCTTCGTCGGCTTCGGCGTCCTCGCCGGCCTCTTCCCCTTCCACGGGTGGTCGCCCACGGGCCACGTGGCGGCGCCCTCGGCGGTGTCGATGCTGCACGCCGGGGTGCTGATGAAGCTGGGCGCCTACGGCATCCTCGCCGCCGGCATCCGCATCCTGCCCATCGGCGCCGTGCACTGGGCCCCGGTATTCGCCGTGCTGGCCGCCGTGGGGGTCGTGTACGGGGCCTTCGTGGCCATGCGCCAGAGCGACTTCAAGTTCGTCATCGGGTTCTCGTCGGTGTCGCACATGGGCATCGTCATCCTCGGCCTCAACCTCGCCGTCCTCGGCAAGGCGGGGGCTGACGCCCTCAACGGCGCCGTCTTCCAGATGTTCGCCCACGGCATCATGACGGCCCTGTTGTTCTCCATCGTCGGCTTCATCTACGACCGCTCCCACTCCAAGACGATCTCCGACTTCGGGGGCCTGGGCTCGCAGATGCCGCGGGCCGTCTCGGTCTTCATCGTCGCCGGCCTGTGCGGCGCCGGCATGCCCGGGCTGGCCAGCTTCTGGGCCGAGCTGCTCGTCTTCCTGGCGGCCCTCAGGACCTACCCGGTCCTGGGCGTGGCCGTCATCGCCGGCCTCGTGCTCACCGCGGTCTACGTCCTGCGCGTGTTCTCCCTGGCCTTCTTCGGGCCCGTCAACGAGCGCTGGAACGGCCTGCGCGACCTCGATCTGACGGGCGTGCACCTCGTGCCGAGGGCGATCCTCATCGCCGTGCTCCTGCTCTTCGGCTTCTATCCGCGGGCCCTGCTCGACGTGATCGACGGCACCACGATGGCGATGATCGCCGGCTTCCGATGACCGACTTCATCCTCTTCCTGCCCGAGACGGTCTGCCTGCTGGCGGCGCTGGCGGTCTTCGCCGCCCAGGTCGCCGGGGCGCGCTACACCGTGGGTTGGGTTCTGTCGCTGGTTGGGGGCCTGGCGGCGGTGGCCGCCTGCATCCACACCTGGCCGCTGGCGGGGGAGCCCTTCTTCCCCGGCATCTACCGCGTCGACTTCTTCTCGCAGCTGGTGAAGACCTTCCTCGCCGCCGGCTTCCTGGTGGTGGCCGCCGTGGCCCGGCAGCCGAGTACCACCCGGGAGGAGGCCTGGCCCGAGCTGCCCCTGTTCCTGCTGCTGAGCACGGTGGGGATGATGATGCTGGTGAGCGCCACCGAGCTGCTCACCCTCTACATCTCCATGGAGCTGTCCGCCTACCCCCTCTACATCGCCGTGGCCCTGCACCGCAGCCGCGCCGTCAGCGGCGAGAGCTCGACCAAGTACATGATCCAGGGGATGGTGGCCTCGGCCGTGTCCCTCTACGGGCTCAGCTTCCTCTTCGGGCTGGCGGGATCGACCTACTTCAACGACATCGCCGCCCAGCTCCCCGCCCTCTCGGCGCAGCCCCTGTTCTGGATGGCCCTGCTGCTGGCCCTGGCCGGCTTCTTCTTCAAGCTCGCCGTCTTCCCCTTCCACTTCTGGGCGCCGGACACCTACCAGACCGCCTCCCACGAGGTGGCGGCCTTCATCGCCTCGGCCTCGAAGGTGGCGGCGGTGGCCGTGCTCTGCCGCATCGTCTCCCTGGCCATGCCCCAGGAGGACCCGGCCGCCGCCCGGACGGTGCTCATGTGGATGAGCGTCCTGGCCATGACCCTGGGCAACCTGGCGGCCCTGCGGCAGGGGGACTTCAAGCGGCTCCTCGGGTACTCCGCCGTGGCCCACGGCGGCTATGCCCTGATCGGCGTGCAGACCCTGGACGGCACCGGGCTGACATCGGCCCTGTTCTACGGCCTCGGGTACGCCGCCGTCTCCTTCCTCTGCTTCCTGGTGGTCTGCGAGGTCGCCCGCGACCGGGACCTGGTCTCCATCGAGTCGCTGGCCGGGCTGCACCGGCGCTCGCCGGTGCTGGCGGCGCTGCTGCTGGTGGGCCTGCTCGGCCTGATCGGACTGCCGCCGACGGTCGGCTTCACCGGCAAGTGGTTCCTGTTCTCGGCGGCCATCGCCCAGGGCCAGTTCGCCCTCGTCCTGGTGGCCGCCGTCAACTCGGCGGTGGCCCTCTACTACTACCTGCTGGTCATGCGCCAGGCGTACTTCGCCCCGGCCGAGGACGAGGCGCCCCTGCGCGCCGGCGGCGCCTCGCTGGCGGCGGCGGCCGCGGCCACCGTGGTGGTGCTGGCCATGGGTGCGGCGCCCGGGTGGTTCTGGGACCGGTCGGCGGAGGCGGTGGCGGCGCTGTTGGGATAGAGTCGGCGGCGGGTGGCCTGCTCGGCGACCTTCCACAGATGGACCCCTTCCCGATTCCCGCACGGCTCGAGACCGGTTTCCGCGGGCGGACCGATGGCGCCGCGTGGCTGGATCGGCTTCCCGGAGTGGTCCGCGGTCTCGCGCGGCGCTGGTCCCTGACCCTTGGCGCGCCCTTCGAAGACGCGAGCTGTTCCTGGGTGGCACCTTGTACCCGCGGAGATGGCACACCGGCGGTGCTGAAAGTCGGTTGGCCGCACATGGAGGCCCGGGACGAGATCGACGGCCTGCTGCTGTGGAACGGCGATCCGACGGTCCGGGTGCTGGAGGCCGACCGCGAGCTGAACGCCATGCTCCTCGAACGCTGCGAGCCGGGCACGGCCCTGCGAACGCGGCCCGAGGAGGAACAGGACCGGGTCATTGCAGGACTGCTGAAGAGACTGTGGCGTGGGGTACCCGGCTCGCACCCGTTCCGGCCGTTGTCGGGGATGATCTCCGAGTGGACCCGGGAGTCCGAGGAGAAAGCAGCCTTCTTGCCCGACGCGGGACTCGCCCGGGAGGGATTGCGGATCTACCAGGCGCTGCTGGCCGCTGCGCCTTGCCACGTGCTGCTGGCCACCGACCTGCACGCGGGCAACGTCCTTGGGGCGCAGCGCCGGCCGTGGCTCGTCATCGATCCCAAGCCCTTCGTCGGAGATCCCGCCTACGACGCGACCCAGCACCTGTTGAACTGCCCCGGCCGCCTGCGCACGCAACCGGGCACCACCATCGGCCGGTTCTCCGAGCTGCTGGGCGTCGACCCCGAGCGCGTCCGGCTCTGGACCTTCGCCCGGCTCGCGTCCGATCCGTGGGAGCCCCGGCATGAGTGGCAGGCCCTGGCGCGCAGGGTGCTGTCAGCCTGGTGAGTCACCCGGCCCGGCGGAGCGACCCGCCGGCGGAACTCCCTTCCCACTGTTCACGGCGAGCGAGTAGATTCTACAGCATGGACCGCGAGACTCTGCTCAATCACATCCGGGCGACCCACTTCGAGTCGGGCGACCGCGAGCTGGCCCTGGCCGATGCGCGGCGGATCGCCGCTTACCTGGCTGAACAGGGGGCGAGCCGGGTCGTCGGAATCGGACGTCGAGACGTTGGACGTGAAGAGGACGTGGCTCGCAGGCTTGCCATGGAAATCGAATCCGAGTTGGCCAGCCTGACGGCCCTGGGCGAGGAACTCGGCAAGGCTCCACGGCAGGACGACATCTACTCCTTGAGGGCCCGCGGCTCGATCCTCCACGATTTCTACAACGGCTCGAACGCGTCTTCCTGCGCATCGCGCGGGAGCTCAACGGAGGGGTCCCGCGAGGCGACCAGTGGCATCGGGACCTCGTCGACGACATGACACTCGAGATCCCCGAGGTCCGCCCGGCCGTCATCGATCGGGACCTTGCGACGAATCTCGGGGACTACCTCCGATTCCGGCACCTGTTCCGGAACGTCTACGGCGGCGTTCCGGATGCGGAGCGAATGGCCTCCCTGGAGAGGCGGTTGCCGGAAACCCTCACGGCCTTTCGCGAGCGGGTCGAAGCGTTCGTCGCCTGGATGCTGGACCGGGACTGAAGATGCCTCAGTCCTCGGCCGCGGCTCTCTCCAGGACCTGCTGCACCCAGGCGTTCATGCTCAGCCGGTGACGCGCCGCCTGCAGGGCGACCTTGCGATGCAGCTCCGGCGTCGTGCGCAGCATCAGCTTCCCGGAGAAGGGCTTCTCCGGCGGACGGTCCTGCTCCCGGCAGAAGGCCAGGTATTCCTCGACCGATCGGCGCATCTCCCGCCGCAACTCGGCCACCGAGGAGCCGTAGAAGGAGATGACGTCGTTCGTGTTGACCACGGTCCCGTGAAACGAGCCGCTGTCGGGCTCGAAGTTGAAGACCCCCAGGTATCCCTTGTACTCGATCATGGTGTCACCCCTGTACTCTGCAGGAATCGGCGAAGATCCCTCACCGCTCCCCTTTTCATCTCCGGACCCGGATGAGGCCGATGGAAGACCGCCACCCGATCGTTGAGCAGAATCGCGACTCTCGAGCCCGCTCTCTCGCTTACGATCCCGCCAAACCCCTTTAGCATGGACTCCACATCCCTCCAGCGGATGGCGCCGGACGCCGGATGGGCGAAGATCGCCTCGAGCGTCCTGCGATGGCGCCGGTTCATCTCCTGATGATATCACAATTTGATATCCCGGTCAACTCCCCGGGCTCTGACCGATGCTGCTGACGATCGCCACCACTTGGCGGCCGGCGACCGATCTCGGGTTCCTGCTGGTGAAGAACCCGGCACGCTGCCAGTCCTTCCCGCTGCCCTTCGGACAGGCCCATGTCTTCTACCCCGAGGCCGGCGAGGACCGCTGCCAGGCGGCGCTGCTGCTGGATCTCGATCCGGTCGGTCTCGTGCGCCGGCCCCGGGGCGCCAACTCCGGCGACGGCGGCGCCCTGAGGCAGTACGTCAACGACCGTCCCTACGTGGCGTCGTCCTTCCTCAGCGTCGCGCTGGCCCGCGTCTTCGGCTCGGCTCTCAAGGGCAGCAGCCGGGACCGGCCGGAGCTCGCCGACACTCCGATCCCCCTCGAGGCGGAGGTCGCCGTGCTGCCCTGCCGGGGCGGTGAGCCTTTCTTGCGGCGCCTCTTCGAGCCGCTGGGTTACTCCGTCGAGGCCCGGCGGCTGCCCCTCGACGAGCGCTTCCCCGAGTGGGGGGAGAGCCCCTACTACCGGGTACGGCTGGCGGCGACCTGCCGGCTGCGCGACCTGCTCTCGCACCTGTACGTGCTGCTTCCCGTGCTCGACGACGACAAGCACTACTGGGTCGGCCAGGAGGAGCTGGACAAGCTGCTGGCCCGGGGAGAGGGCTGGCTGTCCGCGCACCCGGAGCGGGAGCAGATCGCCCGCCGCTACCTCAAGCACCAGCGCCACCTGGCGCGCTCGGCCCTGGAGCAGCTCGTGGCCGAGGAGGACCCGGGCGCCGGCGCGGAACCGGAGCATGAGCGGGAGGAGGAGGGTCTCGAGCGTCCGATCAGCCTGAACGAGCGGCGCCTCGCCGCGGTGAGGGAGGCGCTCCGGGAGGCCGGGGCGCGCAGCGTCATCGATCTCGGCTGCGGCGAGGGCAAGCTCCTCAAGGCCCTCCTCGACGAAGGCGAGTGCGACCGCATGGCCGGCATGGACGTCTCCTTCCGGGCCCTGGAGATCGCCCGGGAGCGACTCAGCCTCGAGCGGCGGCCCTCGCGGCAGCGGGAACGTCTCGAGCTCTTCCAGGGCTCCCTCACCTACCGCGACGACCGCCTCTCCGGGTACGACGCCGCCTGTGCCGTCGAGGTGATCGAGCACATCGACCCGCCGCGGCTGCCGGCTTTCGAGCGCGTCCTCTTCGAGTTCGCAAAGCCCGCCGCGGTCATCGTGACCACGCCGAACGCCGAGTACAACCGCCGCTTCGAGTTCCTGCCCGCGGGCTCCTTCCGCCACCGGGACCACCGCTTCGAATGGACGCGGCAACAGTTCCGCGACTGGGCGGACGCCGCCGCCTCCCGCTTCGGATACTCCGTCCGCTTCCTGCCGATAGGCGAAGAGGACGAGGAACTCGGTCCGCCGACGCAGATGGCCGTGTTCTCGCGATGAAGATCACCGTTCCCGAGCCTTCCCTCGTCGTCCTCGCCGGCCCCTCGGGGAGCGGCAAGTCGACCTTCGCCCGCCGCCACTTCCGTCCGACGGAGGTGATCTCCTCCGACTACTGCCGCGGCCTCGTCTCCGACGACGAGAACGACCTGTCCGCCACCGGCGACGCCTTCGACTTGGTCCACTATATCGCCGCCAAGCGGCTGGCCGGCCGCCGCCTCACCGTGATCGACGCCACCAGCGTCAAGCCGGAGGACCGCGCCGGTCTGGTCGCCCTGGCCCGCGAGCACCACCTCCTGGCCGCGGCGATCGTCCTCGACCTGCCGCCGCGGCTGTGCCAGGAGCGCAACGAGAGCCGCGCCGACCGCGACATCCCTCCCCAGGTCGTGCGCCGCCAGAGTCAGTCCCTGCGCCGCTCCCTGCGCGGCCTCCGGCGGGAGGGCTTCCACTCGGTCACCGTCCTCGGCAGCCCGGAAGAAGCGGACGCGGCCGTCATCGAGCGCCAGCCCCTGTGGCCGGACCGGCGCGGCGAGAGCGGCCCCTTCGACATCATCGGCGACGTCCACGGCTGTCATGACGAGCTGGTCGAGCTGCTCGCCGCCCTGGGATGGGAGGTCGGCACCGGATCAGCGGGGCCGGAGGCGAGCCATCCCGAAGGACGGAAGGCGGTCTTCCTCGGGGACCTCGTCGACCGCGGCCCCCGCTCCCCCGAGGTGCTGCGCCTGGTCATGGGGATGGTGGGAGCGGGAACAGCCCTCTGCATCCCGGGCAACCACGACGCGAAGCTGCTGCGCAAGCTGCAGGGACGGGACGTGCAGGTCACCCATGGCCTCGCCGAGACCCTGGAGCAGCTGGAGCGCGAGCCGGCGGAGTTCGCCGGGGAGGCGGCGGCCTTCATCGGCGGTCTGGTCAGCCACTACGTGCTCGACGGCGGCAACCTCGTCGTCGCCCACGCGGGCATGGAGGAAGCTCTCCAGGGGCGGGCCTCGGGCCGGGTCCGCGAGTTCGCCCTCTACGGCGAGACCACCGGCGAGACCGACGAGTTCGGCCTGCCGGTGCGCAGCGACTGGGCCGCCGCCTACCGCGGCCGGGCGGTAGTCGTCTACGGCCACACCCCCGTGCCGGAGCCGGAGTGGGTGAACGGCACGATCAACATCGACACGGGGTGCGTCTTCGGCGGCCGGCTGACGGCGCTGCGCTACCCGGAGAGGGAGATCGTGCAGGTCCCGGCGCGGCAGGTCTGGTGCGAGCCGGTGCGGCCCCTGGCCGCCGCGCGGGAGGCGGCGGAGACGCGGCCGTACGGGGACCTCCTCGACATCGGCGACGTCCTCGGCCGGCGGGTCGTCTCCACCCGCCTGCACCGCGGCGTCGCCATCCGCCAGGAGAACGCCGCCGCCGCTCTCGAGGTGATGAGCCGCTTCGCCATCGACCCGCGCTGGCTCGTATACCTGCCGCCGACCATGGCCCCCTCCGACACCGCCGCGGACGGCGAGGAGCTCGAGCACCCGCGCGAGACCTTCTCCTACTACCGGGACCAGGGGGTCTCCAGGGTGATCTGCCAGGAGAAGCACATGGGATCGCGGGCGGTGATCCTGCTCTGCCGGGACGAGGCCGCGGCGCGGCGCAGGTTCGGCGCCGGAGACGGCGAGACCGGGGTGGTCTACACCCGCACCGGCCGCCCCTTCTTCAGCGACGCGGACCGCGGCCGCGAGGTGGTGGCGCGGCTGCGCGCCGCCGTCGAGGCCGCCGGGTTCTGGCAGCGGTTCGACAGCGACTGGATCTGCCTCGACGCCGAGATCATGCCCTGGTCGGACAAGGCGCAGGAGCTGCTGCGCAGCCAGTACGCCCCCGCGGGGGCGGCGGCCTCGGCCGGTCTGGAGGCCGCCCTCGCCGCCCTGGGAGAGGCCGGCGAGAGGGGCGGCGGCAGCGAGGAGCTGGCCCACCACCTGCGGCAGCGGCAGGGCTGCATCACCCGCTACGTCGACGCTTACCGGCGCTACTGCTGGACCGTCGACAGCCTCTCGGATCTCAGGATCGCCCCCTTCCACCTGCTGGCCACCGAGGGCCGCGTCCACAACGGCCAGGACCACCTGTGGCACATGGAAACCCTCGCCGAGCTGTGCCGGGCGGACGACGAGCTGCTGCTCGCGACGCGGCATCTCCTCGTGGACACCTCCGACGGCGAGAGCGAGGAGCGGGGCACCCGCTGGTGGCGGGAGCTCACGGAGAGCGGCGGCGAGGGCATGGTGGTCAAGCCCCTGGACTGGCTCGCCCGGGGCCGCAAGGGGCCGGCCCAGCCGGCCCTCAAGTGCCGGGGGCGGGAGTACCTGCGCATCATCTACGGTCCGGAGTACACCCTCCCCGGGCAGATCGAACGCCTGCGCCGGCGCCGCCTGTCGACCAAGCGCTCCCTGGCCCTGCGCGAGTTCGCCCTCGGCCTGGAGGCGCTGCACCGCTTCGTCGAGGGGGAGCCCCTCTACCGCGTGCACGAGTGCGTCTTCGGAGTCCTGGCCCTGGAGAGCGAGCCCGTCGACCCGAGGCTGTGAGAGTCCGCCGAATCACCCGCTGACTTCACGCCGAATCACCCTCTGTATGTCCGCCGAATCACCCGCTGACTATCCGCCGAATCACCCGCTGAATGTCCGCCGAATCACCCGTTGAGGCTTGCGGTTCCCGGCGGGCGGGGGTACTGTACCCCGGATGGAATACCTGCCGAGAATCGCCGACGCCGAGCTGGCCGAGCTGCTCGGGGCCGCGGGTGCGGTCCTCGTGGAGGGGCCCAAGGCCTCCGGGAAGACGGCTACCGCCATGCAGGCCGCCCACAGCGAGGTGCTGCTCGACGTCGACGACAATGCCCGGCGGCTGGTCGGCGCGGACCCGGAGGCCCTGCTGATGGGGGACACGCCGCGGCTGATCGACGAGTGGCAGCTCGAGCCCGCCATCTGGAACCACGTCCGCAGGGCCGTCGACCGGCGCCCTGGCACCGGCCATTTCATCCTCACCGGCTCGGCCGTCCCCGCCGACGAGATCACGCGTCACACCGGGGCCGGCCGTTTCGCCCGCCTGCGCATGCGCCCCATGTCCCTCTTCGAGAACGGCCACTCCACGGGCGAGATCTCCCTGCGCCGCCTCCTGGACGGCCGCGAACAGCGGGCGGAGCGGTCCGAGCTGCCGGTTCGGTCGGTGTCCGAGCTGGTCTGCGCCGGGGGCTGGCCGGCCAACATCGGCAAGGCGCTTCCGCAGACCCTGCGCTCGAACCGCGCCTACCTCGACGAGATCCGGCGCACCGACGTATCGACGGTCAGCGGCGGAACACGCGATCCGGTCAAGGTGGGACGCCTGCTGCGGTCGCTGGCGCGCAACATCGCCACCCCCGTGGCCATGTCGAAGCTGACCATCGAAGCCGGCGACCACAGCGCGCCCCTCAAGGCGGACACGGTCGCCGGCTATCTGGACGCCTTGCATCGGCTCATGGTGGTGGAGGACCAGCCGGCATGGTCCCCTCACCTGCGGTCGCGCACCACACTTCGGGAGGCGCCCGTGAGACACTTCGTCGATCCCTCGCTGGCGGTGGCGGCGTTGCGGGCCACCCCGGAGCGCCTGACCGCCGACCTGGAGTTCCTCGGCCTCCTCTTCGAGTCGATGGTGATCCGCGACCTGCGGGTCTACGCCCAGGCCGCCGACGCGCAGGTCTT
Organism: uncultured Gemmatimonadaceae bacterium; assembly: GCA_964512165.1. GTDB lineage: Bacteria > Latescibacterota > UBA2968 > UBA8231 > UBA8231 > UBA8231. The sequence continues at coordinate 1,373 of CAZEHQ010000007.1, read as the reverse complement.
CCACTACCGCGAGAAGGAGGGGCTGGAAGTGGACGCCATCGTCGAGGCGGCCGACGGGCGCTGGGCGGCCTTCGAGATCAAGTTGGGGGAGCGCTGGGTGGACGACGGCGCCAGGAACCTCCGCCGGCTGGCCCGCCGGCTGGAGCACAGCGACCACGAGAAGCCCTCCGCCCTCGCGGTCATCGTGCCGGCCGGGTACGGCACCGCGGGAACCGCGGACGTGGGAGTGATCCCCGTCGGGGCCCTGGGGCCATGACCTTCCGGGTTCCCTGCGAGCGGATGCTCGGCGAGTTCGAGCGCGCCCTGGCGGCCTCCGGCTTCGACGAGGCGGACGCCGCGGCGCTGGCGCGCGTCTTCGCCGAAAACACCTGCGACGGCGTCGCTTCCCACGGGATCAACCGCTTCCCCGGCTTCGTGCGCGACGTGCGCGGCGGGCGGCTCGACCCGGCGGCCCGGGCCCGGCGGGTGACCGCCCTCGGGGCGCTGGAGCAGTGGGACGGCCACCGGGGACCCGGCATCCTCAACGCCCTCGCCTGCATGGACCGCGCCGTCGAGCTGGCCCGCGAGCACGCGATGGGCGCCGTGGCCCTGCGCAACACCAGCCACTGGATGCGCGCCGGCACCTACGGCCTTCGGGCGGCGGCGGCCGGCTGCATCGGCATCTGCTGGACGAACACCACGCGGCTGATGCCGCCCCACGGCTCGGCGGAGAAGCGCCTCGGCAACAACCCCCTGGTGATGGCGATCCCGGCCCCCGGCGGCGACCCCGTGCTCCTCGACATGGCGATGAGCCAGTTCTCCGGCGGCCGCGTGCAGATCCACCAGCGCAGCGGCGAGCCCCTGCCCGTGCCCGGCGGCTACGACGCCGAGGGCCGGCTCACCACCGACGCCGCGGCCCTGGAGCGCCCCTTCCCCATCGGCCTCTGGAAGGGCAGCGGCCTCGCCCTGTGCCTGGACCTGGTGGCGGCCCTCGTCTCCGGGGGCCGCACCACGGCGGAGATCTCGCGGGAGCCGAAGGAGGCGGGGGTGTCGCAGATGTTCGTGGCCATCGATCTGGCGAAGGCCGGCGATCCCGACCGCGTGCGGCAGGCCGTGGAGGATTCCCTGGCCGACCTGGCCTCGGCGGGATCACTGCCGGGAGAGAGCGTGGCGTACCCCGGCCAGCGCAGCGCCGAGCGCCGGCGCGAGGCCCTGCGCCTCGGGGTGCCGGTGGAGCGGCGGTTCTGGGAGGAGGTGCTGGAGTTGTAGGGCATGTCAGTACCCGAAGATATCCTCGACTCCGACCTCGACCACCTCTCCGAAACGCCTGAGCTCGTCCAAGTCGAGCAGCTGGGGGAGTGAGGCGGTCCTGACTTGCTCGAAACGCCAGGCCC
>CAZEHQ010000006.1:49238-49545 GCA_964512165.1 uncultured Gemmatimonadaceae bacterium | reverse complement strand
CCGCGGCACCACGTCCTCCAGGACGATGAAGCCCTGCAGGTCGAAGAGGTACTTCTGTTCCGGCGTCATGGGGGCCCTCCCGGCGGTGGGCGGGTGATCCTACTCTGCACCCCGGCGATCGTCAACGAGGGGACCTTGCCGAGCGGAGATCAATGCCGCCGTGCGCGGAGCCAGGGCCCGCGGGGCGACGGAGGTCGTGGTCGTCGATTGCCACGGCGCCGGCAGGGGCTGGAGCTTCAACTCCCTCGTCCCCGAGAAGATCCACCCCGATTGCGAGTGGGTCGCCCATCACGGGTGGGGCCGCTAC
>CAZEHQ010000006.1:0-49228 GCA_964512165.1 uncultured Gemmatimonadaceae bacterium | reverse complement strand
GATGCGACGCCTGTCTGCTTATCGGCATGCACGCCCGCGACGGGACGCCCGACGGGGTGCTGTGCCTCTCCGTCGAAAGCCGCGCCGCGGACTGGATGACCGCCTGGAACCAGCTCTGGCCGCTCGCCTGAGCGGGGCCCGATCCGGCGGATCCGTTACGCCCTCCACTCCCCGTCGAAGCCGACGTAGCCGTCCATGTAGTGCTTGAGGCGGCCGGGGAGCCGCTCGGCCAGGGCCCTGGCCGAGGCCGGCAGGGGCCAGGGCGCGTCGATGCGGAAGGACCTGGGCCGGAAGCCGATGCCGCAGGAGTAACGCCGCTCGCGGGTGGCCATGTTGGCGTGCCAGGTGAGGGCGGCGAAGCAGATGAGGTCCCCCGGGTCGGCCAGGACCGGCACGCAACCGGGCACGGCCATGGCGTCGTAAGGCGCGTCCGGAGCGGCGCCCTCGGGGCGCAGGCCGCCGCGGTCCGGACCGATGACGTACCCCTCCGGCCCTTCCCAGCCGGGGTGGTGGGACTTCTCGATGACGGCGATGCCGCTGCGGCCGGGATCGCTGCCGTTGAGGTAGAACCAGAGGCCGCTGGGGATGGGAAAGCGGTTTAGGACGTCGTTGGCGCGCTGCGGGCGGGCGATGTGCCCGCGGTGGTCCTGGTGCCAGCCGCCCATGCCCTCGCCCGGGGTGCGCAGGATCGCGGCGGACCGGTGCAGGCAGAGGTCCCCGGTGCCGTGGACGAGGCGGAGGAAGCGCATGAAGGCGGGGTTGTCGACCAGCTCCCAGACCTCCTCGCTGTCCTCGGCGAAGGTCATGTGGTAGCGGTTGGAGGCCGGCCCCAGGTCGCCGCCGGGGTCGAGGTGGCGGTCGATGCTGGCCTTCAGCGACGCCACCATCGGATGATCGATCATCCCCCGGATGACACAGAAGCCGTGCTCGTCCAGGCAGGCCAGGGCCGTCTCGTGGTCGTCGCGGTCGAAGTGGTAGTTGTAGTCGGGCATGGCGCCGTGGAGCCTCCTCTCACGAGGTTACCGTACGAAAACCAGCAGGTCCTTCCCACCTCGGCCCGGATCGCCGAGGCCTCCCGCCCCCGAGTGCTTGCCGCGGGAGGCCCGTGGCCGGCTCAGGCCCATGGATTGGAGCTATCCGTGCCACTACTCGACGTCGACAGGGCCCGCGAGAACGTGGCCCGCCACTCCTGGGCCCAGGCCATCCTCGAAGGCTGGAAGCAGCAGGTGGCTCACCTGATGGAGCAGGACCGCGGCTTCATCGAGGCGATGATGCCGGAGCTGACCCCGTGGCCCCAGTACGGCCAGAACTGCCCGGTCTGCGTCGGCCGCCTCTCCACCATGGGGGAGACCGGCATCTACGACTGGGATGTCCGCGACCCCGACCGCCTGGTCTGCAAGTACTGCAAGACGGAATACCCCAGCCCCGACCACCCCGAGACCGGGAGCGTCACCGCCCCCCGGATGGGCCAGACCTTCACCTTCTACCTGACCGACGAGGAGCGGGCCCATCCTGGGGACCGGTCGGGGCGCCACGCCTTCAAGTGGGTGAACTGGCCCGTGCACACGAGCTGGACCGGGATCATCCGCTCGATGAAGATCCACTGGTGCTTCGAGCAGATGCTGCCCCTCGCCAAGCTCTACGCCCTCACCGGCGAGGTGCGCTACGCCCGCTGGTCGGCGTGGATCATGGACTGCCTGGCCCGGCGCTATCCGACCTGGCTGTGCCACTCCTACGACGGCACCGTCGCCGACTGCCCGCCGGGCGAGGCGGCCGCCTCCATGGGCGCCCATCCCCCGGGCGGGCGCTTCCCGCCGGAGACGATCATCTCCGCCTTCGAGGGCCGCCACCAGATGGGCGACCACGCCGTCCTCAACAACGGCTTCTGGGGCGCCGGACGCATGGGGTGCAGCGGCTCCGACGGCCGTATGATCCTCTCGATCACCATCGCCTGGGACCTGATCCGCGGCGCCCGGGAGGCCGACGGCTCCGCGGTGGTCACGCCGGAGATGGACCGCCGCATCGTCGACGACCTCATCCTCGCCGGCTGGGCGGACACCGAGAACTGGAACGACATCAACAACAAGTGCGGCCCCGGCCGCGCCCTGAGCGCCGCGGCGGGCACCCTCTTCGGGAAGCCGGAGAGCGTGCGCCGCGCCATCGAGGGACTCGAGGCCCTGCTGGAGGAGGCCTTCCACTTCGACGGTTTCTGCACCGAGTCGCCGGGCTACTCCTCCATGCACCTCAACCTGCTGCGCGACATCCCCGAGCTGCTCACCGGGTACTCCGACCCGGAGGCCTACGCGCCCGAGAGCGGGCCCCGCCTGGACGATCTGGACCCCTTCCGGCAGTTCGACCGCTACCGCCTGGCCCTGGAGAGCATGGCGCGCATGCTCGACCCCAACCTGCAGGACCCCGTCATCGGCGACTCCCACGCCGGCCAGGGCATCGACCCCATCCACGCCGAGGTCCTGGCCGCCCACTACGGAGGCGGCTACGCCGGCCTGCTGGAGAAGGCCCAGGGCGCTCCCCTGTCGGAGAAGGGGACGGAGTACGCCCTGTGGCACCGGGACCCCGGCCTGAAAGCCGCGGGAGAGACCGGCCTGCCGCGCCGCACCGAGTGGTTCCCCGGCTGGCACGTGGCCGTCCTGCGCGGCGGCGACCCCGAGGGCCACACGGCCCTGTACCTCAACGGCTACGCCTGCGGCGGCCATCGTCACTACGACAGCCTGGGCCTCATCTACATCGCCCACGGGCGGGAGATGGCCGCCGACCGCGGCTACATCTGGGACGACCCGAGGAACGCCTGGACCCGCAGCACCCTCTCCCACAACATCGTCAGCGTCGACGGCCGCAGTCAGGAAGGCCGCCCCGAGCCCGCCGCCCTGGAGCTTCTCGGGGCGGGGGCCGGCGTCGAGGTGGTGCAGGCCTCGGCCCGCCAGTACGAGCAGTGCGGGCGCTACCAGCGGACCTGCGCCCTCGTCCAGGTCCCCGGCGGAGGGACCTACGCCGTCGATTTCTTCCGCGTCGACGGCGGCCGGCTGCACCAGTACGGCTTCCACTGCAACGGCCGGCTGGCGGGTCTCGATGGCGTCGACCTGGAGCCCGTGGACGAGGGAATCGCGTGGCTCGACAACCTGCGCGCCGGCCGGCCGCGCCAACCCTTCACCGCCACCTGGCAGGATGGGGAGGTGCGCATGGACCTCACCCTCCTCAACCCCGTGGACCGGCTGCTTCTGGCGGATGCGCCCGGCTGGCGCTCGGACGCGGGCGATCAGCTCCACGCCCCGCCCGTGCAGCAGGTCCTGGCCGAGCGCCGCGGCGAGGCGGACCTGTCCAGCCGCTACGCCGCCGTGATCGCCCCCCATGTCGGAGAGTCCCCCGTGCGCGGCACCCGCCTGCTGCTGGACGATCCCGCCACCGGCGCCCTCGCCGTCGCGGTCCAGCGGCAGGGCTGCACCGACTACATCCTCTCGGCGCCGGAGGGCGGCGCCCACGACCTCGGTCCGGTCTCCTTTCAGGGCCGCTTCGGGTTCGCCTCCGTCGACGACGCGGGGAATCCGCTGCGGGCCTTCCTGCTAGGCGGGACCACCCTGCAGTGCCGAGGCCGCGGCCTTCGGCTCGACCAGGCGCAGGTCTTCCTCGGGGTCGCTTCGGCGGAGGGCCGCACCTTCCACCTCTCCGAGCCGGTGCCGGAGCCTGACGCCCTCCCCGGGACCTGGCTGCTGGCCGCGGATACCGGCTACGAGGTCGAGAGCGCCGCGGAGAGGTCGATCACCGTGCGGGACTACCCCGCCGTGGCGTGCGGCGAGATCCGGCTCCTCGGGTCGGCCGCCTTCGTGGAGGAGTGACCCCCCCGTGGGCTCAGGGACCGCCTTGCTGCGGCGGGATGACCGCCGCCGGCAGGGATGGGCGGCCTGGAGCCCCCGGGTGCAGGAACTCGTGGCGGGCGGACCGGGAGTCAGAAGCGGGAGGTGAGGGTGGTGCGGATGCTGCGCGAGGGGCCCGGGTTCCGCTCCTGCACGTCCACGTACTCGGCCTGCAGGAGGTTGTCGATCCGGGTCTGCAGGTCCAGGCCCATGACCTCGAGATTCAGCCGCAGGTCGACCACGGTGAAGGCGCTGCGTTCGTCGAGGGGGTAGACGAGGACCGCCTCGGGCCGGCTGCGGTAACGCATGTCGAGAGCGACGACGTCGTCCCAGCCGGAGAGGGTTGTGGTGACGACGTGGCGCGACCGGTAGGCGAGCTTGCGGCCCGTGTCCAGATCCCTGCAATCGAGGAAGAGGTAGTTCGTCTGGAGGTTGAGCCTGTCGGGGACCAGTTCGGCGCGCAGTCCCGTGTCGATCCCCCGGATCCTGGCCTCGACCAGGTTCCGGAACTGGAAGGTGAAGAGCTGGTTGGGCGCGTTGGTGACCTCGATCAGACCGGAGTACTCGCTCCAGAAGATCCCCGCGTCGAACCAGAGCCGGTCCCCGGGGGTCGCGGTGGCCCCGATCTCCCCGGCCCAGGCGGATTCGCCGCGCAGCTCCAGGTTCGGCACGACCCGAAACCCGAAGACGACCGTCGAGGTGTACTGCTCCGAGACGCTCGGCGCCCGGTAGCCGCGGCTCAGCGAGCTGCGCAGGCTCAGACGCGGGGAAAGGCTGTAGACGATCCCGACCTTGGGGTTGAGGGTCAGGTCGCCCTCGGCGGAAGAGGCCTTGTGTCTGTCGAGGCGTATCCCCACCGAGCCGCGCAACCCCTCGGCGAGCTCGATCTCGTCCTGGCCGAAGAGGGCCAGGTCCGTCACCTCCGGGGCCGGCTCCAGGAAGTTCGAGGCCACGCCGGTGTACGCCGCCTCGCCGCCCATCGTCACCGTGTGCCTGCCCACCGTGAACACCGAGAGCTGGAGATCGGTGCCGTAGCGCGTGGAGCGGTGGAAGTCGTCGTTGTGGTCCGGGTCCTCCGGGTCGCCGAAGTAGTTGCGCGAGCGGAAGTGCTGGATCTGGGGCCGCAGCTCCACCTTGAGCCCGGGCGTCACCAGCGGCGTGGCCGTGAGGCCGAGGATCAGGTCGGATTCGCGCCTCCAGTCGCCCCGATTGTCGGGATCGATCTCCAGGCGGCGGTCCTTGGAGAGCCAGGTGAAGAACTCCTCCATGTCGTCGCGCTTCCAGGTGGCGAACAACTTCAGGGGGGTTGCCGAGTCCCCGAGAATCGCCTTCCCCCGCAGCCGCCAGCCGTCCGTGCCGCCGTTCTGTCGAAAACCGTCGGAGCTCTCGCGCGCCGCGAAGAGCGCCGTGTGAACGTTGCCGATCCTCCGGGAGTGCTGGACCTGAAGCCCCTGCGAGCTGAGACGACGGTCGGAGAAGTCCTGGCCGGCCGGGGTGTCGAAGAGGCCGTAGTAGCCGCGCACCACGGTCCGGGCCTCCCGCCTCGGGGGCTGGGTGATCACGTTGACCACGCCCCCCATGGCGTTGGTCCCCCAGAGCGTCGAGTGGGGTCCCTTGACGATCTCGATCCGCTCCACGTCGAGGACCGGCAGGACCGAGAAGTCGACGGACGAGCCCACGCCGGAGAGGGTCCGGTGGCCGTCGAGGAGCATGAGCACCCGGCTGCCGACGCCCCGGGAGAGACCGCTGGAGCCGCGGATGTCCATCTGTCCGGCGTTGAAAGTCACGCCCTGGGCGAAGGGGAGGGCCTCGTTCAGGTTGGTGGCCTCCCGCCGCTGCAGCTCGTCGCCGCTGATGACGGCGACGGAGGTGGGTGCTTCGCCCGGGTGAGTTCCGCGGTTGGCCGTGACCGTCAGCCCCGGCACCTCGAAGTAGAGCCGCTCCAGCGAGATCCGCAGGGGCTCCTGGTCCGTCTCCGACTCGACCGCCGCCTCGACGGTGCGGAACCCGTGGGCCACCACGACCAGGGTGGGGACTCCGCTGGAGGGCCGGGCGATCTCGAAGCTCCCGTCCTCGTCGGTGAGGGCCCCCATCGGCGTCGAGCGCAAGAGCACCTCGGCGCCGGCGACGGGCGCGCCCGTCTCCCCGTCGACTATGGTGCCGCGGATCGTCGCCGGCTCCTCGGCCCCCAGCCAGACCGGGGCCAGGAGCGCCGCCAGGAATACCCGGGCCACTCTACTCTCGCTGCCAGACCGTCTTCGAGAGGGCGAGGACGGGCTCGGCGACCTCGATCGTCAAGGTGTTGCCATCGAGCTCGTAGGTCCCCCTGGTCTGCCACAACTCGCCAACCTGCTCCAACCGGCCGTCCATGAAGTTCCTGTAGGTCCCCTGGTCCACGATCGTAGTGGTGCCCCCCTCACTGTTTGGGACCGAAACCGTCATCTCGAAGGTCCCGCCGGCTTCGTCGCCCTCCACGGATGTCTGCTCCAAGGTGAACATGCCGCTCACGTCAGGCGGGGCCAGCGCATTCCCGGCCGTGAGAGCGGCGGATGCGAAGGACAGGAGAGCATAGGTGCCGCTGAGATCGGGCGGGGCGGGCCCCGGTTCCGGCTCCACGGGATCTTCCCCGCCGCAACCGGCAGCCAGGAGAACCCCTGCCAGCAGGGACGCGAGTAGTCCTCTCTCAAGGCGCTGCAAAGGTATCCTCCTCGATGCAGGGTAGGTCAGGCCACGATGCTGCTCCGGAAATTACGGTTCCGCTCCCCCTGCCACCAGAAGAACCGGACCCTCCGAACGGACCGGTTCAGGCCGAATCCAGGGCCTCGTCGAGGCCGAGGGAGTCGGCGTACGCGAAGAGGGCGGGGAGCCCACCCGTGTGCAGGAAGACGACGTTGCGCCCGGCCGGCACGAGCCCCCGCCGGACGTGGTCGATCAGGCCCGCCATGGCCTTGGAGGTGTACACCGGATCGAGGAGCACGCCCTCGTGCCGGCCCGCCATCAGCATCGCCTCGCGCGCAGCCTCGGTGAGGACGGCGTACCCGGGGCCGACGTATTCGACCTTGCTGGTGATCTCCGACGGCTCGACCGTGGTCTCCAGGCCGAGGAGGGACCCGCACTCGTTGGCCACGGAGGAGAGGCACTCCTCTAAGGTCCAGCCCGAGGTCACCGGCTCCGGCAGGGCCGGCAGGCCCACCAGGCGGATCGGCGACCTCAGGTGCTTGAGGGCCAGGGCGATGCCGGCCTGGGTCGAGTCGGTGGAGCAGAGCCAGATCTCGTCGATGCGGACCTGCGCGGCCTCGGCCTGGTCGAGCAGCTCGAGGGTGGCGGCCGCGTAGCCCACGGCCGACAGTCCGATCCCGGACTCGTCGCCGACGCGGGCCACGTGGACCTTGCGCCCCTCGGCGGTCAGCTGCCGCCCCTTGTCGCGGATGCGGGCGCCGAGGCTCTCCCAGCTGCCCTCGTCCTCGACCAGCTCGACCCGGGCGCCGACGAGCAGGTCGAGGAGCAGGCCTCCCTGCACCTCGCGGTCGCGCTCGCCGCGCACCTTGCGCAGCACCAGGTGGCACTCCAGGCCGAGGCGGGAGCAGGCGGCGGCCAGCTGCCGGCAGTAGTTCGACTGCACCGCCGCCCCGCCGACGACGGTATCGGCCCCCTCCTCCAGGGCCTGCCCCAGGACGAACTCGAACATGCGGGTCTTGTTGCCGCCGGCGGCCAGGCCCGTGAGGTCGTCGCGCTTGATCCAGATCTCCGGGCCCCCCAGCGCCTTCGACAGGTGCGGGCAGGGCTCGAAGGGGGTCGGCAGCGCCGCCAGGCCGACCCGCGGCATCGCCTCCACCGCCGCCTGCAGCTGCGCCCGCCGGCCGGGGTCGTGCTCGTTGATCACGAGCCGCTCTCGGCGGGGGCCTCGCCGATGCCCGCCAGCCGGGCCCGGGCCTCGGCGTAGAGACCGGCGGGCAGGGGACCGGCCCGGGCGGCGTCGAGGTTGGACCGCATGTGGTCGAGGCTGGTGGTGCCCACGATCGTGGTGTGGCAGGCCGGATGGGCGAGGGTGAAGCGCAGGATGAACTCGTGGCGGCTCATGCCGCCGGCGAGCTCCTCCAGGCCCGCCTTCTCCCAGGTGGTCCGGCGATCCTCGTTGGCCCGGTGCCCCAGGCTGATGCCGCCCCGGACGAGGATCCCGGCGCCGGCGTCGGCCGCCTCCTGCATCATCGTCTCGTGCTCGCGCTCGAGGGCGGAATAGGGGATCTGGAAGACGTCGAAGGCGCCGGTGGCCGCGAAGGCGGCCAGGTGCGGGTTGGTGGAGGAGACGCCGATGAAGCGGGTCTTGCCGGCCCCGCGGATCTCCTCGAGGGCCTCGATCAACCCGCCCCGCTCGACGTCCTCCACGGAGGGGTTGTGCATCTGCAGCAGGTCGACGCAGTCGGTCCGCAGGCGGCGGAGGCTCTGGTCGATGTTGGAGCGCAGACGGTCGGCGGTCCACAGGTGCCCGGGCTCCAGGCGGTTCCCATCGGCGTCGATGTTGCAGCCGCACTTGGTGGCGAGGTGGAACTCGCGCCGGCGGTGGCCGACGTAGCGGCCGATGCGCTCCTCGCTGGCGCCGTAGTCGGGGGCCGTGTCGATGAGGTTGACCCCCGCGTCGAGGGCGGCGTTCAGCACCCCGGCGGCCCGGGCGTCGAAATCCGCGGAATCGGGCAGGCCCCGCTCGGCGGCCCCGAAGCCGAGCCGGGTGACCTCCAGGCCGGTGCGGCCCAGGGTGCGGCGGGCGAGATCGCTCATGGCGGGAAAATCCTCCGCTCGGCCGGGGACGGGCAGGCGCCCCAGGCAGGGCCTTCTTCTCAGTGGTGGTTGATGCGGCCGGAGCGGCGGTACCGGGCCAGACGCTGGCGGACGCTGCGCCGCAACCGGAGGTCGGGATCGTCGTGCATGCCTTCGAGGGCGGCCAGCACGTCGGCCTCGCGCTGCCGCGGCGAGCCGTCGGTGAGGGTGTGGAAGGCGATGCGCCGCACGCCCGCGTCGTCGTCGCGGGTGAGCTCGAAGACGCGGGACCAGGCCTCGGGGTGGTCGGCCTTCAGCTCGCAGGGGCACAGCTCGCGGGCGGCGCTCCTGCGCAGGCGCGCGTCCTCCGAGCGCGAGTCCTCCAGGATCTGCTCCAGGCTCTGTCTCATCTCTCCGGCCTTTCGTTGACGAACCTCACCTCAAAGGTAAATTCAGGTTCACTCATCCACAGTAGCAACCCCCTGGACCTTGGTGAATCCCCGGCCATGTTGACGATTACCGACCTCGCGCAGAGCAAAATCCTCGAGCTCATCGGCAAGAGCCCCAACCCGGTCACAGGCCTGCGCATCGGCGCGACCTCCGTCTCTCCCCTCAAGGTCGACTACCGGATGGCCTTCATCGGCGAGGGGCAGGAGAACGACGGGGATGCGGTCATCCCCTTCGATGGCTTCGACGTCTACGTCGACCCCGACAGCGGCGACAACGTGCAGGAGGCCACCGTCGACTACGTCGAGGGCCTGATGGGCTCCGGATTCCGGATCGAGCGCCCCCGCACCCTGCCCGAGGGCGTGGACGGCACCCTCCTCGACCGGGTGCAGCACGTCCTCGACGAGAAGATCAACCCCGCCGTCTCGGGCCACGGGGGCCGGGTCTCCCTGATCGACCTGAAGGAGAAGACCGTCTACCTCCAGCTCGAAGGCGGCTGCCAAGGCTGCGGCATGGCCGACGTCACCCTCAAGCAGGGCATCGAGGTGATGATCAAGGAGTCGGTGCCCGAGATCGAGGAGATCTACGACGTCACCGACCACGCCAACGGCAAGAACCCCTACTACCGGGCACCCGCCTGAGCGGCCATCCGCCCGGCCGGCACCCTCACCCGCTGCCACATGCTCACCGTCGAGGAGGCGCGCGCCGCCGTCCTGGAACGCATCCGCCCCCTGGGAGCGGAACGCGTCGCCCTCACCGGGGCCCTCGGCCGGGTCCTGGCCGCCGACGTGGCGGCCCCGTACGACAACCCGCCCCACGACAACTCCGCCATGGACGGCTTCGCCGTGCGCTTCGCCGACGTCGCCGCCGCCAGCGAGCAGAGCCCGGCGACCCTGCCGGTGATCGAGGACATCCCCGCCGGCCGCGTCCCGGAGAAGCGGCTCCAGGCCGGACAGGCGAGCCGCATCATGACCGGCGCACCGGTCCCCGAGGGCTGCGACACCGTGATCCGCGTCGAGGACACCCGCGACCACGGCGACCGCGTCGACATCCTGGTGCCGGAGGAGGAGGAGGGCGCCAACATCCGCCGCCGCGGCGAGGACATGCGCGCGGGCGAGCCCCTGATCCGCGCCGGCGCCGAGCTCGGCGCCGGGGAGGCGGGTGTCCTCGCGGCGGTGCAGCAGAGCTTCGTCGCCGTCGGCCGCCGGCCCACGGTGGCGGTGCTCTCCTCGGGCGACGAGCTGGTCGAGATCGACCAGGTCCGCGGTCCGGGACAGATCGTCAACAGCAACACCCCCGCCCTCGGCGCCGTGGCCCGCGCCTGCGGCGCCGAGCCGGTGCTGCTGCCCACGGTGGCCGACGACGAGGCCGCCATCCGCGCCTCGGTGGAGACCGCCCTCGCCTGCGATTTCGTGGTCTCCTCGGGCGGCGTCTCCGTGGGCGAGTACGACTACGTGAAGAAGGTCCTCGACGACCTCGGCGCCGAGGAGGTGCTCTGGCGCGTGGCGATGAAGCCGGGCAAGCCCCTGTTCTTCTGCATGCTCCGGGGCAAACCCTACTTCGGGCTGCCCGGCAACCCCGTGTCGAGCCTGATGTCGTTCCTGCAGTTCGTCGGCCCCGCCGTGCGCAAGGCCTCCGGCCACCCGCCGGAGCGCTGGCCCCTGCCGCAGAGCACCGCCCTCATGGAGCACGACGTGGCCAACGACGGCGACCGCCGCAACTTCCTGCGGGCGCGGCTGCGCCTCGACGGCGGCGGCCGCCTGACGGCCAGCACCTCGCACCGGGCCCAGGGCTCCCACATCCTCACCTCCATGCTCGGGGCCAACGGCATCGTCGTCCTCGACCCGGACCAGGCCGCCGCCGCGGGCGAGCCCGTGACGGTGCAGATCATCGGCGCCGTCGCCTGAGGATGGGGCGGGTCGAGGTCCACGGCCGCCGGACCCTGCTCGACCGCTTCTTCCTCGTCGAGGAGGTCGACCTCAGCCACGAGCGTTCCGACGGCTCGATGAGCCGCCCCCTGACGCGGCTCAACGTCGACCGCGGCGATGGCGCGGCGGTGGTGCTCCACGACCCGGAGCGCCGCGTCGTCGTGCTGGTGCGCCAGTTCCGCTTCTCCGCATGGGAGAAGGGCCCGGGCTGGCTGCACGAGCTGGTGGCGGGGACGGTCCCCGAAGGGCAGCAGCCCGAGGACGTGGCCCGCGCCGAGTGCCTGGAGGAAGCCGGCTACGAGGCGGATCGCCTGGAGCCCATCGGCAGCTTCTACCTGACCCCGGGCGGCTCCTCGGAGCGGATCTTCCTCTACTACGCGGCGGTGAGCGCCGGACAGCGCCGCGGCCCCGGCGGCGGCCTCGAGGAGGAGGGCGAGAGCATCGAGGTCCTGGAGTGGCCGGAGGAGGAGGTCTGGGCCGCCCTGGACGCCGGACGGATCGCCGACGCCAAGACCCTGGTGGGCCTCATGTGGCTGCGCCGGCGCCTCTTTTCCTGAGGTCGGGGTCTGCGGATATTACCCCGGCTTCACCGGAAAACCCATCAAGGAGCCATCTCCCCATGAGCGACGACCAGCTCTACCCGCCCCCCGCCGCCGCCAGCGGCCGCGCCCACGTGGGCAGCCACCAGGCCTACCTCGACGAGTACCGGCGCTCCATCGCCGACCCCGAGGCCTGGTGGGCGGCGAAGGCGGAGGAGTTCCACTGGTACGAGAAGTGGCACACGGTCCGCGACTACAACTACGACATGGACCGGGGGCCGGTCTCCATCCGCTGGTTCGACGGCGGCAAGACGAACATCGTCCACAACTGCCTCGACCGGCACCTGGAGAGCCGCGGCGACCGGACGGCGATCATCTGGGAGGGCAACCGCCCCGACGAGGACGCCACCCTCACCTTCCGCCAGCTGCACGAGCAGGTCTGCCGCTTCGCCAACGTCCTCAAGTCGAAGGGCGTGAAGAAGGGCGACCGCGTCTCCATCTACATGCCCATGATCCCGGAGCTGGCGGTGGCCATGCTCGCCTGCGCCCGTATCGGCGCCGTCCACTCCATCGTCTTCGGCGGGTTCTCGGCCGACTCCCTGGCCGACCGCATCGCCGACTCCACCTGCACCGTGCTGATCACCTGCAACGGCACCCACCGGGGCGACAAGCCGATCCTGCTCAAGCCGAACGCCGACGAGGCCATGGAGGAGGCCGAGAGGCAGATGGGCCAGCCGGTGACCAGCTGCATCGTCGTCGAGCGGGTCGCGGCCGAGGGCGAGTTCGCCGTGGAGATGAAGGCCGGCCGCGACGAGTGGTGGCACGACGTGATGGCCGGCGCTTCGGCCGACTGCCCCTGCGAGGTGATGGACGCCGAGGACCCGCTCTACATCCTCTACACCTCCGGCTCCACCGGAAAGCCCAAGGGCGTGCAGCACAACGTCGGCGGCTACATGGTCTACACCGCCGTCACCCACAAGCTGGTCTTCGACTACCACGACGGCGACATCTACTTCTGCGCCGCCGACATCGGCTGGGTCACCGGCCACTCGTACATCATCTACGGGCCCCTGGGCAACGGCGCCACGACGATGATGTTCGAGGGCATCCCCACGTGGCCGAACCCCGACCGCTACTGGCAGATCGTCGAGAAGTGGCAGGTCAACCAGTTCTACACGGCGCCCACCGCCATCCGCGCCATCGCCGCCGCCGGCGAGGAGTGGCCGGCCAAGTACGAGATGCCCTCCCTGCGCCTCCTCGGCACCGTGGGCGAGCCGATCAACCCCGAGGCCTGGCGCTGGTACCACCGCAACGCCGGCAAGGAGCGCTGCCCCATCGTCGACACCTGGTGGCAGACCGAGACCGGCGGCATCCTGATCACGCCGCTGCCGGGCGCGACGGCCCTCAAGCCGGGGTCGGCGACGTTCCCCTTCTTCGGCATCGAGCCGGTGGTCCTCGACCCCGAGAAAGGCACCCCCATCGACGGCGACGGCGTCTCCGGGGTGCTGGCCATGAAGGCCCCCTGGCCGGGCCAGATGCGGACCGTGTACGGCGATCACAAGCGCTTCGAAGAGACCTACTTCCAGCAGTACAAGGGCTACTACTTCACCGGCGACGGCTGCCGCCGCGACGAGGACGGCTACTACTGGATCACCGGCCGCGTCGACGACGTGATCAACGTCTCCGGCCACCGCATGGGCACCGCCGAGGTCGAGAGCGCCCTGGTGCTGCACGGCCAGGTCGCCGAGGCCGCCGTGGTCGGCTTCCCCCACGAGGTGAAGGGCCAGGGCATCTACGCCTACGTGACCCTCAACACGGGCGAGGACTACACCGACGAGCTGAAGGACGAGCTGAAGAAGCAGGTGCGCGCCGTCATCGGCCCCATCGCCCAGCCCGACGTCATCCACTGGGCCCCGGGCCTGCCGAAGACGCGCTCCGGCAAGATCATGCGCCGAATCCTGCGCAAGATCGCCGAGAACGACATGGGCAGCATCGGCGACACCAGCACCCTGGCCGATCCCGCGGTGGTCGACGACCTGATCGCCCGGCGCTGATCCCGTGTACGATCTGCTCGTCACCGGAGGCCGCCTCCTCGACGGCACCGGCGCCCCGGCGCGCGCCGCCGACGTGGCCGTCCAGAACGGCCGCATCGCCGCCGTCGGCGATCTCCCCGGGTCCCCGGCCGGCTCCACCGTCGACGCCTCCGGGCGCTTCGTCGCCCCCGGCTTCATCGACATCCACACCCACTCCGACCTCACCCTCCTGGTGGAGGGCCGCGCCTCCTCCTCCGTGGCCCAGGGGATCACCACCCAGATCGTCGGCAACTGCGGCGTCTCGGCAGCCCCGACCCGCGACCACGAGCCCTACTACGGCCCCCTGGACCCGGCCATGACCCGCGGCCTCGAGTGCGACTGGACCGGCTTCGACGGCTACTTCGCGCGTCTGGAGGACCAGGGCGTCGGCACCAACGTGGCCGCCCTCGTGGGCCACGGGAACGTGCGGGTGGCGGCCATGGGCTGGGACGACCGCGAGGCGACGCCGGCGGAGATGGAGCGCATGAGGCAGCTCACCGCCCGGGCGATGGAGGACGGCGCCGTCGGCCTCTCCAGCGGCCTGGCCTACGCCCCCGGGCCCTACGCCCCGCTGCGCGAGCTCGTCGCCCTCGGCGAGGTGATCGCCCCCTTCCGCGGCATCTACACCAGCCACATCCGCAACCAGACGAAGGGGATCGCCGAGGCCGTGGCCGAGGTCACCGCCGTGGCCGAGGGCGCCGGCGTGGCCGGCCACGTGTCGCACATGCAGCCGGGGTCCCCCATGCTCGGGGCCACCGCCGGCCTGCTGGCCGACCTGGACGCCCTGCGGCAGCGCGGCGTCGACGTCAGCTGCGACGCCATTCCCTACACGATCGGTTCCACGACCCTGAAGTCGCTGCTGCCGCCCTGGGCCCTCGACGGCGGCGACGAGGCGCTCCTGCGCCGGCTGCGCGACCCGGAGCAGCGCCGCGCCATCCAGGCCGACACCCTCGCCCACGGCGCCGAGAGCGGCGGCAGCCGCAAGCGCAACCTGGCAAAGGAGGGGGCCTGGGACCGCATCTGGCTCGGCAGCGCCGGCGACGCCAACGCCCACCTGACGGGCCGCTCCTTCGCCGAGATCGGCCGGCTCCGCGGCCGGGACCCGCACGACGCCGTCCTCGACATCCTGGTCGAGGAGGAGGCGCGGCCCTGGATGCTGGCCGAGGACGTGGGCGAGGAGGACTTCCTCAACATCGCCCGCCACGACGCCGGCGGGGTGATCTCCGACGGCTTCTCGCTGATCCCGGAGGGCGTCCTGGCCGAGGGCAAGCACCACCCGCGGTCGTACGGCGCCTTCCCCTACTTCCTGCGCCGCTTCATCCGCGACCAGGGCGCCCTCACCTGGGAGCAGGCCGTGCACAAGCTCACCGGGCACGCGGCGGCTCGCTTCCGCCTCGCCGGGCGGGGCGTGCTGCGCGAGGGCGCCTGGGCGGACCTCGTCGTCTTCGACCCCGAGACCGTGGGGGAGACGGCCGACTTCGACGACCCCTACCGCTACCCGCGGGGGATCGACCACGTGTACGTCAACGGCGTCGCCGCCGTCAGCGACGGCGGGCTCACCGGCCGCTGCCCCGGCCGGGTGCTGCGCCGGGCGGCCTGAAGGAGCATCGTGAGGGAGCCCGTATACGACGACACCGAGCTGATTCCGGGACAGCCCTGGCGCGTTCACGACAGCCGGCGTCCGCAGCCCCGCACCGTCACCCCCGGCGCCGTGCCGGGGGGGCCGCCCTCCGACGCGGTGGTGCTCTTCGACGGCACCGATCTGTCCGAGTGGGAGAGCGCCGTCAACCCGGGGAAGGAGGCGGGCTGGAAGGTCGCCGACGGCTGCGTGGAGGTGGTGCCCGGCACCGGGGACATGCAGACCGTCAAGCGCTTCGGGGACTGCCAGGTACACCTGGAGTGGGCGACACCGGCCGAGGTCACCGACGACAGCCAGCTGCGCGGCAACAGCGGCGTCTACCTCATGGGGCTCTACGAGATCGCGATCCTCGACGGCTACGACAACCCCACCTACGCCGACGGCGCCGCCGGCTCGATCTACGGCCAGTTCCCGCCCTTCATCAACGCCTGCCGCGCGCCTGGAGACTGGCAGTCCTTCGACATCCTCTTCGAGACCCCCCGCTGGGACGAGGGCTGGCTGGTGGAGCCGGCGCGCTTCACCGTGCTCCACAACGGCCTGCTGGTGCACCACCGCCAGGGGGCGATGGGTCCCACGGTCCACCTCGACACCAGCAGCTACGCCTCCCCTCACGCCGAGGAAGGCCCCTTGCTGCTGCAGGACCACGGCCCCATGCGTTTCCGCAATATCTGGCTGCGGCCGCTCACCGACTACGACGCCGAATGAGGCCGGGAGGCCTGAAGGAGGATCGATGGCAAGCTTGGGATACGACGACACCGACCTGATTCCGGGACAGCCCTGGCGAGTCCACGACAGCCGGCGCCCGCACCCTCGCATCGTCACCCCCGCCGCCGCGCCGGGGGGACCGCCCTCCGACGCGGTGGTGCTCTTCGACGGCACCGACCTGTCCGAGTGGGAGAGCGCCCGAAACCCGGGGGAGGAGGCGGCCTGGAAGGTGGAGGACGGCCACGTGGAGGTCGTGCCCGGCACCGGGGACATTCAGACCGTCAAGCGCTTCGGGGACTGTCAGCTCCACCTGGAGTGGGCGAGCCCGACCGAGGTCTCCGGCGACAGCCAGGGCCGCGGCAACAGCGGCGTCTTCCTCATGGGGCTCTACGAGATCCAGGTCCTCGACGGCTACGACAACCCCACCTACGCCGACGGCGGCGCCGGCTCGATCTACGGCCAGTTCCCGCCCTTCGTGAACGCCTGCCGCCCGCCGGGGGAGTGGCAGTCCTACGACATCATCTTCGAGACCGCGCGCTGGGACGAGGGCTGGCTGGTGGAGCCGGCGCGCCTCACCCTCCACCACAACGGCCTGCTGCTGCACCACCGCCAGGAGGCGATGGGCCCCACGGGTCACCGCAACACCAGCTCCTACGCCTCGCCCCACGACGAGGAAGGCCCCCTGAAGCTGCAGGACCACGGCAACCCGACGCGTTTCCGCAACATCTGGATGCGGCCTCTCACCGACTACGACGCCGAATGAGGTCGGCCGCCGCCCGGATCCTGGGTCCGAGCACGGCCCTGGTCCTGGCGATGGCCGCGGCCGCCTGGTCCTCCACCGGGCCGGTGGTCTCCGTGGTGCGCTCCGACGACGCCGCCCTTCCCGCGCCGGTGCCCGCCGACCAGCCCCTCGACTACGCCGCCCACATCCGGCCCATGGTGCGCGCCGCCGTGGAACAGGGGGGGCTGCGCGAGCTGGTCCGGGCCGCCCGTCCGGGCCCCGACGGCGTCGTCGACGTGGTCTGCAAGGTCAACATCGTGCATGTCGAGCACGTGCCGGGCGACATCACCGACTGGCGCGTGGTCAAGGCGCTCCTCGAGGCGGTCCACGGGTGGGCGCCCGGCGCACGGCTGACGATCGCCGAGGGCGGCGTCTGGATCCCCCGGGAGCGCAAGGACCTGATCGCGCTGCTCGACCGCGTGGAGGTCGGCGACGGCTTCGAGGCGGCCGGGTACCGCGCCCTGCTGCACGACCCCGACCTGGCCGGCGCCGACCTGCGCATCGTCGACCTCAACTACGACGAGGTCGTCGAGGTCGCGCCGCCGGGCGGAGGCCTGGCGGCCGGGACCTACTGGGTGCCGCGGACCGTGCGCGAGGCGGAGGTCATGATCAGCGTGCCGGTGCTGAAGATCACCGGCGTCGTGGGCATGACCGTGGCCGCGAAGAACCTGATCGGCATCGCCCCGGGCCTGAAGTACGGCTGGCCGAAGCTGAGAGGCTGGCCGCCGGAATCGGGCAGCCCCGGCCTGTGGCACACGCACCAAACCCTCGACGAGACGATCGTCGACCTGGCCGGAGTGGCCGGGGTGGACTTCGCCGTGGTCGACGGCATCCTCGGCATGGAGCGGGAACGGATCCGGGCGGAGGGCGGCTTTCCCGTGCGCGTCAACACGATCGTGGCCGGCCCGGACCTGCTCGCCGTCGACGCCGTGGCCGCCCGGCTGATGGGCCTGAACCCCGCCGACATGGAGTTCCTGCAGGTCGGGCAGCGCCGCGGCCTGGGGGTGGCCGACCTCGACCGCCTCCGGGTGCGGGACGACCTCGAGGACCTCGTCCGCCGCTTCGAGAAGAAGCCCCACGACGAGAACTCCCGGTACGGCATGGGCAACCGCACCTGGCTCCTCAAGGGCCCGATCCCCGTTGACGCCGACGCCGGCATCGATCCTGCGGTGACGCCCCGGCCCGGCGCCGGCGGCTGGTCCGGCCCCGTCTACTTCCACGACGACCGGATCGACCTCGACCGCCACTTCTCCGACCCCACCCACTGCGTGGTCTACGCCTACGCCGAGTTCGACGCCCCCCGCGACGAACCCGCCGAGCTGTGGGTCGGGTCGGACGAGGGCTTGACGGTCTGGATCGACGGGCGGCAGGCCCACCGGTTCCGCGGCCGGCGGCGCCACTTCCTGCCCTGCGAGCGCGTGCCCATCCAGCTGACGGAGGGCCGCCACCGGGTGCTCCTGCGGGCCGAGCAGCGGCGCGGCGACTTCGACTTCAGCCTCAAGCTGTCCGAGGCGGAAGGGGACGAGCGCTACGACGGCAACGCCGTCTTCGGCCTGCGCTGGCGCACCCCCGAAGGAGCGGGTCGAGCCACGGAGGTCCCGGTCCTCCAGGGCCGCCGCACCCTGCCCTGGTACGCCGAGGCCCTGGTGGACGAGACCCGGCGCGGCCACCTGCTCCTCTCCGCCATCCTGCCGGCCCACGGACAGACCGCGTGGGCGGGGATGGAGCGGGCGGTCATGTGGGCCAACCCGATGGAGCTGACCATCGACCTCACGGGACCGGCCCCCCGCATCCTCACCGACAACCTCTCCGCCTTCCGGCTGAACCGCACCGGCCCCCTGGACGGGCTCGACTCCGCGGCGGTGTGGATCGACGGCGCCGAGGTGGCCCTCGGCCGCGGTGGGGATCAGCTCTGCCTGCACCTGGACGAGGCGGGCCTCTGGCGGACCGGGGACCCTTCCGCTTGCGAATCGGTGCCTCCCGTGGCCGCGGCGTCCGCGACCTTGGCGAACGACGACCTCACCGGGCCCTGGTACGACACGGCCCTCGGCAACTGGTTCTGCGACTCCATCCTCTTCGCCACCGGCGCCGAGATCGCCTTCCAGAACAACGACGGCATCCGCCAGCCCCTGGAGGAGGGGCTGATCACCATCGGCGCCATCTTCCGCATGAACTTCCGCGACGAGCTCTACACCTTCGAGCTCACCGGCGCCGAGGTACTCGACATCCTCGAGTTCGACGTCCGCGACGGAAAGGAACGGCCCATGCAGGTGGCGGGCCTGTCCTATGCCGTGGACCGGTCGCGCCCCGAGGGCCGGCGGGTGGTCGAGCACGACCTCGACCTGCAACGGACCTACAAGCTCGCCGCCGAGGACTACATCGTCCTGCGGTCAGACCGGTTCTTCGACCGCGAGGTGGAGTGGACCAACACGGAGGTACAGATCGTGGACGCCCAGATCCGCTACGCCGGCCTGCAGGGGACGGTGACGCCGCCCCCCCTGGGACGGATCCGGCGGCTGGACGAGCCCGCCGGCGACGCCCGCGAGAAAGCCCCGTGACCCGGGCCGCGGCACGCGGAATCGACCGCGTGGCCCTGGCCGCCGCCTGCGCCGAGGAGGAGGCCCTCTTCGCGGAGCGCAACCCGCGATCGGCGGCGATGTTCGCCCGCGCCGCCGGATCCCTGCCCGGCGGCAACACCCGGACCGGCGTGCACATGCCTCCCTTTCCCCTGTACGCGGAGCGGGGCGAGGGCGTCTGGCTGCACGACCTCGACGGTCACCGGCTGCTGGACTTCGTCAACAACAACACCGCCCTCGTCCTCGGACACGCCCATCCCGCCGTGGTCTCGGCCCTGCGGGAGGCCGTGGGCCGGGGCACCGGGTTCTCCCGCCCCACCGCCCTCGAGGTGGAGATGGCGGAGCTCATCCGCCGGCGGCTGCCGTCGCTGGAGCGGCTGCGGTTCTGCAGCTCCGGCTCCGAGGCCGTGATCAACGCCCTGAGAGTGGCCCGCGCCTTCACCGGGCGCACGGGCACGGCCAAGTTCGAGGGCGCCTTCCACGGCATCGACGACCACGCCATGGTGAGCTACCTGCCGCCGGTCGGTCCGGAACTCGGTCCCGCCGAGGCGCCGCATTCCGTGGCCTCCACGGCGGGCCTCTCCTCGGCCGCCCTCGAGGACGTGGTGGTCCTGCCCTTCAACGACGCCGGCGCCGTCGAGACCATCCTCGCCGAGCACCGCAGCCGGCTCGCCGCCGTCATCGTCGATCCCCTGTCGACGGCGGCGGGGCTGGCCCTGCCCGAGGAGGGCTTCCTCGAGCGGGTACGCGAGGCCGCCCACCGCGCCGGGGGCCTGCTCATCTTCGACGAGATCGTCAGCTTCCGCATGGGACCGGGGGGCGTGCAGGAGCATCTGGGCGTGCGGCCCGACCTCACCTGCCTCGGCAAGGTCATCGCCGGCGGCACCCCGGGAGCGGTCTTCGGGGGGCGCGAGGAGGTCATGGCTCTCTACGATCCCCGCCAGGGCGCCAGGATCCCCCAGTCGGGGACGTTCAACGCCAACCCCTTCGCCCTGACCGCGGGAAAGGTCACCCTGGAGACGATGACCCCCGCCGCCTACGAGCGGATCGCGGAGCTGGCGCAGGCCGCGGCCCGGGGGCTGGAGCGGGTCTTCGGTGAGTTGGGCCTCGCCGCCTGCGTGGTCGTGGCCGGCTCGATCTTCCGCGTCTACTTCCTGGAGAGGCCGCCGCGCAACTACCGCGAGGCGGCGGCCGACGACGCGCAGCTGCAGCGCTGGCTCCACCTGCGCCTGTTGAACAGGGGGATCTACTGGCGGGTGGGAGGCAGCATCTCCCTGCCCCTGGAGGGCGAGCACGTGGACCGGCTCGTGGAGACGGTGCGCGACAGCCTCGCGGAGTTGACGCGGGAGGGCTGAGGGCGAGGAGGCACCGTGAGCTGTCCCTTCTGTCCACCCCAGGTCGAGGACCAACCCACACCGCTCGAGAACGAGTCGAGCCTCTTCCTCGATCTGAAGCACCCGGTCCTGCAAGGGTCCGGGGTCATCGTGCCGAGAGCCCACCGGGAGTCGGTCTTCGATCTCACACCCGAAGAGATCGTCTCCACCTTCTCACTCCTGGCGGAGGTCAAAGCCTTCCTCGACGCCGAGCACAAACCGCAGGGATACAACGTGGGATGGAACTGCGGCGCCGTGGCCGGACAGACGGTGTTCCACGCCCACCTGCACGTGATTCCGCGCTACGCGGGGGAACCCCACGCCGGCAAAGGCATCCGCTACTGGATCAAGCAGGAATCCAATCGCCGCACCTGACCTGTCGCTGGCGGGGAGAGCCGCCCCGGCGGCTCAGACGCCGCTGAACTCCTTGAGGAAGAGGCGCTCGCCCTCGGCCGTGGCGATGAGGATCATCTCGCCACCCGCCGGCAGGGACTCGGTCGGGTCCGGGTTGACGTTGGTCGAGCCGTCCTGGCGGACGGCCACGACGGAGCAGCCGGTGCGCGGGCGGATCCCGGAACCCGCGATGCTGGCGCCGGCGAGGCCCCGGGGCACGGGCAGGCGGATCACCCCGAGTCCCTCGGCGATCGTCAGGGTGCTGCTGCGCTCCAGCAGATTGGTGATCTCGCGGGCCCCCATGGACGGATAGGACATGACGAAGTCGGTGCCGGCGCGGTGCAGGGTCGGCACGTTGCGCTCCTGGTTGGCCCGGGCGATGATCTGGATGTCGGGGCGCAGCTGGCGGCAGTAGATGGCCAGGTAGATGTTGGTCTCGTCGTCCCGCGTGGTCAGCACCACCGCCGGCGCCGTGTCGATGCCGGCCTCCTGCAGCACCTCCAACTCCGCCGCCGAGCCCTTCACCATCGTCCGGTCCTCCCCGGCGGCCTCCGGGTCTCGTTCGACGATGCGGTAGTCGACCCTGCGCTCGGCCAGGGAGCGCGCCGTGGCCCGGCCGACGCGGCCGGCGCCGATGATGATCACCGGCTCGGCGGACTGGTTGTAGATGGCGAAGAGGCTGTTGTAGCGGTAGAGCTGGTCCTGGTCGGCGGCGAGGACGAGGACGGTCTGGGCGGTGATGCGGGTCTCCGGCCGCGCCGGCTGGAACTGCCCCCGCTCCCAGACGCCGATCACGTGGATCCCCACCTTCCTGCGCAGATCCGCCTCGACCAGGGTCTGGCCGACGATGGGCGTGTTCGTCGTCGTCGCCTCGGCGATCAGCAGCTGGCCGAACTCGCCGATGACGTGGGCCATGGCGTCTCCCGCGGTCGTGCGCCGCGCCAGGGACTCGCCCAGCAGGTCGCCCAGCTGCAGCACCTGGTTGCAGCCCGCCAGCTCGAGGATGTCCACCGAGGCCTGCAGGTCGGCGGTACCGATGATCGGCGTTTTCTCGGAGATGGCCCGCACCGTCGAGGCGATTTGCGTGTTCATCTCGTCGGTGCGGGCGGCGACCACGAGAGCGGCGTCGGCGACTCGGGCGCCGCGGTAGGTCCTGGGATCGTCGAGGTCGCCGAGGATCACGTTGACCCCCTCGTCGGCCAGGCGCGCGGCCTCCGCCGGGTCCGGCTCGATCAGCACGTACGAGTACTGGAACTGCACGAGCCGTTCGATGAGGGCCACGGACATGGGGTCGTGCTGCACGAGGATGACGTGGTCCCGGGTGCCGGCGTCGAGCTTGCGCGGCCGGCGCCTGAGGGCCTGCGCCTCCATCCACGGCATCCAGAAGAACTGCAGGAAGGTGAGGGGCAGCAGGATCAGCATGAAGATCGTGCCGCTGAGGAGCACGATCGTGGTGAAGCCATGCCCGAGGACGGTGTTGAAGTGGATCTCGCCGAAGCCGGTGGTGGACATCGTCATGAGCGTCCAGTACACCCCCGTGAACCAGGGGTAGTCCCGGCCCTCGTAAAGCATGAGCCGATGAAAGAGGACGCTGTAGATGAGGACGATGAGGAGGAAGGCGGACAGCACCCACAGGAGCCGCACGATGCCCCGGCGGCGCCCGCGGTGCTCGAGGAAGAAGGCGATCAGTCTCAGCACCGATGTCCTCCTGTCGTGGCCCGGGCGAGGCCGCCCGCGCGACGCCCCGGCTCGTTCCACCTCCGAGGAGGGTAAGGTAGCTCTCCCGCCCGGGGGGCGCACCGGGCCCCGGCGGTGCACCGCCCGGCGGCTCACGCGCCCTGGATCCCGGCGCCCCGTGATCGTCACCGGTCCTCGTCGTCCCCGGCCGGGCCTTCATCGGCCGCCGCCGCTTTGCGTCGAAAGTCGCTGGCCCCCGGCCCGTCTCTCCGTAGGCTCGTGGAGCACTCAAATCAGGGAGAGAAACCGATGATCCACTCCTGGCCGTCCTCCGTCCTCATGCTGCTCCTCTGCACCGGCTGCAGCGTTCTGCAGCGCGGCTCCGGACCCGGCACCGATCTGGCTTTCCCGGAGAGCTTCCGGTTCGGCGCCGCCACCTCGGCCTACCAGGTCGAGGGCGCCTGGCAGGAGGGCGGCAAGGGCCTGTCCGTCCTCGACTTCTACACCAACGAGATCGGCATCGCCGCTGGGGCGACGGGCAACGTCGCCATCGACCACTACCACCGCTACGGCGAGGACATCGCCCACCTGCGGCGGTTGGGCATCGACGCCTACCGGTTCTCCATCGCCTGGTCGCGGATCCTTCCCCAAGGGGTCGGGCCGGTGAACGAGGCCGGAGTCGAGCACTACGGCGCCGTCATCGACTCCCTGCTCTCGGCCGGCATCGAGCCCGTGGTCACCCTCTACCACCAGGACCTGCCGCTGGAGCTGGGGCTCCGCGGCGGCTGGGGGAATCCGCGTTCTCCCGAGTGGTTCGCCGAATACGCCCGCGTCGTCTTCGAGGCCTTCGGCGACCGGGTATCGACCTGGATCACTCTGAACGAGCCCTACATGGAGACCATGTACATCGGCAGCATCGCCAAGGGGCTGCTGCACCTGGCTCCCGATGGCCGCTTCGTCCCGGTGCCGGGGGAGGCGCTGGCGGCGCAGGCGGTGGATACGCACCACCACCTGATGGCCCACGGCCGGGCAGTGCAGGTCTTCCGCGAGATGGACCTGCCGGGGCGCATCGGTATCGCCCTGAACCTGTCTCCCGTGTACGCCGCCACGGAGGCGCCGAAGGATCTCGCCGCGGCGCGGCTGGAGGACGGCATCCTCAACCGCTGGTTCCTCGACGCCGTGCTGCGTGGGTCCTATCCGGAGGACGTCCTGCAGCGCTACCGCGCCGCGGGAGGACCTGGAGATGATCTCGTCCCTGGGCCGGGTGCCGCCGGACTTCATCGGCGTCAACTACTACGCCCCCCGGCGGGTGCGCCAGCGGTCGGGCTCGCACCGGTTCGGCATCGAGGTGCTCGCCGACCCGGACACGGTGACCTCCTTTCTCGGAGAGGTCCATCCCGAGGGGCTGTACGACCTGCTCACCCGGCTCGCGCGAGACTACGACTCACCGCGGCTCATCGTCACCGAGAACGGCTGCGGCTTCGGCCCGGCGGACGAAGGCGTCGTGGAGGGGCGAGTCCACGACGCGTTGCGGACCCGCTTCCTCAAGGACCATCTGCGCCAGGTGCACCGGGCCCTGGCGGCGGGCGCCCCGGTGGACGGGTACATCGTCTGGTCGGCCTTCGATCACTTCGAGTACACCGCCGGCTTCGGCCGCCGCTACGGGCTGATCCACGTCGACTTCGACAGCCAGGAGCGGCTGTGGAAGGACAGCGCCGCCGCCTATCGGGAGATCGTCACGCGGCGCCGGCTGCGTCCCTGAGCGCCGCGGCGCCGGAATCCCGGGCCGCGCGGATTTCCCCGCGGGAGCCATGGCGCCGACGGGGACCTGCGCCTGCGTCCCTGACCCGCCGCGGCGCCGGACATCTCCCTGCCCGAGGTTCGCCGTGGCGCCGGGAATCCAGGCCGAGCGGGATCCCCGCGTAGCCATGGCGCCGACGGGGACCTGCGCCTGCGTCCCTGACCGCCGGGGCCGCGGAGAGTCCCATGGCCGAGCGGACCTGCGCGGGCTCCCGCGCGGGGGACCTGCCCAGGGACCCCGCGGCCGGGGATCAGCCCGCGAGGCCACGGAGCTTCGATGCGTAGGTTCGCGAGACCCGCACCTCGGTGTCGTCGTCGAGGCGGGCCACGTAGCCTCCGTCGCCATCGCTGGTCAGCTCCCGGAGGGCCTCGATGGCGACGATGGCGGACCGGTGGACGCGCATGAACCGCCCGGGGTCGAGCCTCGCCTCCAAGCCGCCCAAACCCTCGCTGACGAAGTGAGACCCGTCCCGGGTGTGGACGCGGGTGTAGTCGCCCTCGGCCTGGAGCCAGCGGACCTGGTCGGCGGGAACGGCGACGATTCTCCCCGAGACCTTGAGGAAGAGCTGTCCGGGCGTCTCTCTCCGCCGGACATCGTGGAGGAGGGAGACCAGACGCTCCAGCTCGAGGCCGCGGGAGGCCTTCAGGGCCTTGTCGACGGCGGCGGCGAAGCGTTCGAAGTCGTACGGCTTCAGCAGGTAGTCGACGGCGTTGACCTCGAAGGCCTGCACGGCGAACTCGGGGTGCGCCGTGGTGAATACCACGCGGGGGAGATGGCCGACCCGCGTCAGCACCTCCAGACCGGTCGGCGCCGGCATGTGGATGTCGAGGAAGGCCAGCGAAGGCCGGTGGATGTCGATCTCCCGCACCGCCTGGGCCCCGTCGGCGCAGACGGCCACGATGCGGATCTGCGGGAAGCGCCCGAGATACTCGGCCAGCAGCTGGCGGGCGGGGGCCTCGTCGTCGGCGATGAGAGCGGTGGTCTTCTCAGTCATGCGAGCCCCTGGCCGGCAGGCGAACCACCGCCTCGAATCCGCCCTCCGGCGGTGACGACAACCGCAGCTCCGCCTCCTCCCCGTACAGGGTCCGCAACCGGATCCGGATGTTCCTGAGAGCGGTGCCCCGGGACTCCCAGAGGACGGCGTCGCCCGCAACGGCCGGCCCGGTGTTGCTCACCGCGAGCACCACCCGGTCCTGCGCCTGTTCCGCCGAGACCCGCAGGCGCCCGCCTTCGGGAAGGGGAGCGATGCCGTGGACGATCGCGTTCTCCACCAAGGGCTGCAGGATCATGGGAGGCGCCTGGCACGAGAGGACCGGGCCGGCCATCTCCGCCACCACTTCGAGCCGCTCCCCGAGACGCGCCTGCTCGACCTCGAGGTAGCTGCGCGTCAGCTCCCACTCCTCGGCCAGGGAGACGGTGTCCCGCTCCACGGAATCGACCGCGTAGCGCAGAACATCCCCCAGTCGGGCGATCAGCCGGCGCGCCTTCTCGGCGTCCTGGCCGAGGACGGCGCTGATCGTGTTCAGGCTGTTGAACAGGAAGTGCGGGTTCAGCTGCGACCGCAGGACCGCCAGCTGCTGCTCGCGCAGCAGCCGCTCCAGGGCCGCCTGCCGGCTCTCCCGCCAGCGCAGTTTCTGCCCGGCCCGGACGATGTGGAACAGCCCGAACTGCACCATGTAGGTGAACACGAACCCCAGCAACTGCCAGATCACCAGGTCCGCGGGCACGATCGGCGCGCCGTACATCCGTCGGGAGATCAGGTCCATGGTGTACCAGTTGGCAGCCACGTAGAGCGGGCAGAGGGCCGCGTGAGCCAGGACCCGCCAGCCCCAGGCGGAGCGGTCCAGGCCGCGGATGACGCCCAGCCAGACGGGCACGCTGTAGAGCCCCATCCAGGCGCTGCCGATGGCGCGGCCCGGGAGCGAGGCGCCGAGGGGCGCCCCCAGCATGACGGCGAAGTAGATCTCGAAGAGGACGGTGTACAGCAGCCAGCCCGCCGCCGTCAGCAGGACGCCGCGCGGCGTGATGCGCGGCAGGGGTGGCAGGACCTGGGTCATCTGGGGATGGCGTGCCGGGGCCGCCGCGGCCCCCGCGGCCGATGCCCCGCAGGTCAGGACTCTCCGGCGCCGTCCACCTCGAAGCCGCGGAGGGCGGCGCCGTACGGATGCCCGTGCAGGGCCGGCGCCATGTGCACCTTGCGCAGGTAGTCGAGGGTCCCCGACAGCTCCTCGAAGCGGTCCGCCATGCCCCGGAAGAGGCGGGCCTGGCGGGCGCCCGCCAGCTGCAGGTGCTCGCCCACGAGCCGGTAGCTCTCGCCCCCTTCCTTCAGGTAATAGGAGAGGTGTCCGCCGGCCTCCACGTGGGGGCGGAAGACGCCGGACAGGAAGAGGGCGTAGTCGCCGCAGTGGCGGCGCAGGTCGACTTCCCGGTCGAAGGACCAGGCCCGGTCCGAGCCCCACTCCTCCATCAGCTCCAGCAGCAGGTCGGTGAGGGTGTGCAGGGGCCGTCCGCGGCTGTCGCGGACCCGGTAGAGCTGGTCGGTGCGGGAAAAGCGGGCGAGCAGGTCGGTGACGTAGTCGGCCAGCTCCCCCGCGCCGAGTCCGAGGCTGGCGAAGCAGGGGCGCACCATGGCTCCGAAGAACCGGCGCAGCGCCGGCGGCGGGGGACGGGATGTGGATGGGCGGGAAACCATGGCGGCCGCCGCAGATTATAGGCCCTCGGATTGCGGTTGACACTGTCGAAGTGGAGTGGATACCCTCAGGACCATGGTCCGCTGGCCGCGACATCTGACCAACTCCCTCGACGACGCCTCCCGGCGGGAGATCGCGCGCCTGGTGCAGGCCGAACGCGGCGCGAAGCCCGCTCTCGAGCGCGCCGGCGCGGTGCTCGAGTTCCGCCGCGGCGGCCAGCTTCAGTGCGGCTACCTCGCCCGGGACCCGCAGAACCGCAGGGGCTACGACGTCGTCGGCGTCGACGGCCGCCGGCTCCACCTCCGCCGCGACAAGGTGGTGGACGTATCCCCCGAGTACGTGTCGATGCACACGCCCGAGATGGCGCTGGCCGACCTCCGCCGCATCGACCGGAGGCGCGAGGAGGCCCGTGGCGCCGTCGATCTCTCCGCCCTGTGGCAGGTCGCTCTCGAGGCGGGCCCGGAGAGCGGCGAGTGGCGGCTCGACGATCTGGTCGAGCTCCACGACCCCGGCGATCCGAGCGCCAGCCGCCGGGCCGGCATGCTCCGGGCCCTGTGGCGCGGCCACCGGTTCGAGCGCCACGGCGCCCGCTGGCGTCCCCGCTCCCCGGAGGCGGTGGAGGGGATCGAGGCATCCTCGGCCCGCGAGGAGGTGGAAGAGGGCCGCCAGGCCGAGCTGGCCTCGTGGGTCCGAAGGGTCGCCGACGGGCATCCGTCCAGCCCCCGTCCCGCCGGGGCGGACGCGGCGCTGGACCTGCTCGAGGCCGCTGCCCTGGGCGAGGCGAGCGCAGAGGCCGCCCGTCTGATGAAGGCTGCCAACCTGCACGGGAGCCACGCCGCCTTCGACGTCCTCGTCCGCCTGGGTCACTGGTCGGCCGACGAGAACCTGGAGCTGCACCGCCTCCGCCTGCCCGTGGCATTCTCCGAGGCGGCGAGGAAGGCGGCGCGCGGCCTCGATCCCTCGGCCGTCCTCGCGGGGTGGGCAGGCCGCCGCCGCTGGGGCGCAGGCCTCTGCGTCACCCGCTGCGGCCAGCGGGCCTACCGTCTCCGCCGGAGCCTGCTGGGCCACACCGTCGTCGACATCCACATGGCCGTGCCGGCCCTGTGGGTGGAGGACGGCGGCGCCATCGATCAGGAAGCCGCCGCCCGGGGCCTCGGCGTGCACCTGCTGGAGCGGGAGATCCCGATGCTGCCGCCGGAGGTTGCCGACGCCTGCCGGCTGACGGCGGACGAGGCCCGACCCGTCCTGATCCTGAGCGTGCGCCTGGACCGGGAGCTGGCGCCGCGGAAGGTGCGACTGTCCCTGGGCCGCGCCCGGCCCCGTGCGGCCCTCGAGGCCGGCGAGGGCAGCGCCCCGGTGCGCCGCCTGGCGTCGTTGGCCGAGGGGCGGCGGCAGAGGCGGCGGCGAGCGGGGGCCTGGCAGCAGCTGCATCCCGCCGACCGGATTGCGGTCCGTCAGGGACGGGCGGCGCCGGCGGCGGAGGGGGTTGAGGATCGCGTCGACTCGGAGCTGGGACTGCTGGCCGCCGAAGCGATCGCCCGCCTCTGCCGCGACGCGGCGCCGGCGATCCACGCGGTGCGCGAGGCCCCGCCCGCCGAGCCCGAGATCCCGGGCGCCGCCGAGTCCACGTCGGCCGAAATCCTCCGCACCCATCTGCACGAGAGCGGTGCCCCGCGCGAGAGGCTCGGGACGTCCCCCGCCCCCCACGCGGGCCTCGGACTTCCGGCCTGCGCCCTGGGCGCCGGCCCCCTGTCGAGCTACGTCGACCTGGCCATGCAGCGGCAGCTGCT
The DNA here is from genome assembly GCA_964512165.1 of uncultured Gemmatimonadaceae bacterium. Lineage (GTDB taxonomy): Bacteria > Latescibacterota > UBA2968 > UBA8231 > UBA8231 > UBA8231. The sequence goes on along the minus strand of CAZEHQ010000006.1, from coordinate 20,193 downwards.
GTGGATCGCCGGCCGGCGATCCGACCCCCTGACGGCAGAGGACCTGGAGCGCATCCTGCTGGAGACGCGCGAGGCCCGCGAGGCGGCGGAACGCGTGCGCCGCTGCAGCCGCCGCTACTGGACGCTCAAATGGCTCGAGGGCTTCGGAGACCGGGCACGGCTGCAGTGCGTGGTCGCCGAGCCGCGCGGGCCCGGCCACCTGGTCCTGCTGCCCGAGGGCCCGGTGGCGTGCCATGTCCCCGCCCCCCGGGGGCAACGGCTGCAGGCCGCGCCCGGCCAGGGCCTGCGGGTGCGGGTGGCGCAGGCCTCCGCCCGGCGGGACCTGCTGCGGCTGGCCGATCCCGAGCCCGCACGGAGAGCGGACCCGCCCCCCGCGGTCTGAGAATGGTCCGCACGGGCCCATCCGCGGCCCTCGCGGTGGTCTGCTGCCTGGTGACCGCGGCCTCCGGTGAGCCGGAGACCGATGGGGACCGCTTCTGGCCCGCCTGGCGGGGCCCTCTGGGCACCGGCGCCGCACCCCACGCCGATCCACCGCTCGTGTGGAGCGAGACCCGCAACCTGCGCTGGAAGGCGGCGCTGCCCGGCGGCGGCCACTCGACGCCGGTGGTCTGGGGCGACCGGATCTTCATCACCGCCGCCGTCCCCTTCGGCGAACCCTTGCGGCCGAAGTTCAGCGGGCTGCCGGGCAGCCACGACGAACAGCCGGTCACCCACCGCCACCGGTTCGTCGTCCTCGCCCTGAGCCGCCACACGGGGCAGGTCCTCTGGCAACGGGTCGTGCGCGAGGCCCTGCCCCGCGCCGGCGGCCACTACACGGCGAGCCTGGCCTCCGCCTCGCCGGTGACCGACGGCGAGCACCTGGTCGCCTCCTTCGGCTCCCACGGGATCTACGGCCTCGATCTCGAGGGGGAGCTGTTGTGGGAGTTGGACCTCGGCCCCATGGAGCCGCTCCACGGCCACGGCGAAGGCAGCTCGCCGGCGCTCGCCGGCGGGACGGTCGTCGTCAACTGGGACCACGAGGGCGAGTCCTTCCTCGCGGCCTTCGACAAGGGGACGGGCGCCCTCCGATGGAAGAGCCCCCGGGGCCCGGCCTCGTCCTGGACCACGCCCATCGTCACCGACGCCGGAGGGCACCCCCAGGTCGTGGTCAGCGGCTCCGGGGGAGTGCGCGGCTACGACCTCACCGACGGCCGCGGGATCTGGGAGTGTCCGGGGCTCTCGGTGGAGAACGTGGTCGCCACGCCCGTGGCCGGGTTCGGCCTCGTCTTCGCTGGCAGCAGCTACGACCGGCAGGCGGTGCTGGCGATTCCCCTCCAACCCTCCGGGGGCGAGGACGGCGGCAGCCGCCGGGCCGCCTGGAGCCGCACCCGGGGGGCGCCATACGTCCCCTCCTTCCTGCTCTACGGAGACGCCCTCTACTTCGTCCGCCACTTCCAGAACATCCTTACCCGCGTCGACGCCCGAACGGGGCGGGACCGGCCGGGGCCGGTGCGGTTGAAGGGCCTCGACCGGGTCTTCGCCTCTCCCGTCGCCGCCGCCGGCCGCGTGTACCTCACCAGCCGCAACGGCGTCACCGCCGTAGTCAGCCACTCCGACTCGCCCGCCCTCCTGGCCGTCAACCGCCTCGACGACAGCTTCAGCGCCTCGGCGGCGCTGGCCGGCGGCGAGCTCTATCTGCGAGGACGACACCACCTCTACTGCATCGCGGAACCGGCTCCCCCGGCCCGGTGAACCCGGCAGGCGCCGGCGGTGTCAACCGGGTGGAGGCCGGATGGGGAAGAGCGACGAGGAGCTGGTCCGCGGGGTGATCGAGGGGCGGCAGGAGGACTTCGCCGAGCTCTTCGAGCGCTACCGCGCCGATGTGCAGCGCCACCTGCGGCGCATCCATCGCCATGACGAGGACGCGGCCGATGTCGGCCAGGAGGTCTTCCTCCGTCTCTGGCACCGCGCCGGACAGTGGAAGGGCGAGGGCCCCCTGCTCGCCTGGCTGCTGCGCATAGCCACGAACCTCGCCCTCAACCACATCCGTTCGGTCCGGCGCCGCCGCGAGCAGCCGCTGCAGCCGCCCCCGTCCATGGAGTGAGAGGAGTGGGACGAGGACCGGGTTCCGGAATGGATGATCGACGCCTCCACCCTTCCTCCCGACGAGGTCCTGGCCCTGGCCGAGCGCCGGCGGCTGCTGCGCGGCCTGGTGAGGCGCCTGCCGGAGGACAGGCGCAAGGTCATCCGGCTGATCTACGACGGCCATCTGGACACCCGTCAGGCCGCTTCCGAGCTGGGCATACCCGAGGGCACGGTGAAGTCCCGGATCCACCACGCCCGCAAACAGATCGCTCGATCCTGGCGCGACCTTGGGATCGACTGGGAGGAGGACTAGACATGCCGACCGCACCCACCATTCCGTGGCACAGGGCGTCCTTCGACGAATTCCTGCACCGCCGCCTGCCCGAGCTCCTGACCCGCCGGCTGGGAGTGACCTCCTGCCGCGCCGAAGCGGCCGGCGAGAACGCTTGCCGGATCGTCCTCGGCGGGCGTTCGCTGGAGGGGGACTTCGAGGTCGAGTACGACGGGCTGCCTGCACCGGACGAAGAGGGCGTCTTCCGGCTGGCGGATTCCCCCGAGCCGGATGGCGGAACCCGACTGCCGCCTCCGCGGACGCTCCCCGGCAGGGAGCCCGACCCCTCCTGCGGCGTCGAGCTGGTCGTGCTGCCCGTGGCCGACCGGGACGATCTGGCCGAGGCCCGGATCGACTGTCTCGGCGACCGGCTCTCGACCTTCATCGAGTCCCGGCTCGGGGAGGTCCCCGGCCACACCCCCCTCGACGGGTCCCTGCTCCAAACCCTCACGCCTTTGAGGGACTGGTTCCACGCCTTCCTGGCATCCTGCGCCGAGCGGCTCGACGACACCAACTGGCTGTCCCGGGCCTCGCACCTGCGCCGGCTTCTGGTCCCGGACCGCCAGGAGGTGTTCACCCCGGGCCACTTCGGCCGCACCTGCCCCTTCGAGACGCCGGAGGGACCGAACATCGGCCGCGTCCTGACGATCTCCCGGGGCGCGGAGATCCGGGGCCGCAGGCTGGTGATCGTCGACACGGACCCGGCGGAGGGACTGGGCCTGTCCGGCGCCTGCGTCCCCTTCCTCGAGCACGACGACGGCAACCGCGTGCTCATGGGCGCCAACATGATGCGCCAGTGGCTGGCGCCCGCCGAGAGAGAGCCGGCCTTCGTGCGGACCGGCCTCGAGCCGACGGCGGCGGACTTCTGGTGCGGCCGGAACCTGCTCACCGCCCTGGTCTCCTGGGACGGCGACGCCTTCGACGACGCCGTGCTGGTCAGCCTCTCCGGCGCCCGCAAGCTCGCCTGCCCGGAGCCCCTCGAAGCCGGCGACAAGCTGAGCAACCGGCACGGGATCAAGGGCGTTGTCTCGCGGGTGGTGCCCGACGACGAGATGCCGCGGCTGCCGGACGGCACCCCGGTGGAGCTGATCTTCAGCTTCTCGGGCATTCCATCCCGCTGGGTCATGGGGCTGGTCCGGGAAGCCGCCCTTGGACACGCGTCGCGCCAGCGGGGGGAGCCCGCCGTGGTGCCGCCCTTCGAGGCGCCCTCCGACGATGAGTTGCGGGACCTGCTGCGCGGCAGCGGCCTGCGCGCCGACGGCATGACCACGCTGACTCTCGACGGCACCCCTCTGCGGCGGCCGGCCACGGCCGGCTGGGTCTACTGGGGCTGCACCTTGCATCGGGCGCGCCCGAAACTGAGGGCCGCCGTCCATCCGCGCGACCGGGGACAGCGCCTGGGAGTGATGGAGGTGCGGGCCCTGGCCGAGGCCGGCGCGCCGGCTGTGATCCGGGAGCTGACCAACACCTGTTCCAGCCAACGCGGCGACGCCGGTTCCCTGGCCGAGAGGGCCTCCGTCGGGCCGGTCGAGCCGGCGAGCACCCCCTCCCCCGCGTTCTCGGCCCTGGCGGCCGGTCTGGCGCAGGCCGGAATCCGCGCCGAAGCCGGCCCCCGGGGGGTCGCCTTCCGGCTGGAACCACACCGGGGGCCGGCGCTGTCCCTGGCCGCCGGCGTGCCCCACCCCTGGCTGCCGGGAGAGACCCTGTCCCAGGTCTGTGCCGCCGAGGGGGCCGCCGGGTATACCGAGGTCGCCGGCGCCAACGCCAGGCTCGCCCGACTGCTGAAGGACGGGGCCCCCGAGCCCCTGGCGGCCGCGGCTCTCGACGGCCTCACCGCCGCTGTCTCGACGCTGTACAACGGACTGGCCGCCGCGCCGCGGTTGGGGGGGGATGCGAATGTCCTCTTCAGCGGCCGCGCGGTGATCGTCCCCGGGAGCGATCTGCCGGCCGACCGCCTCGGCCTCCCGGAGGAGATGGCCTGGAGCCTCTTCGGTCCGCTGGCGGCCCGAGAGCTGGGGCATCCCGAGGCGGTCAGGCAGCGCTCCACCGAGGCCGAGGCCGCCCTCGCCGCCGCCATGGAGGCCCACTGGGTCATCCTCAACCACGCTCCATCCGTCAGCCCCACGGCGATGCTGGCCTTCCGGCCCCTGCCGGTCCCGGGACATGCCATCCGCCTCTGCCCCCTGGCCTGCGGCCTGCTTGACGTCGACTTCGACGGCGACCAGGCGGCCGTCTTCCTGCCCCTCACGGGGGCGGCTCAGCGCCAGACCCGCGAGCGGCTGTCCATCGCCGCCCACCTGGCCCGTGATCCCGACCTCGTGGAGGACCTCCTCCCGCCCATGGACGCCCTCTTCGGGCTGGCCTGCCTGAGCCGCTCGGCAGCGGGCCGGAAGGCGATCGCTCAAGCCGCCGGCCGGGAGCCGAACCTCGAGGGCGGCCTCCTCACCCGCGAGGCGGCGGGGAGGCTGCTGCGAGGGGTGCTGACCGACCAGGGGGAGCAGGCGGCCCTGGACGTGGCCGCGGAGCTGATGAGGCTGGGCTTCGAGACGGCCCGCACGGAGGCAGGCTCCGTGGGGCCCTTCATCGGCAGCACCCTCGAGCTGCCCGTCCCCCCGCGAGCAGACGACGCGCCGCAGTGGCAGGCCTGCACGGAGGAGGCCCAGGCGATCGTCGCCGCATTCCGCGACTACGACGACGACGACCTGGGGGCCGCCGCCCTGCTGTGCCACAGCGGTGCCCGGGCCACCGTCCATCAGCTCACGACGCTGCTGGGGCCGGGCGGACTCGTTCGCGACGTCGAGGGCCGAGTCCTCGGAGTCGCCCGCTCCTGGCGGGAGGGACTGACCGCGCGGGAGGTGCTGGCCCGGGTCGTCGGCGCCCGGCGCGGCCTGTTCCGCGTCCTGTCGGAGTTCGGATCCCTCGGCGAGGACCAGCAGGGTTCCGGGACGGAGGGGTTCGGCGTGCTGGCCCGGGCCCGCCGCGTCGAGCGGCCGGGCATCGTCTTCGCGAGGGCTGCCCTCAGGGGCGAGGTCGATCCCCTGGAAGACGAGCACTCGCGGCTGCTGGTGGGCCTGCCCGGGCGGTGACGGCCAGGCAGTGCGGCTCCCACCCGCCGACCGCCGGGGGCGCCGTGCCCACGGGAGTGGTGTCGAGTGTCGGCCGCGCCGCCGGCAGCGCTATCCGTCCGGCCCGCGCAACTCGATGGCGTCCAGCAGCTGCTGAGGGTTGGCCAGGTCCACGGGCAGGAGCACATCGGTCTTGCCGTCGGCCAGACCGCGCAGCGTCTTGAGATAGCGCTCCGCCAGCTGCAGGTGCACCGACTGGGCGCCTCCGGCGACGCTGACCGAGGCGGCGATCTTCTCGATCGACTCGGCCGTCGCGTGGGCGATGGCCCGGACCTCCTCGGCCTGACCCTGGGCCTCGTTGATGGTGCGCTGCATCTCGCCCTCCGAGCGGTTGATCAGCTCCAGGCGCCGGCCCTCCGAGGTGTTGATGCGGCTCTGCTTGTCGCCCTCCGACTGGGCCACGATGGCGCGGCGGTCGCGCTCGGCGGTGACCTGCTTCTCCATGGCGTCCTTCACCGTCGGCGGCGGCGACAGGTTCTTGATCTCGTAGCGGTGCACGCGGATCCCCCAGGTCTCCCCCGACCTCTCCAGCACCTCCACGACCTTGGCCGAGATCAGGTCCCGCTCCTCGAAGGTGCGGTCGAGCTCGAGGGTGCCGATGACGGAACGGGTCGTGGTCTGAGCCAGCTGCATGGCGGCGAAGGAGTAGTTCGTCACCCCATAGCTGGCCTTCACCGGATCGGTGACCGAGATGTAGAGGACGCCGTCCACCTCGACCTGGACCTCGTCCCGGGTGAAGCACTCCTGGGGCGGCACGTCCACGGTCTCCTCCTTGAGATCGCGGATGAAGGCCACCTTCTCGATGAAGGGCACCAGGGCGTGAAAGCCGGGGTTCAGCGTCCTGGAGTACTGGCCGAGCCGCTCGACGACGTACGCCGACTGGGTCGGCACCAGCCGGATCGAGCGCAGGAACATGACGACCAGGACCAGGAACAGAACGCTCCAGACGATGAGGTTGAAGACCTCGAAGACGGTCGACATGTCAGGCTCCTTTCTTCTGGGTCGGAACGCCGCCGGAGACCTCGCCCAGCCCCTCGAAGAAGCCCTTGATCCTGGCCAGCTCCAGGGGCACGACGGAGACGTTGGACTTCCGGGCGATCTCGCTGATCGTCTCGATGTACTCCTCCACCAACTGCATCTTCAGCGCCGCCGACCCGCCTTCCTTCTGCACCGCGGCGGCGATCCGTTCGGTGCCCTCGGCGGTGGCCTCGGCGATGATGGAGATCGCCTCGGCTTGTCCCCGGGCGACGTTGATGCGGCGCTGCTTCTCGCCCTCGGAGATGTTGATCTCCTCCTGTCGCTGGCCCTCGGAGAGGTTGATGGTGCTCTCCTTCTCCGCCGCGGCGCGGGTGATCTCGGCGCGCTTCTCGCGCTCCGCCTCCATCTGCTTCTCCAGGGTGTTCACCACGTTGGACGAGGGCGTGATGTTGCGCAGCTCGTAGCGCAGCACCTTGATGCCCCAGGGGTTCGATGCCTTGTCGATCTCCTGGACGATCGTCTCGTTCAGGGACTCGCGCTCGTAGAACGACTGGCCCAGGGTCAGCTTGCCGATCTCGGCCCGCATCGTCGTCTGCGCCAGGTTGATGCTGGCCCGGCGGTAGTCCTCGATGCCGTAGCTGGCCCGCTCGGGATCGAGGACCTGCAGGTAGACCAGGCCGTCGACCTCGACCTGGATGTTGTCGCGCGTGATGCAGGCCTGGCTGGGGACGTCGATCACCTGCTCGCGCGTCTCGTGGCGATAGGCGATGCGGTCGAAAAAGGGGATGAGGAAGTGGAACCCCGGCGGCAGGACCGCCCGGAACTTGCCCAGGCGCTCGACGATGACCGCCTCGCGCATGGGCACGACGACGAAGGTCTTGAGCACCAGGAACAGGGCGATCAGCACGAGGATCGTGAAGTACGTCAGAAGCGGCATGGCACGACTCTCCTGTCAGGGACCGCCGTCGTCCGGCCCGGCGGCCTCGACGACCCACACGAGGTTCTCGCGATAGGCGAGCATCGCCTTCTCTCCCGCCTCGATGGTGCGGTCGTGGCAGATGGCTTGCCAGGTGGCGTCCCGGTAGTGGATCCGTCCCGCCTGGTCCGGCGCGATCTTCTCGACCACATCCACGATCGTGCCGTAGGCGTCCTCCTCCTCGTCGGTGGACTGCCGCTCCGACCTCCCCCCGACGAAGCGCAGGAAGAGGCCGCGCAGACTCAGCAGCAGCACGATGGAGAGGATGAACCAGGTGGTGAGGGCCGGGATCAGGCTGTCGATCCAGCCCAGCCAGATGAGGGCCGCCACGATCAGGGCGCTCGAGCCGAGAAAGCCGAGCACCATTCCGGGCAGGAACAACTCCAGCAGGATCATGACGGCGCCGGCGACGATCCAGACTGTGAGCATATGGCCTCCGGGGATGGCAGGCGGAGACGGGTCAGGGAAGGATAGGGTGGTTGCGAGGCGCGGGCGAGAACCCGGCACGGGAAACGCCCGGCGCCGGGAGCGCACCGGCGCGGCTCTCCCCGGCGATGGACCGGATCAGCCGATCCACTGCCGCCACTGCTCGGGCAGGTCCTTGCCGAGGGAGCGCAGGTATACGCTCGCCTTGGCGCAGAAGATCAGGATCGACTCGCGGAAGATGTGAAACTGCACTCCCACGGGCACGCTGTAGTCCCCGCGATCGATCTGCTTCCCCTGGACATCCTCCTCGCTGAGTGCGCAGAGGGCCTCCTTCAGAGCGGCGTCCGAGCGGCCGTACCACCCCCGCAGGACCGTCACTTTTCTCGCCGCTCCCCCGGGCGCCGGCCGCTCTCCCCAGTCCACGGCGAAAGTCCGGAAGGAGTCGGTGTAGATCTCCTCCAACCGGCCCGCCTCGCGGCACAGCGCGCCGAGAGACGGATTGCCGGGCAGGGCGTGAGCGAGATCGGCGTCGCCCAGGATGTCCAGCAACTGCGTGCGCAGGGAAAGGGTCTGCTCCAGCAGAGGGATCTCCCGTTCCGCCAAACTGTTCATGGGTCCTCCCGTTGGGTGAGCCCGGCTGCCCCGACGCGGCGGGCCCGTTTTTCGCTTGACTTCTCCCTCCGGAGCGGTTAGGGTGCTAGCCGGCCTGTCATCAGCGGCCTGCTCAACCTCCGGAGGAACATATGCTCTCTCTCAAGAAGGAAACCGCCGTCGGCCTGTGCGCCGCCATCCTTTGCTTCGGCCCCGTCCGTTCCGACGCCCAGAGCGACGGGTTGGTCCGCGCCGTCGACGACATCCCGCCCGCGCCGGCCACCGGCCTCACAGCCGTTTACACGGAGGACAACGTCCTCCTGACCTGGATCGCTTCCGACGACGACAACGCCGTGGGATCGACTTTCGGGGGGCAGCACGTCTACCGCAACCTCGTCCACGGATACCGCGTGTATCGCAGCATCGACGGTGCGGAGCCGTCCGAGATCGGCAGCACCCCGCCCGGCATCACCGAGTACACCGACAGCGACATCACCGCCGGCGGCGGGGTGTACGTCTACGATGTCCGGGCCTACGACTCCGACAACGAGGCCATCCTGGTCATCGAGCCCGGGTCCGAGGCCGACCGGGCCCGCACCGTCACCCCGGCCCCGCTGCCCCGCGATTCCGATGGCAACCTGGTCCTCGGCTGGTTCAGCTACGGGGGAGCGAGAGTCGGCCTGGACGACTTCTTCCTGCTCCACGAGAATCTCGGCCGGAGAGAGGGTGACGAGGACTTCGACCCGGTCTATGACCTGGATGCCGACGGTGTCGTCGGGTTCGACGACTTCTTCATCTTCAACGACCACTTCAGCACCGAGATCGTCAACGCCGCCGAGGTTCAGGATTTCATCACCTCTGCCGGAACCGCCGAGGCAATCAACGCGGCCATCGCTTTCCAGATCAGGGAGTAGCCTCCTGCCTCGGACACACGGCCGGTCCCGGACCCGGGGCCGCTGACCCGGTCCCTCCGGCCGAGCCCGGCCGGACCGGCCGGGTCCGTCTCGCCCCGCCTCCAGGGGCAGCCATCCACACCTTCGGCGCCACCCGCGACCCATGAAGATCGTCGTGCTCGATGGCTTCACCCTGAATCCCGGCGACCTCAGCTGGTCCGGCCTCGAATCCCTGGGCGACGTCACCGTTCACGAACACTCCACTGGCGATCAGGTCCTGGAGAGAGCCCGCGGGGCCGAGATCCTCCTTACCAACAAGACCCTCCTCTCCGGCCGGCATCTCGACGAACTGCCCGGCCTTCGATACATAGGCGTGCTGGCCACCGGCTTCAACATCGTCGACGTCGAGGCCGCCCGTGAACGCGGCATCCCGGTGTGCAACGTGCCCACCTACGGCACCGCCTCGGTAGCCCAGGCGGCCATCGCCCACCTCCTCAACCTGACCCAGCGCATCGGCGACCACGCCGCCGCCGTCAATGCCGACCGCTGGGCCGAGTGCCGGGACTTCAGCTTCTGGGACCATCCCCTCGTCGAGCTCGAGGGACTGCTCTTCGGCATCGTCGGCTTGGGCCGCATCGGCCGCCGCACCGCCGAGCTGGCGAGGGCCTTCGGCATGCAGGTCCTGGCCCACACCCGCTCCCCGGACCCGTCCCTCGACTGGGTGGAGCACGCCGGCCTGGACGACCTCTTCCGCCGCTGTGACGCCGTTTCCCTGCACTGCCCGCTGACGCCGGAGACGGAGGGGATCGTCGATCGCAGGCGGCTGTCGCTGATGAAGACGACGGCCTTCCTCATCAACACGAGCCGCGGGCCCCTGGTGGACGAGGAGGCCCTCCGAGAGGCTCTCCAGGAGGGGCGCATCGCCGGCGCCGGGCTGGACGTGATGGCCGTGGAGCCGCCGGCCGCCGGGCATCCGCTCTACGGGGTGCGGAACTGCTACATCACGCCCCACAACGCCTGGGCCACGGGGGCCGCCCGCAAGCGCCTGCTGGACACCGTGGTCGACAACGTGCGGGCCTTTCTCGACGGGAGTCCTCGGAACGTCGTCAACTGAGGACCCGCCCCACCCCGCTCACCAGTTCGTGTAGGACCCGTCCCGGCGCCGGAGGTGGGGAGCCTCCCAGAATTCGAAGCGCTGCGCCGCCGCGGCCTCCTCGTCGAACTCCACCCCCAGCCCCGGCCCGTCGGGCACCCGGAACCGGTCCCCCTCCAACTGCAGCTGCACGGGGAACAGCTCGGAGTCCTGGAACCCCAGGTCCTCGGTGGGCGAGACCCGCGCCTCCAGCCAGGCGAAGTTCGGCACCGCCGCCCCGAGGTGGACGCTCGCGGCGGTGCAGATCGGCCCCAGGGGATTGTGGGGCATCAGGTCGATGTAGTGGGCCTCGCACATGGCGGCCACCTTCAGCGCCTCCGTGAAACCGCCGACGTTGCAGATGTCGAGGCGGGCGAACTGGGTGATGCCGCGCTCGATGTAGGGCAGGAACTGCCACTTGCTCGGGAACTCCTCGCCGATGGCGAAGGGCACGTCCGTCATCGTGCGCAGGGACTCGTAGGCCTCCGGCGACTCGTCCCGGATCGGCTCCTCGAGGAAGTCGAGGGTCCCCGGGGGCATCCGCTGGCAGAAGGAAGCGGCCTCGGCCACCGACAGCCGGTGGTGGTAGTCGATGCCGAGGACGGGGTCCGTGCCGATCTCGGCGCGCAGGGCGGTGAGCCACTCGGCGGTGACCCCGATCGACTGCCGCGGCTCGAACCGCCCCTCGCCGCTTGCCGGGCGGGAGGCCATGCCGGTGCGGATCACGCTCCAGCCGTTGTCGAGGAGCAGCCTGGTGTTGGCGACGAGCTGCTCCAGCGAGCCGGCGCCGGTGGTGGCGAAGCAGGGGACGAAGTCGCGCTGCCTGCCGCCGAGGAGCTGGTGGACGGGCACGTCCAGGGCCCGGGCGGTGACGTCGTAGAGGGCGATGTCGATGGCCGAGATCGCCCCCGTCAGGATCCGTCCGCCCTCGAAGTACTGACCGCGGTACATCTCCTGCCACAGGGCCCCGGGCCGGCGCGGGTCCCGCCCGACCAGGAACTCGCGGTAGTGGCGCACCGCTCCCTGCACCGCCAGCTCGCGGCCGGAGACGCCGGACTCGCCCCAGCCGTGGATTCCCTCGTCGGTCTCCACCTTGACGATCAGCTGGTTCCGGTGTCCCACCCGCGTGGGGTAGACCTTGATGTCGGTGATGCGCAACGCCCCTGCTCCTTTCCCGGCCCTCGGAGGGGCCGATGGGATCGATCGGGGCTCTCCCCCGGGATCCGGTCCCGGCAATCAGGGCGATTCCTCGGCCACGGGCAATCCGACCGGCCAGGTGGCAGCGTCCATTGACTCGCCGAAGGCGCCCGCCGGTTCTTTGGCGCCCATGATCATCGACGAGGTCCGCGCCTTCCCCATCCACGCCGCCCCCCACCCGGCGACCTCTCCGCGCATCCCGCGGCGGGAGGACGCGCCTCCCATGGTCAGTCCCATGCGCCGCTACCCCGACCTGCTGCCCGACTGGCAGGGCCGCTGGACGGACCTGGCCTGCGTGGTCACCGCCAGGGACGGCACGTGGGGATTCGGCTTCGGCTCGTTCTCGCCGCCGGCGGCGAGCATCATCAACGACCACCTGGGCCCGCTGATCACGGGGCAGAGCTGCATGGCCACGGAGAAGCTCTTCGACGTGATGCAGCGGGCCACCGCCCACTACGGGACCTCGGGTCTGGCCAGCTACGCCATCAGCGCCGTCGACATGGCCCTGTGGGACCTCAAGGGCAAAGTGCTGCAGCGGCCGGTCTACGAGCTGCTGGGAGGTCCTCAGAAGAGCTCGATCCCCTGCTACGCCAGCGCCACCGGCCACGACTACGGCCTGGAGAGCACCCTCGAGTGGTTCCTCGAGCTCGGCTTCAAGGCGGTCAAGGTCTTCTTCCGCCACGGCCCTACCGACGACATGGAGGGGTTGCGCCGCAACGAGGAGCTGGTGGCCACCGCCCGGGAGCTGATCGGCGGCGAGCGCGAGTTGATGGTCGACGCCTGGATGTCCTTCGACGTCGAGTACGTGGTGCGCCTCTCCGAGGCCTTGAAGCCCTACCGCATCAAGTGGTTCGAGGACTCCCTGCGGCCGGAGGACCTCGGCAGCTACTCCCGCCTGCGGCAGCGCATCCCCCACCAGATCCTGGCCACCGGCGAGCACTGGTACTCCATCCCGCCCTTCGCCTTCGCCGCGGCCAACGGGCTGATCGACATCCTCCAGCCCGACATCCGCTGGGCAGGCGGCATCAGCGCCGTCCTGCGCATCTGCCACCTCGCCGAAGGGCACGGCCAGAGCGTGCTCCCCCACGGCGGCATGAACTACCCGTACGGACAGCACCTCTCCTTCGCCATGCCCGCCGTCGCCTGGGGCGAGCGTTCCGAGGGGGTCTCGCCGCCGGGAGTGCCGCTGGCCGAGATGGTGAAGCTGCCGGGGACCGCCGTCATCGAGAACGGCGAGCTCGTGCCCAGCGACGCACCGGGCTTCGGGCTGGAGATCACCAGGGAGTGGCTGCAGGAACGGGCGGCCTGAGGCCGCGGGAGATCACCATGCTGATACTGACGGAAGGGGCCGTGTACCGCGCCGATGGGACGGAGCCGCAGCCTGTGCGCGTGCTCGACGCGGCCTCCGGGGCTGTCGACGCATCCACGGGCGGAGGTGTGGCGGCGCTGGAGGACGGGGAGATCGCCGTCATCGGTCCGGCGGGCACCGATCGCCTGGCCAGCGGCGTCGACGACGAGATCCACTGCATCCACGTGCTGCGGGAGGACCCGCTGACTCTGCTCATCGGCACCGAGCCGCCCCACCTCTACCGCCTCGCCGCCGGCGGGCCGGCGGCGCCGGTCGAGTCCTTCGACCGCCTGGAGGTCCGCGGCGACTGGTACACGCCCTGGGGAGGTCCGCCGGCGGTGCGCAGCCTCGCCCGCTCCGGCGACGACGTGTACGCCGACATCCACGTGGGCAGCATCGTGCGCTCCGCCGACTCGGGGCAGTCCTGGGCGCCGGTGAATCCCGGGCTGCACCCGGACGTGCACCAGGTGGCCGTCTGCCCCGCCGCCCCGGAGCGGGTCTACGTCAATACCGCCGACGCCGTCTTCGTCAGCGAGGACCGCGGCGAGTCGTGGCGCCACCGCGCCGACGGCCTGCCGTGCCGGTACGGCCGGGCCATCGCCGTCCATCCCGGGGACCCGGACTGCCTGCTGGCCTCGGTGAGCCGCGGGCCCCGCGCCGAGGGCACGGGTCGGCTCTTCCGCAGCGGCGACGCCGGGCGCTCGTGGGCGCCGCCGGACGCCGGCTTTCCGGAGACCACCCAGGCCAACGTGGACACCTTCCAGGTGGCCTTCGACGCCGGCGGCTCGGCCTGGGCTTCGGTCGAGGACCGGCTGTACCGCAGCGGCGACCGCGGCCGGAGCTGGGCGGTCGAGTGGAAGGCTCCCGCACCGATCGCCGCCATCTCCTGCCCTCCACCGGGAAGCCCATGACCAGCGCGGTCGACTACGATCTGCTGATCACCGCCGGCCGGGTGTTCTGCGCCGAGAGCGGTCTCGACGGCCCGGGCGCGGTGGCGGTGCTCGGGGGCCGCATCGCCGCCTCGGGCTCGGCGGTGGAAGGCTCCGCCGCGAAGACCCTGGACTACCCGCACGCCCTGCTGCTGCCCGGCCTCGTGGACATGCACGCCCATCCGGCGCGCGGGGGCTCGCGCTATGGCGTCGACCCCGACGAGCACTTCCTGCCTCGGGGGGTCACCACCTGCATGTCCCAGGGCGACGCCGGAGCGCTCAACTGGCCGGCCTACCGCGACGAGGTGATCGGCGGTTGCCGCACGCGGGTTCGGCTGGCCCTGCACCTGTCCAAGCACGGCGAGTCTCGCGGGGCCCACTGCTTCGAGAGGCTGGACGACGCCGACATCGATCTGTGTGCCACCACCGCCGCCGCGGCCGGCGGCCAGATCTGGGGCATCGCCTTCAACACCATGCGGAGCCCGGTGATCTCCCACGATCCGAGGGAGATCATGAGCCGGGGCATCGAGGCCGCCGAGCGTTGCGGGCGCCCCATCCTCTACGGTCCGCGGTTCCAGGGCGACTTCCCCCTCGAGGAGCAGCTGCCCCACCTGCGGGCCGGCGACCTGGTGACCTACACCTACAGCTTTCTCGAGGACAACATCATCGCCGGCGGCAGGGTGCGTCCGGCGGTCCGGGAGGCGAGAGAGCGGGGGGTCCTGTTCGACGGCTGCCACGGCATGCAGTCCTTCAGCTTCGACCACGCGGAGCCCGCCATGGCCGAGGGATTCTACCCCGACACCGTCTCCACCGATCAGTACAACCGCCACCTCGGCAGCGACCCGCAGCACGACCTGCCGCGGACGATGTCGAAGTTCATCGCCGCCGGCATGCCCGAGGCCGAGGTTCTGGCGCGCGCCACGGCGCGGCCGGCGGAGCTGCTCGGACTGCAAGGGGAGGCCGGAACGCTGGCCCCGGGGGCCTGCGCCGACCTGGCGCTGCTGAGTTGGAACGCCGAAGGACGGTTGACGGACTGCCGAGGCGCTGAACGCGACGGGGGCTGCTGGGAGCCCCTGGCCACGTTCCGGGCGGGACAGTTGGTGCGGCCAGGCCCCGGTGAGGAATAGAAAAAAGCCCCGGGGGGAACCCCCCAGAGCTTTGGATGGTGGGCGATGCTGGAATTGAACCAGCGACCTCCTGCATGTCAAGCAGGCACTCTAACCAGCTGAGCTAATCGCCCGACGAGGCAAGAGCGTACGGCCCGCCCGAAATACGGTCAAGGCCGGCTCCGGCCCCCGAAAGAGAGGATGGAAATGGCTTCGACCTACCGCGCGGGCCTCGTGGGATGCGGGCGGATGGGCGCCACGATCGACGACGAGGTGAAGGCCCGTCCCGAGAGCGAGCTCTTCCTGCCGTACTCCCATGCAGCTGCGGTCAGCGCCTGCGCCCGGACCGACCTGGCGGCGGTCTGCGACCCTGTGGCGACCAAGGCGGAGGAGGCGGCGGCCCGGTACGGAGCGGCCGCGGTGTACACCGACCCCGAGGAGATGATCCGGCAGGAGGGACTCGACATCGTCTGCATCGCCACCCGGCCTTCGCCGCACGCGCCGGTGACGATCTTCGCGGCCGAGAACGGCGTGCGCGCCCTCTACTGCGAGAAGCCGCTGTGCAACTCGATGGCCGAGGCCGACGCCATGGCTGCGGCGGTCACCGCCAACGGTGTCAAGTTCAACTACGGGACCCAGCGGCGCTACGTGCACCTCTACCGCAACGCCCGGGAGATGATCGACGAAGGCAGGATCGGCCAGTTGCAGGCGGTCATCGGGCACTGCGGAACGGGCGCGGCCCAGTGGGGGCACACCCACGCCGCGGACATGCTGCTGATGCTGGCCGGCGACCGGGAGGCGGAGTTCGTGCAGGCCACCTGCCGGTTCACGGAAGACCAGTGGCAGGCGGGGCGCCTGACCGTCGACCCACCGATCGAGATGGGGTACGTGCGCTTCACCAACGGCGTGCACGCCTACTTCGTCGCCTCCGGGGGATACGAGTTCGAGGCCTGCGGCAGCGAGGGCAAGCTGCGCACCCTTTCCAACGGGAGCGGCTACACCTGGCGCCGGGGCGGCGACCATGGCCTCGAGGAAACGGCGGGTCCGGAGGTGCGCATCGAGAGCGGCACCCTGCGCGCCATGGAGGACCTGGTGAGAGCTCTCGACGAAGACAGCGATACCCAGGGCGGGATCGAGCTGGCCTGCCGCAGCCAGGAGATCGTCCTCGGCCTGGTCGCCTCGAGCCGGGAGGGTGGCCGCCGCATCGCCCTGCCGCTGGAGGACCGTTCGCTGGCCGTCAGGCCGGACGCCTACTGAGGAGGCCCCGGCGCCTCCAGCGCGCGCCTAGAAGTAGCTGAGCAGCTTCTCCCAGACGCTCATGCGGGGCACCGAATCGGCGGCGACCAACTCGACCCGGGCGAGGACGGCGTCGTCCAGACGCAGGTGCAGCACGCCAAGGGTGTCGCCCGCCGCCACCGGCGCCGGCTGCTCCTCCGGCAGCTCCACCTGCCGCTCCACCCGCCGGCGCTGCTCCGGGGTGAGGACGGCGACGAAGGTGTCGGCGGTCACCGCCGCCACCTCCGGCTCCTGCCCCCAGTCGAGGGAAACCTTGCCCACCGGCTCACCCGCCAGGGTCAGCGGCCCCTTGACGAAGTGAGCGAAGCCCCACTCCAGCAGACGGGCCGTCTCCCGGTCCCGCAACCGCTCTCTGCGCGCTCCCATGATGACGGAGATGAGCCGCATGTCGCTGCGCCGGGCGGTGGCCACCAGGCACGACCCCGCCCGTCTCGTGTATCCGGTCTTCAACCCGTCGAGTCCCCGAAAGCGGCGGAGGAGCTTGTTCGTCGTGAAGAGAGTGAAGGCGCCGTCGCGGAAAGGGCGCATGCGGATCGAGGACCACTCGAAGATCTGGCGGTGGGGGAGCAGGGCCCGCGCGACGATGCCGAGATCCCTGGCCGTGGTCACGTTGCCCTTGTCCCGGGGGGTATCATCGAGACCGTGGACGTTCACGCATCGCGTCGACGCCATGCCGAGCTCCCGGGCCCTGGCGTTCATCATTGCGACGAACCCCTCCACCGAGCCGGCGATGTGCTCGGCCACCGCCACGCAGGCGTCGTTGGCGGACGAGATGACGATGGCCGCCATCATCTCCGACAGGGGAAAGACCTCCCCCTGCTGCAGGTAGACCTGGGACCCACCCGTACGGCTCGCGCGGGCGGAGGTGTGGACCGAGTCGGTCAGGGCGAAACGGCCGTCCGCCAGGGCTTCCATGACCACGAGCTGGAGCAGCAGCTTCTGGGTGCTGGCGGGGGATCTCGGCGTATCGGCCCGGTATTCGAACAGGACGGAGCCGGTGGAGGCCTCCAGCAGCAGGGCGGAGGCGAAGGGCGGGCTGTCGCCGACATCGTACGCGGCGGCGCTGATGGGGGTGATGGACAACCACGCCAGGCACAGAAGGCGTACAGGAATCCGGAGCAGAGAGCGCATGCAGGCTCCGTCGTCTTCGGGACAAGCGGGAGTACGGATGGAGCAATTGGCGGGGGAGTGCCTAAGATAGCAAGAGGTGTGGACGGAGGGCAATCAGGCTTTTTCCTTTGGCAAGCATGAGAGACGCGATCGAATCCGGACCGACTTACAACGGCGAGGCCATGGATGCCGGGGCGGACGCCCTCGGCGAGCTCCGGCGCTCCCACGACATCGCCCGCGACCCCGAGGCTCAGCGGCAGCGGCTGGCCGAGGACGGATATCTGTTCCTGCCCGGACTGCTGTGCCGCGCGGAGGTCCTCGATGCGCGGCGGGAGGTGCTGCGGCGGCTGGCGCTGGCGGGAGTCGTGGACGACACCGATCACCCCCTCATGGACGGTGTCGTGCTCCCCGGGGCCGACCTGGCCAACGCCCACGACCTGGCCAGAGACAACGCCCCCTTGGAGCGGGTGTTGTACGCCGGCCCCATGATCGCCTTCTACGAGGGCCTCCTCGGCGGCCCCGTGCGCCACTTCGACTACACCTGGTTCCGCGCCAAGATGCCGGGACCGTCGGTGACCCAGCCCCACTACGACGTGGTCTTCATGGGCCGGGGGACGAAGGACCTCCGGACCTCCTGGACGCCCCTCGGCGACGTTCCTCGCGAGCACGGCGGTCTCCTCGTCCTCGAGGGATCGCATCGCCTGCAGGAGGTGCGCCGCACCTACGGCGCCGCCGATGTCGACATGTACTGCGAGAACCGGGGAGACGGGGCCCGCATCGTCCCCCATGCGCAGGCCGATGGCCGGGAGCTGACCGCCGAGGAGCAACAGCGGATCGAGTGGCAGGGGCGCGGGCACTACTCCCCGGACGCCATCGCCACCCGGCGCGAGCTGGGCGGGCGCTGGCTGACCGCCGACTACCGCGCCGGCGACCTGCTGGTGCTGAGCATGTACACCATGCACGCCAGCTTCGACAACCGCTCCGACCGCATCCGGCTGTCCTCCGACTCCCGCTACCAGCTGGCCTCGGAGCCGGTGGACGAACGCTGGATCGGCGACGACCCCATGCTGCACGGGATCCGCGCCAAGCGCGGCCTGATCTGCTAGTTGAGGGTTGGGTCCTCGGGGATGAAGGACATGGGCACGTACTTGCCGCCCAGGGCGATCAGGGCCTGCTGCCACATGGCCCCCGGATCGTCGCTGAAGATCAGGTCGAGGTCGCCGGGGGCCAGGATCCAGGCGCCGAGGGCGATCTCCGACTCCAGCTGACCCGGCTGCCACTCCGAGTAACCCAGGAAGAAGCGCAGGAAGGGGGACTCCCCGGCCCCGGCCCGGTACTCGCGCAGGGAGTCGAGATCGCCGCCGGCGAACAGCCCGGGGCGGATCGGCGTAGCCTCTCCCCGGAGGTGCTCCACCCGGTGCAGGAAGATCAGGGAGCCGGGCTCCACCGGACCTCCCTGGTAGAACATCTCGCCGCGGCCGGCGGATTCCCGTCCCATCCCCAGCGTCAGGCGGTCGAGCTCTTCCCGCGGGTAGAGCTTGGCCCGCTCCCCGAGAGGGCGGTTGATGACCACCCCGAGGGTGACCTCGTCCGGCATGTGCTGCAGAATGAGGACGATGGTTCTGGAGAAGGCGGGATCCTCCAGGCCGAGAGAGGCGATGAGGAAAGTCCCTGGTTCGAGCGGCGCCGGCATGGAGGAGAATCAAGCCGGCCTTCGAAAGCCGGTCAACGCGGCCTCACCCAGAGTAGCGCAGGTGCCGCCGCCGACACTCCTCGAAGGGGTGCCGGTCCCGCGCCCACTGCTCGATCAGGTCGTCCACATCGCCGCCGGCGTCCAGGGCTTCGCGGACCGTGTCGGTGCCGGCGAGCTTGTCGAAGTTGTGGATGCCCTCGGGGTTCGTGCGCCACTCGAACTCCTCCGGCCAGCCGCGGCGCACCGCGGCGAGCAGGTGGAAGCCGGTACGCACGGGGGAGAAGCCCTCGTCTCCCGTGACGTGCAGCTGGACCCCCGCGCAGGAGAGGCCCTCGTGCTTGCCGAAGGAAGGCTGGAAGAAGACCGGCCTGACGGCGGCGGCTGGCAGCCCCAGGGCCTCGACGCGGCCGGCGAGGGCAAACCCGTCGATGTACGGGGCGCCGATCTGCTCGAAGGGGCTCGCCGTGCCCCGGCCCTCGGAGACGTTGGTCCCCTCGAAGAAGCACATGCCCGGGTACACCTCCACGGTCTCCGGGGTCGGCATGTTCGGTGACGGCGGCACCCAGGGGATGGAGGTGTCGCGCCAGCGCATGCTCCGCCGCCATCCCCTCATCTCGACCACGTGCAGGTCGGCGCCGATCCCGTACTCCTCGTTGAACAGCCCCGCCAGCTCACCGATGGTCAGACCGTAGCGCACCGGGATCGGGTAGCGCCCCACGAAGGAGACGAAGGCCGGCGCCTCGAGCACGTTTCCCTCCACCACGAGGCCGCCGAGCGGGTTCGGCCGGTCGAGAACCACGAAAGGAACGCCCGCCTCGGCGCAGGCCTCCATGGCCAGGCTCATGGTGTACAGGTAAGTGTAGAACCGCACGCCCACGTCCTGGATGTCGAAGAGCAGCACGTCCAGCCGATCGAGCTCCTCGGGGGTGGGCTGACGGCGCTCGCCGTGGAGACTCACCGCCGGCACGCCGGTGCGGGCATCGACGGCGGTCTCCACC